>JBGGNG010000130.1:0-53410 GCA_041287635.1 Actinomycetota bacterium | reverse complement strand
GGCGCCGAGGGCGAGGCCTGCCTCGCGCGGCGGCCCCACCTGCTCCGCCGCCCACCGCAGGGTCTCGGGATCGAGCCGGTACGTGTGCCGGTCGTCGTTCACGCGCACGATCCCGGTCGCGGTCAGGCGATTCAGGTGCTTGTGGGCCCTCGCGACCGTGATGCCGGCAGCGGCCGCCAGCTGGTCGGCCCCCTTGTCCCCGCCGGCCAGCATGCCGGCGATCGCCAGTCGCTGGGGGTCGGCGAGCGCACGCAGGATCTCGTCGGGGGTCTCGGCCATGTCGGTCTCCTTGCATACCATGGCCCGGTGCAGCTCACCGATCCGCAGCGCCGCACCCTCGAGGGCCTGATCGGCACCGGCGATCGCCCGACGTTCCCCGCCGACCTCCCGCAGCGGCTGCGTGACCGCATCGAGGGCGCCGCCCGCGAGCTCGAGCTGGCCGAACCCCTGTGGCTCGGCAAGGAGAAGCTCAACCAGCACCAGCGATGCGAGGGCCTGTTCCGGTCCGTGCTCGCCGGGGAGGCGCCGCCGTTCGCGCACTCGGTGCGCAGCGCCCACGGCGTCCTGCTCCACAAGGCGATCGAGGTCGAGGTCGGTGCTCGCGACGGCATGGACCCACACGAGATCGCGCAGGTCGCCGTCGGGCGCGTGCTCGAACGCGAGGAACGGTTCGGCGAGTACTGGCGTGAGCTTTCGGTCTCCGAGCAGGACGACGCGCTGATGGAGGTTGCGCGGCGGGTGACGCTCTTCCAGGGGTCGTTCCCACCGTTGAAGCCGCTGCGGCGCGAGCTCTCACCGATCAGCGAGCTGCGGGTGCGGGCAGAGCTGCTCGGCGGCGACCTCGTCCTCTCGGGGCAGATCGATCTCGTGCTCGGCGTGCCCGACCGGCTCGAGCCGAACCGCGCGACGCGGCTCGTCGTCGACCTGAAGACCGGGTCCGCCTACCCCGAGTTCGCCGAGGACATGCGCTTCTACGCGCTCGTGATGACGCTGCGGTTCGGGGTGCCTCCCTACCGCGCGGCGTCGCTCTTCCTCGAGAGCGGAACCTGGCAGGCCGAGGACGTCACCGAAGAGCTCCTGCAGCACGCCGCCGACCGAGCGATCGCCGCGGCACGGGCCGCAGCGGCCCTGTCGAACGGCCGCGAGGCTGCCCTCACCCCGGGCGTGTACTGCTCGTGGTGCCCGCAAGCGGCCACGTGCGCGGTCGCCGAGCTCCCGCCCGCGGTCTGACCGGGGGCCCTGGCCGCACGTTCGGCCCTCGTCGCCGTCGATAACATGCGGGCCTGTCGTCCGACGCGTGGAAGGTGTGTGAGAACTGATGGGCAAGGACCTGTACGACATCGGGGAGATCCCGCCGGTCGGCGAGGTGCCGAAGCAGATGCACGCGCAGCTCGTGCGGCCGGATCGCTTCGGCGATCCGACGACGGCGATCCTCGACGAGGTCGTCGACGTGCCCGAGCTCGGGCCGCACGACGCGCTCGTGATGGTCATGGCCTCGGGTGTGAACTTCAACAACGTCTGGGCGGCGTGGGGCACGCCGATCGACGTCACGAAGGGGCAAGCACGCTTCGGGGAGCCGACCGACTTCCACATCGTGGGCTCCGACGCTGCCGGCGTCGTCTACGCCGTGGGCGACCAGGTCACGAACGTCGAGGTCGGTGACCGGGTCGTCGTGCACGCCGGGCAGTGGGACCTCGACGACCCCTGGGTGAAGACCGGGCGCGACCCGGGCCTCGCCGCCTCGTTCCGCGTGTGGGGTTACGAGACGTGCTGGGGCGGCACCGCGCAGTTCTGCAAGGTGCAGGCCCACCAGTGCCTGCCGAAGGCCGACTTCCTCACATGGGAGGAGGCCGCGACCCCCACACTCACGGGCGCGACCGCCTACCGCATGCTCTTCGGCTGGCCGCCGCACACCGTCGAGCCGGGCGACGCGGTACTCGTCTGGGGCGCGAGCGGCGGGCTCGGCTCGCTCGCGGTGCAGCTCGTCGCGAACGCCGGCGGGCGTGCGATCGCGGTGGTGAGCAGCGAGGAGAAGGGCGAGTTCGCGAAGCAGCTCGGCGCGGTCGGGTACATCAATCGCAAGGACTTCGACCACTGGGGCATCCCGCCGCACTCGAGCAGCCCCGAGTGGAAGACGTGGTTCGACGGTGCGAAGGCGTTCGGCAAGGCGATCTGGGACGTGCTCGGCGAGCGGGTGAACCCGCGCATCGTGTTCGAGCACCCGGGCGAGGACACGATCCCGACGTCGATCTTCGTGGCCGACCGAGGCGGCATGGTCGTGATCTGCGCCGGCACCTCGGGCTACGACACGTTGGTCGACGTGCGCTACCTCTGGTTCCTGCAGAAGCGCTATCAGGGTTCGCACCTGTTCAACGACGAGCAAGCCGCGGCGTTCAACGACCTCGTGCGCGACGGCAAGATCCAGACCACGCTCGGCAAGGTCTTCACGTACGAGGAGACCGGCCTCGCGCACCAGCTGATGGGCGAGGGCAGGCTCCCCGAGGGCAACGTCACCGTGCTCGTGAACGCCCCGGAGGAAGGCCTCACCGACCTGCCGTAGGGCGCGAGCGGTCAGCGTTCCTGCACGAGCTCGACGAGCACGCCTCCCATCGAGCGCGGGTGCACGAACGCGATCAACGTGTCGCGCGACCCCGGGCGGGGATGCTCGTCGATCAGCTGGGCGCCCGCATCGCGCAGGTGCGTGAGCGCGGCCGCGACGTCGCTGACCCGGTAGGCGATGTGATGCAGGCCCGGGCCCCGCGAGGTGAGCGACCGTCCGACCGGCGTCGCGGTGCCAAGGGCGCCGAGCAGCTGCACGTACGACGAGCCGACGGCGAACAGCACCTCCTCGACGCCCTGGTCCTCGACGCGCTCGCGGTGTGAGGGCTCGACGCCGAGCAGGCGCCGGTATTCGTCGACGGCGGCCTCGAGGTCGGGCACGGCGATGCCCACGTGGTCGATGTCGGTGAGCTCGATCGTCACGGCCGATGCCCGTCGTCGGTACGACCGAGCGGGGGTTGCATGCGCGCGATCAGGTCGTGGGCCTCGGTCACGTGGTAGGCCGAAAGGGTGAGCGCTCGCGTCACGGCGGACACGCCGAGGGCACGCAGGTCGGGCTCCGGCTTCCTGCCGGTCGCCGGGGTCGGAGAGAGACCCAGCACGTAGAACTCCACGAGCTCCAGGAACTGCACCAACGACGGCACGAGTCCGCCCCGCTCGTACGCGTAGATCGTCTGTCGCGACGCGGGGCACCCCTGGGCGCCCGCGGCGGTTTCGGCCGATCGGAACCCGGCGGCCCGACGCACCTCCCGCAGCAGGGCGCCGATCACCGCCCGGTCGTCGTCGCTGATCGGCGGATGCTTCTTCCGGGCCACGAGCTGCACTGTAACGGCTTCCGTCGTGAGACCCGGGCCCGATGCCACGACCTGCGATGGGCCTTCTGGGCCGAAGGACCGATGTCCGGGGGAGGCCGCCCGGCGTAGGGTTGACCCCTCGGAACGTGTCACCGAGGGGAACCGAGCCCACGCGAGCGTGAGGAGCTGCCCGTGTCGAACAAGGAACCGGCCGACGCCACGGCCCTGCTGGAAGGGTCGATGCTCCTACAGAAGGGCCGCGCCGACGTCTTCCGTCAGCGAGAGCGTACGAAGCTCAAGCGGATCGTGCGCGCGATCCTCGTCGTCTTCCTCGTGGACTGGTACCTGTTCCGCCGCTACTCGAGCGGCAACCCGCTCACGCTGCCCTCGCTGCCCGACCAGTGGATCTTCCTGCTGTTCCCCCTGCTGATCCTGATCCCCGTGATGATCATGGTGGCGCTGCCCCTGATCAACGGGAAGTCGCCCCACATCACGGTCTATCCCGAGCAGGTGGAAGCCGGCCTCACCGACATCAAGGGGCTCGACACGCAGGTCGACGAGGTCGTGCGCTCGCTCGACGTCTTCCTCGGCTACGCCACGTTCAAGGACGAGCTCGGCGGCACGCCCCGCCGAGGCATCCTGTTCGAGGGGCCGCCCGGCACGGGCAAGACCTACTTGGCCAAGGCGATGGCCAAACAGGCGGGCGTTCCCTTCCTGTTCATCTCGGCGCCGGCGTTCCAGTCGATGTGGCAGGGCATGACCGCCTACCGCATCCGCTCGTTCTTCAAGGCCCTGCGCAAGGCCGCGCGCAAGGAAGGGGGCGCGATCGGGTTCATCGAGGAGATCGATGCGATCGGCATGTCACGGGGCGCGGTGAGCAAGGCGGTGCCCGAAGGCGGTGGCATGGCGCGGACCACCGAGGCGTTCATGGGCGGGGGCGACGGCGGCTCGATGGTCAATGAGCTCCTGATCCAGCTGCAGTCGTTCGACCAGCCGCCGCTGCGCAAGCGGCTGCGGGGCCGCATGATCGGCTGGGTCAACGCGTACCTGCCGAGCGACCGGCAGCTCACCCCGATCAAGTCCGAGTACCACAACATCCTGTTGATCGCCGCGACGAACCGCGGCGACTCGCTCGACCCGGCGCTCGTGCGGCCGGGCCGGTTCGACCGCCGCCTCTACTTCGACGTGCCGACGAAGCAGGGGCGGCTCGACCTGATCGACTACTTCCTCGACCGCAAGCGCCACCACCAGCAGCTCGACGATCGCTCGATGCGCGAGCGCATCGCCTACGAGACGTTCGGCTACACACCAGTGATGATCGAGCACCTCTTCGACGAGGGGTTGCTGGTCGCGCTGCGCGAGGGCCGGCGCGACATGAATTTCGACGACGTGCTCGAGGCGAAGTTCACCGAGGAGGTCGGCCTGAAGCAGCCGGTCGTCTACACCGAGCAGGATCGCGAGGCCGTCGCCACCCACGAGGCGGGTCACGCGACGGTCGCCCACTTCGTCGGGCAGAACCGACGTCTCGAGGTGCTCTCGATCATCAAGCGCCGGGCGTCGCTGGGGCTGCTCGCCCACGGCGACTCCGAGGAGCGCTTCACGCGCACCCGCTCCGAGATCGAGGCGGGCATCGCGATCGCCCTGGGCGGTCTGGTGGCCGAGGAGCTCTGCATCGGCGACACCGGCACCGGTCCGGCGGCCGACCTGGCCCACGCCACGACCCTCGCGGCCAGCATGGTGGGGTCCTTCGGCATGGCGGGTTCGCTGATCTCGTTCGACGCGATCACCGACGGGCCGATCGGCGGCCCGAACCTCGTCGGCAAGGTGCTCGCCGACAAGGAAGGCCGCCAGCGGGTCGAGGACATCCTCGAGCAGCAGCGCCAACGCGTGCGCGAGGTGCTGGAGCTGAACGCCGACGTGCACGCCGCCCTGCGCGACGCCCTCATCGCCCGGGACGAGCTCGTTCGCGACGAGATCCTCGAGGTGATCGAGAAGGCGCTCGCGACGCGTCCCTGACCGCCCGCCCGCAACCGTGCGGGTCCGGTCGGCGGATACACTCATCGCATGACGACGTCGGTCATCGTGGCGGGTGCCCGCACGCCCATCGGACGGTTCGACGGCTCTCTGGCCGGGCTGCGCGCCGTCGACCTCGGCGCCATCGCGATCCGGGAGGCGCTCGCGCGGGCCGGCGTCGCGCCGGATGCCGTCGAGTACACGATCATGGGCCACGTGCTGCAGGCCGGGCAGGGGCAGATCACCGCCCGGCAGGCGGCGATCGCGGCGGGCATCCCGATCGAGATCCCGGCCGTCACGATCAACAAGGTCTGCCTGTCGGGGACGTCGGCGGTCGCGATGGCCGATCAGATGATCCGGGCCGGTGAGCTCGAGGTCGCGATCGCCGGGGGCATGGAATCGATGACGAACGCCCCGTTCGCGCTCCCCAAGGCTCGTCAGGGGGCTCGACTGGGACATTCCCCGATGCTCGACACGATGATCCACGACGGCCTGTGGTGTGCCTTCGACGACCGGCACATGGGGGAGGGCACCGACGCGATCAACGCGGAGCTCGGCATCGGTCGCGAGGAGCAGGACTGGTGGGCGGCTCGATCACACGCCCGAGCCGACGATGCCTGGGAAGCGGGACGGCTGGCCGAGGAGGTCGTCGCCGTCCAGGTTCCGCAGCGCCGCGGCGATCCCCTGCGGTTCGACCGTGACGAGGGCATACGCGCCGACACGACCCGCGAAGCCCTCGCCGGGCTGCGGCCCGCGTTCACCGACGACGGCACGGTGACGGCGGGCAACGCGTCGCAGATCTCCGACGGTGCGGCGGCACTCGTCGTGATGAGCGATCAGCGCGCCGAGCAGCTCGGGCTCGACCCGATCGCGGAGATCGTCGCGTTCGGGATGTCGGCCGACCGGTACGCGTCCTTGCAGACCGTGCCCGCCCTCGCGCTCGAGAAGGCGCTCAAGAAGGCCGGGCTCGTGGCTTCCGACCTCGAGGTCGTCGAGGTGAACGAGGCGTTCGCGGCGGTGGCGCTGCACGCCAGCCGCATGCTCGACGTCGACGAGTCGATCGTGAACGTGAACGGGGGTGCCGTGGCGCTCGGCCACCCGATCGGGGCCAGCGGGGCACGCCTCGTGCTGACGGCCGCGATGGAGATGCGCCGGCGCGAGGTTGACCTCGGGGCCGTGGCGATCTGCGGCGGCGGCGGTCAGGGCGACGCCCTTGTGCTGCGCCGGCGCTGAACCAACGCGATCCGGAGGCTCATCGCCGATTGACCGCCGGGGCGCCCCCTCGCCGCCCCGCCGATCCGTCCGGGAGCTCAGTCCTCGGCCGTGGAGAGCCGGTGCAGCTCCTGCACCAGCTCCGAACCGGCCTCGCTGGAGCTGGGCTCGACCGCGTCAACGACGATGTGCAGCGCCTCGGGCGTGGTCTCCGTCACCGGGCGGGTCCCGGCCACGGGCCGCTCCGAACCGGCGCCATCGGGCAGGAACACCTTGAACGACGATCCGCCGTTCTCGCGGCTCTCCACCGTCGCCCAGCCGCCCTGTACCTCGGCGAAGCGCGTGACCAGCGGGCTGAGCGACGCATCGGACGAGGGCTCGGGGTCTTCCACCGTGATGAGGGCGCCGCCGTCCGCCGCGGTGACACGGACCGCGATCGCCTTCTTCGGGGGCGTGCGGTCGCCAGAGGTCCGCAACATGCCCGCCAGGACCTGCTCGGTGCGCAGCTGATCGATCGCGACCACGACGCGTTCGGTCTCGACCAGCAGCTCGTGGTCCGCATCGATGCCCGACTCCTCGACCACCCGCCGCACGAGGGGCTCCAGATCGGTCCGTCGCACCGTGAGCTCCACCTCGCCCCGCACGAGACGATCCGCATCGGCGAGGTCGGCGACGGTGTGCTCGAGGCGACGGGTGTGGACGGTGAGCTGACGCACCAGCTGGGCCTGTTCCTTCCCGTCCTTCTTGTGCTTGAGGATCTGGGTGATCCCGAGGATCCTGGTCAGCGACTTGCGCGCATCGTTCGAGAGCTCCTTCACGAACGGCGAGGTCGCGCGGCGGTCCTCGATCGGCGTGCCATCGCCGGCGTTGGCCGCTGCCGCGACGACCTCGGTCGCGCCATCGCCCTGCTCGGCATCCTCGCCCCGCAGGTGACGCATGGCCGCCGCCATCTGCTGCTGACGCAGCTCGCTCTCGGTCTCATCGAGCTTCGTCGTCGCGGTGTCGACCTGGCGTTCCAGCGCGTGCACCCGCTCCTCGGCGGCGATCAGCTTCTCGGTCTGGCCGGCGAGGCGTTCCTGGGTCACACGCAGGATCTCGTCGATGTCGGCGCGGCCTTCGGAGTCCGCGAGCTCGAGCTGCCGGCGTGCCTCGATCTCCTGGAGACGCCGGTTCAGGTCCGCGTTCTCCTGTGAGGCGGCCTCCAGCTCCGCGGTCAGCCGCTCGTGGCGCGAGAGGGCGTCGGACGACTGCCCCTCCACCTGCTGCAGCCGCTCGGTCGCCTGCTGCAGTGCCTCGGACTGCGAGGAGAGCTGGGCGACGGTCGTGTCGAGCTCGGCACGCGCGATCGTGAGCTCGCTGGCGAGCCGGGTCGCCTCGGCGTGGGCGGTGGAGATCTCTTCCTCGGCATTGGCGAACCGGCTCGTCCGCGCCTCGAGCTCGCGTTCGGCGTCGTCGATCCGCTGTTCCGCGGCATCCTCGGCGACGGCGATCCGCTGCGAGATGTCGGCATCCTTCGCCGCGAGCTCCTCGACGTGGCGTGCTTCCAGGCGGGACAGCTCGGCCTGGAACTCCTCTCTGGTCGCGCGGACCTTCGCTTCGAGGTCGACCTCCCGCTCGACGAGCTCGGCGCGGTGCGATGCCGAGACGCTCTGGAGCTCGGCCTTGACCGTACGCAGCTCGTCCTGGAGCATCGCCGCGCGCTGCTCCTCTGCCCGCAGCGCTCGAACTTCCGCCCGGAGATCGTCGAGCTCGCGCGCCTTCGAACTCAGCTCGGCCTGAGAGCTCACCGAGCTCTCGCGCGCCTGCGACGCTTCCATGTGGATCGCGTCGAGCTCCGCCTGGAGCTCCCGGGCGCGGTCGGCCTGCGGACGCAGCGTCTCCAGCTCCCGGCGGATCAAGGTGAGCTGCGTCTGGGCCCCTTCAAGCTCGGCGCGGAGCCCGATCGTCTCCTGCTCTGCGGCGTCGAGGCGCTCGTCGACGTTGCCGTCGGCGACGGGAGGTCGTTGCGCCAGACGTCGGTTCATCTCGTCGAGCTCCGCCTGCGTCGTCTGCGCCTGTCGCTCGAACAGGCGAGCTCGGTCCTCCAGCTCCCGCGAACGCTCATCGAGGGCACGGGCGCGCTCGTCCGCGCTTCGCGCGTGGTCCTCGAGCATCGCCGCACGCTGCTCCGCCTGCATCGCCCGTTCCTCGTAGGTGGGATCGCTGGTGGATGCCGTGGCCTCTCGAAGGCGGTTCTGCGCCAGCTGGAGCTCGTCGAGGGTCTTGCGGTACTGGTCCTGGAGCACTCCCAGGCGCTCCTCGGCGGCGCGTGCCCGGTCCTCGGCCATGCGCCGGGCGTCGCCCTCTTCCTTCATGCCTTGCGCCGGGACCGCGACGGGCCGTGCCCCCGAGGGCCTCATGGCCGGCGAGATCACGCCCTGCTGGTCGACGCGGGGAAGATCGGCCTCATCGGGGCGTCGCACGATCCACACGACCAGCCCGATCGCGAAGAGGAGCACGAGACCGCTGAACAACGCCATCGTCCTCCACGGGGCACCCGCCGCTTCAACCGGATCGTCGGAGGTCGTCAGCTCCACGGTCGCCGGCTCGCCGACGCCGGACTCGAAGCGCAGCGGCAGCATCACGGAGACGCTGCTGTCGGAGACCCGCGTCTGCGGGGCGCCTCGGAGCGCCTCGCGGATACGGTCGCGTTCTCCGTCGAGCTGGTTGCCGATGCGGCCTTCCTCGGTCGCGTACAGGATCTCGGCGGTCGGCGACCACAGGGTGACGGTGTCGAAGTCGCTGGGGTCGATCACGACGCTGCCGATCTGGTCGCTCAGCATGTCCGCCCGAGCGTCGGCGGCGACGCCGTCGACATCGTCGGGGCGGAACACCAAGCTGAGCGAGCCGTCGGCGATGGCCTTTGCCTGCGTCACCGCGTTCTCGAGCGCGGCGCTGCGAGCGCGCGCCCCCATCACGAGGGAGCCGGCCACCCCAGCGAGCAGCAGCACGGCGAGGCTGATCGATGCGATCTTGACGATGCCCGTTCCGTTCTTGGTGGTGACCACTCGAGCTCCTGGCAGGGTTCGGGTCTGGTCTGCGTGGGTGGGTTATCGGCAGGGTGGGCTCCGGGGTTCAGTCGGTCTCGGCGGAGTTGTCATCGGCCGGACGGACCGGTCCCGATGCCCTAGGCCGCACGCGCGCCGCCCGGCATGCGCCGGCCGCTCCCCGCCGCAGCGTGGCGCCGGCCGCTCCCTACCGCAGCGTGGCGCCGGCCACGACCACCGTGTCGCCGGTGAGGTCGTGCTTGTCGAGCACGATCAGGTCCTCCAGCGTCTCGCGCATCTGCTCCACGTGGCTCACGAGCACGACGAGGCGTCGGGGATCGTTCGCCACGAGCCGGCCGATGCCGTCCATCGCCCGGTCGAGGTGCTCTGGGTCGAGCGAGCCGAACCCCTCGTCGAGGAAGAACGCGTCGAGCCTGCCGCCCCCACGTGCCACCATCTCGGCGAGCGCGAGCGCCAATGCCAGCGAGGCCAGGAAGGTCTCCCCGCCCGACAGGCTGTCGGCCCGTCGCTCCGTGCCCGCAGCGTTCATGTCCAGGACCTCGAACCGGTCGTCGTCGGTGAACCGGTAGGCGTTGCCCGAGAGCTCCTCGAAGTGCACGCTGCCGAGCTCGGCGAGCGCCTGGCGTTCCTCTTCCAACAAGAACGCCAGGAACCGCGAGGGTTGCAGGTCCGCCACGAGCCGGCTCGCGAGGGCATGGTCCGCTCGGGCCGCCGCGAGCCGGCCGTCGAGATCGACACCGGCATCGAGCGTGGCCCGGAGGCTCCGGACCTGCTCCTCGGCCGCGCCTCGTTCCGCCGAGGCGGTCGCCAACGCCATCGTGAGGTCCTCGTCGGGTCCGAACCCCGCGTCGTCGAGCAGCACGCGCATCGCCGTGGCCGCCTGCTGGGACTTCTGCTCGGCCGCGGCCAGCGCGGCGCGAGCCCGCTCGTGGCCCTCGAGCAGAGCTTCTGCCGCCTCGACGAACGCCGCCCGCACCGCGGCGGCGTCAGCTGCCACCTCATGGGGCTGGCCGAGCGATCCCCAGACCGAGGCGATCTTGTTCGCGAGCGCGGTCAGGCGAGACCGGCCTTCCTCACCGAGACGCCGTGCACGATCCAGGGCCGCCCTCGCGTCGGCAGCCGCGGTGCTCGTGCGCTCGATGGCGGCGGATGCCTCGGCCAGCTCGCGCGTCCGCTCCTCGAGCAGTGCCCGGGGGTCGCCCTCGCCCAGTCGGTCGACGAGCTCGCTCTGGGCCGCGGCGAGGGCGGCGTCGGCGGCACGCACGGCCTCATCGGCCCGTTCGAGGCCGAGCGCACGCTCGGCGGCTCGGTCCCGCGCCGGCCCGAGTCGCGCATCGGCGGCGGTGGCCGCGTCGGCTGCCGACCTGTGCGCGTCCCGTGCCGTCGACTCGTCGCGACGTGCGCGTTCGAGCGCCCTCTCGGCGCCTGCGATCGCAGGCGCTCGTCCGGCCCTCGGGATCGTCGCCACAGCCTGTTCGCAGACGGGACACGGCTCCCCGGCCACGAGCTCGGCGCGCAGGGTGCGGGCCATGTCGGCGTGACGGGCAGCGTGCAGGGTCTGCTCGGCGTCGGCGACCGACGCGCTCGCGGCGGCGAGTGAGCGCTCGGCCTCGGCGAGGGCGGCGATCACCCGTTCGCGCACGGCACCGAGCTGCTCGACGGTCTCCGTGGCCTCGCGAGCTGCGGCGTCGGCCTGCTCTCGCTCCCTCGTGGCGCGCTCGGCCGCGACCACGAGGTGTTCGTGCTCGGTCACGAGCGACGCGAAGGCGACCTGGTCGCCGACGCGTTCCGCCACGGCCGCATGGGCCGCCTCGGCATCGGCGCGGGCGGCTTCGGCGAGCCCCACGGCCTCCTCCGCCTGCTCGACGGCCGTCGCGGACGCCTCCGCCACGTCGGCGGCCTCGTCGATCTCGTCGGCGGCCGGCAGCGACGATGCGGTCTGCGTGAGCCGCTCGTCTGCGGCCTCCGCCTCGCGCGCTCGCAGCGCCGCCTCGCCTGCCGCCGCCGCGGCTCGTTCGTACGGCTCCCGGACCGCTTCGAGCGCGGTGGCTCTCGCCGTCGCGGCCACGAGTCGCCGTTCGGCCACGTCGAGCTGCTCACGCGCCGACGCGAGCTGGGAGCCCTCGCGGTCGAGCGACTCCAGGAGTAGCTGCGCCGCCGTCACGCGTCGTTTCGCGGCTTCGAGCGCCCCGTCGAAGCGCTCGTACCCGAAGACGCCCTTCAACACCTCGTTGCGCTCCCTCGGTGTGGCCTTCAGGAAGTCGGCGAACCGGTTCTGCGCGAGCAGCACGGAGCGACAGAACGCCGCGAAGTCCATGCCGAGCAACCGCTCGACCCGCTCGCGCACCGGCTTCTCGCCCGTGATCGGCTCCAGGATTGCAGCGTCGGGTTCGTCGGTCTCGAGGCGCTGCAGCTGGTGGCCCGACGCTCCCTTGCGCCGGAGCCCCCTCGTCGCGCGCCACACCTGGCCGTCGACCTCGAAGCGCAGCTCGACGTGGCACTCGCTCGCCGTCTGGTTGATCAGCGACTTCGTGTCGCGCTCGAACGTCGGGGTCTTGCCGTAGAGCGCGAAGGCGATCGCCTCGAGGATCGAGCTCTTCCCCGCGCCGATCGGCCCGACGACGCCGACCAGGTGGCGGCCGCGCCAATCGAACACGGTCTCCTCCCGGTAGGACCGGAACCCCTTCAGCCTCAGCTCAAGCGGTCGCATCGGCGGCGTCCTCCAGCACCTCGCGGAACAGCGCCACGAGCTCGGGTGGGGGATCCTCGCCGGTCGCACGCCGCGTGAACTCGGCGTAGAGCTCCTCGTCGGTCGGTCTGGCCGCGCCGTCGGGTCGCTCCGTGCGGCGGCCCTCCGGGCGCAGCGCCCGCACGTTCACCAGGTAGGGGAACGTCTCGGCCGCCCGGCGGGCGAGGTCGGTGTCGGTGCCGCCCACCTGCACCGTGAGGTCGAGGAAGCGCCCTCGCAGCTCGTCGCCGCGACCCTCGATCTGCGCCCAGGTGCCGGTCACGCGTTCGAGCGGTCGCCCGCTCGTGAGCGGCACCGAATCGATCGTCGCCAGCCGTCCGGGCTCGACGTCGACGACGACGACGCGCTTGCGCTCACCCGCCTCGCCGAAGTCGAGGCAGAGCAGCGACCCCGCGTACTCCGCGGGGACCGGCGCGCCCGGCACCGGCTGCGGTGCATGGATGTGACCCATCGCCACGTACTGCGGCCCCGCGGGGATCGCCTGCGCCGTGGCCGTGTACGCGGCGCCCATGTGCAGCTCGCGCTCGCCGCGGGGCGCACCCGCGTCGACCTTCACCCCGCCCACGAGGAAGTGGCCCATCAGGATCGGCACGAGCGAGTCGCCCGCGCGAGCCACCAGGGCCTCGTTGTAGGCAGAGGTGACCTTCGCGACGCGCCCGGCGTACTCGCCGTACCACTCGCCGGCGTCGCGCATGAAGTCGACGACGCGGCCTTCCCGCAGGAACGGGAAGCAGGCGACCACCGCGTCGACCCCGAGCGCCTGGGGCCCGAGCACGCCGCCGGCGTCGGGACGCTTGATCGTGCCGACGAGGTGCACCCCCCGGCCCTGGTCGCGCAGCAGGGGTGCGAGCGCCTCGAACAGGTCGGGAGAGTCGTGGTTGCCGGCCACGACGACGACCGGGCGACGCTCGGCGAGCCGCAGCAGCGCGTCGATGCCGAGCGCGAGGGCCTCGACGGGCGGGATCGGCCGGTCGAACACGTCGCCTGAGACGAGGACGAGGTCGACGTCGCGCTCGTCGGCGATCACGACGACCTCGTCCAGCACGTCGCGGAACTCCTGCGCGCGATCGTGGCGGCCGAGGCGGCGGCCGATGTGCCAATCCGACGTGTGGAGGATCTTCATGCGGGGGGAAGGCGCCGCTACAGCCCGTCGAACGGATCGGGGCCGGCGGCCTCGTCCACTTCCTCCTTCCGCGTCGCCCACGGCGGGAAGGGGAAGGTCACGACGAGCGGCACGGGGATCGCGGGCTGGGAGATCACCATCGTGCCGGGCTTCAACAACCTGGCACGGGCCCGCGTCGAGGGCAGCATCCACCCGTACTCGGCGCGCTCGGCTTCGGCGGCGTCGAGGCGCCCGCTCACCCGGATCGCCGCGTTCTCGAGCACCTCGGGCGCCACACGGCTCGCCGTCTGCTGGGCGCCGACGAGCAGCACGCCGAGCGAGCGACCGCGTTGGGCGATGTCGATCAGCATGTCCTTGAGCGGGCCGGTGCCCTCGCGCGGCGCGTACTTGTTGAGCTCGTCGAGCACGATCACCGACAGCGGCAGCCGCTGGCCGGTCTCCTCCTTCTCTCGGAAGGTCTCGGCGAGCAGCGCGCCGACCACGAACCGTTGCGCCTGCTCGTGCAGGGATTGGATCGCGACGACCGTGACGGTCGCGGCGCCGCGGTCGAGCCGATGGCTCTCGCCGGCTCGAACGAGATGCCCCAGACGCGAGGACGCCGCGTGCAGGCGCCGCATGAACGCCGAGACCGTGCTCGGCATCACGCGCCCTGTCCAGGCCTGATCGGGCTCGCCGCCGTCCTCCAGCTCGAGGAACACGTCGAGCGCGGTCACGAGCGACGGGAGGTCCTCGACGATGGGCTCGCCCGGGCCGGCGCTCATCTCCTGTGCGCCCCAGCGCCCCCCCGGCGTCTGCGACGGGTCACGCAACACGACCGCGCCGGGGCGCCCCGCCACGTTCACCGCGAACCGCTTGAGTTGGGTCTGTACCCGCTCACGGATGAACGGGATCTGGTTCTTCGCGTCGTTCGCGTCGGTGAAGCAGAACTGCAGCAGGTCGTCGTCGATGAACTCCCGCGGGGTCCACGAGAAGACCTCGATGCCGTCGAGCCGTCCGCCGGTGTCGGGTACCACGACGTCGCCGGAGCGACGCTTCGGCGGCGCCCAGAACGCCACCGACGGGAACGGCACCGGCTCGACCCCGAGCGCGGCCCAGCCCTCGCGCGCCTCGTCGTCGAAGCGGACGTTGGGCCGGTCGAGCCAGAGCAGATCCTCGCCCTTCACGTTGAACACGAGCACCCGCATGTTCGACGCGCCCTCGCCGACGATCGCCGTGTGCTCACGGGCCGAGAGCATGCGCAGGAAGAACAACGCGAACGACGTCTTCGTCGCGACGCCCGAGATGCCGCTGATCGACATGTGGCCGCCCTTACGGCCGTCGAAGAAATCGAGGTCGACGTGGACCGGCAGCTCGTCGCGCCCGATGCCGACGGCGAGCGGGCGACCCATCTCGTCGACGTACAGCGCCTTCGCGCGCTCGTCCCCGGTCGCCCGCTCCACCGTTTCGCCCGGGTCGGGGGAGACCCACACCTCGGGGTCGACACGCGTGACCTGCACCTGCGCCGTGCGCACCTTCGCCGCCGGCATGATGCCGAGCTCGGCGATGCGGTGGGTATCGCTCTCGTAGCTTGCGCCTTCGTAGACGGCTTCCGCCTCGGTGACCACGCCGTACGTGCGCACCTCGCCCGCCTTCGGCACCTGGGTGCGCACCACCACCAGGTCGTCGAGCTGCAGGAAGTCGTCGTCGTCGAGCACGACGCGGAACGCACTCGTCGAAGAGTGCTGGGAGCCGAGGACGCGGCCGACCTGCTCGCCGGTCACGACGCCTCCTGCTGGATCTCGGGCCGCATCACGGCATGCCGTAGCGCCCGGTACACCAGGCCGCGGTCGCCCATGCGGTGTCGCAGCTCGCGCTCGAGCGCCCCGATCGGCACGAGGTTCTGCGGCGCCCGGGGGTCGACGTGCGGCTCGCTCGCGACGAGCGGCAGCACGGCGGCGGAGCGATCGGCGATCGCGGAGGCCTCGTCGCGGGCGAGGTGGCCCGACGTCTCGCATCGCACGACGCCCGTCCAGGAATGCCCGCCGTGCAGCATCGCGAGCCGCAGGTACCAGGAGTAGCGCGCGTACGGGGTCTGCGCGGCGATGCAGAACATCGGGGAACGTTGCCCCGGCGCGAGCTCGGCGATCACGCCGCTCTGGGGCGGCTCGAGGTAGGTGACGCGATGGGTCTTCACGTACCCCACGGTCGCGTGCTCTCGGATCTTCTTCAGCGGGCCGTCGGCCACGACCGCGCACTCCGCCGAAAGCGACTCGGCGCACTCGCCCTCGGCGTCGCGCATCTTGGAATGCAGGGCCATCATCAGCAGGTTCGGGTCGTCGCCCGGAGCCCTCGTGGTGCCGACCCCGGGCTCGAGGTCGACCGCAGGCATCTGCTCGCCGCTGCCGCCTGCCAGCACCGCCCACCGCTCGATGCGCACGTCGGCGACTTCGGAGCGCCGGGACTCGCGGTCCCAGACCACGGCGCCGACCGCGAACGTGCCGACGAGGCCGGGGGTCGGCCCGTGCTCGGGATCGTCGAGGGTGAGCCGGGCGTCGATCCGACGGACGCCATCGACGAACGCGATGCGCTCAACGCCGTCGTCCTCGCCCTCGATCGGCGCCCAATCGTCGGTCTCGACGCTCGTGTCGACGGAGCCCTCGGCGGGGGAGAGGGCGTCGTCCTGGTCGAGCGGGGTGCCGTAGTCGGGGTCCCAGCCCTCGACGAAGATGCGCGCCATGGCGCGTATCGTACCCGGGCACCCCGACACCTCCGCGGAGGCGACGCCCGGCGTCTAGTCTGAATCAGACTAGACTGGCGTCGTCTCGACCGAGACCACCGCGAAGCGGTCGCCGTCCCACGTGAGCACACGCTCGCGGATCGCGCTGGGGCAGCAGTGGGGGTCGTCCGGTCCGTACACGCGCGCGACCTCGTACAGGCCGATCGGGTCGGGGTTCGGCTGGATCTCGGCATCGCAGACCGAGCGCTTCCAGAGGGGAGTGCCGGCGGCGAGGTCGACGACCCGGTACGTCGCACACGTCCCGGTGCCTCCTGTCTCCTCGCGGATCAACGCGTCGGCCGTCGTGTCTCCGGTGAGATCGGTCACGTCGGCCGAGATCGCGAGCACGCCGTCTCGCTTGCCGTGGGTGAGCCCGTAGACCGCGCGCCAGGGAGGGTCGGCGCCCGGGTCGCGGCGCCACACCACGAACCCGCGAGCCTGCGAGAAGGGGTCGCCCCCCGGCGTCGCGAACACGATCACGACGGCCTCCCCTTCGGTGGTCTTCGCCCGATCGACGCCGGTGACCTCGTCGCCCGGTGGGATCAACTCCTCGAAGGGGAGGTCGCGTCCACGCACGTCCTCGCCGAAGGAGGCCGGCACGCCGTCAGGGATCTCGGCCGGCGAGGTGGACGGCGTGACCGTCGGCGACGGCTCGCCGCTCACGCTCGGTGTCGCGGTGACGGACGGCAGCTCGCCGCCGGCAGGCGGATCGGTCGCGATCGGCCCCCTCGCAGACCCTCCGCACGCGGTAGCCGAGAGGGCGAACGTGAGTGCCAGGGGGAAGAGGAGCCGTCGCACCGGCCGATGCTACCCGCGCGTGCAGCGTCGCCGCGGCAGCCCGGCGTACGATGCGGCCATGTCCGAGCTGACCCCCAAGGCCGTCGCCGATTCCCGCGTCGAGCTGACCCAGCTGATGGAGGCGACCGACGTGAACATCGCCGGCTCCGTGCACGGCGGGGTCGTGATGCGTCTGGTCGACACCGCGGCGGGCCTCGCGGCGATCCGGCACGCGGCGGGGCTGGCGGTCACGGTTGCGATCGATGAGCTCACGTTCCTCGAGCCCGTGCACATCGGCGACGTGCTCGTGCTGAAGGCCACCGTGAACGACGTCGGCACCACCTCGATGGAGTGCGGCGTGCGGGTCGAGGCGCACGACCCGGTCACGGGGACGATGCGCCACGTGAACACCGCCTACCTCGTCTTCGTGGCGGTCGACGACGACGGGAACCCCCGCCCCGTGCCACCGCTCGTGGCCGAGACCGAGGTGGAGCAACGCCGTCAGCGCGAGGCCAAGCTCCGCCGCACGGCGCGCCTCGCCCACAAGGAAGCGGTCAAGGCTGCCCGCGCGGCCGAGGGCGCCGGGGCTCCCCAGTGATCCTGGAGCATGCGGTGCTCCAGATCCTGCCCGGCAGGGAGCCCGAGTTCGAGGACGCGTTCGCGCGGGCACGTCACCTGATCGAGGCATCGCCGGGATTCCGCGACCTGCGCTTGCTGCCGTGCGTGGAGGACCGGAGCCGATACCTGCTGCTCGTCGAGTGGGAGCGTCTCGAGGACCACGTCGACGGGTTCCGCGGAGGAACGTCGTATCCCCAATGGAAGGCGCTGCTCCACCACTTCTACGAGCCGTTCCCCGAGGTCGACCACTACCGGACGAACTGACCGCCGCGCCCGCGTGGGAGGATGGAAGCACCTCTTTGCATGCGGAAGGACTGATGCACCTGTGAGCAGCGACCTCGCCGGGGCGCGAGGGCGGTTGGAGACCGCCGAGGGCCCGATCGACCTATTCCGACTCGACTCGCTCGCCGATGCCGGCGACCTCTCCCGGCTCCCGAAGACCGTGCTGATCCTGCTCGAGAATCTGCTTCGCCGCGCCGGCTCTCGCGACGTCTCCGACGACGACGTGCGCGCGCTCGCCGGCTGGCCCGGGCCGGCGGGCGATATCGCGTTCATGCCCGGTCGGGTCCTGATGCAGGACTTCACCGGCGTTCCGGCCGTGGTCGACCTCGCCGCGATGCGTAGCGCCGCCGAGCGCGCGGGCGCCGATCCGATGGCGATCGAGCCGTCCATCCCCGTCGACCTCGTGATCGACCATTCCGTGCAGGTCGATCTGTTCCGCACGCCCGAGGCGTACGAGCGCAACATCGAGTTCGAGTACCGGCGCAACGCCGAACGGTACTCCCTGCTGCGCTGGGCCCAGCAGGCGTTCGACGGCCTGCGCGTCGTGCCGCCGGGCGCCGGCATCTGCCACCAGGTGAACCTCGAGCATCTGGGTCAGGTGGTGTCCTCGCGCGACCGCGTGGCGTTCCCGGACACGCTCGTCGGCACCGACTCGCACACGACGATGATCAACGGGCTCGGCGTGCTCGGCTGGGGCGTCGGTGGCATCGAGGCGGAGGCCGCGATGCTCGGCCAGCCGATGTTCCTGCCGCAGCCGGTCGTGATCGGCGTGCGCACGATCGGTGAGCTGCCGGCGGGCACGACCGCGACCGACCTCGTGCTAACGCTGACCGAGATGCTGCGCGCGCACGGGGTCGTCGGGAAGTTCGTTGAGTTCTTCGGCGACGGCCTGTCGTCGCTCTCGATCGCCGACCGGGCGACGCTCTCCAACATGTGCCCGGAGTACGGGGCCACCGCGTCGTACTTCCCGGTCGACGACGAGACGCTGCGCTACCTCGCGTTCACCGGCCGAAGCGATCGCGTCGACCTCGCCGAGCGCTACACGAAGGCGCAGGGGCTGTTCCGGCGCGACGGCGACCCCGATCCCACGTTCAGCGAGACCCTCGACCTCGATCTCTCTGCGGTCGTCCCGTCGATGGCGGGGCCCAAGCGGCCACAGGATCGGGTGGCGCTGCCCGACGTGTGGGACTCGTTCGTCGGCGCGTTCCGCGATCATCTCGAGCCCGACCCCAAGGGCACCGAGATCGGGCGCTTCGTGGCAGAGGGCGGCACGCCGCGCCAGGACGAGCTCCCCGGCGAGGGCGACGTCACCGACCGTCCCGCGGGCGAGGAGACGATCGGGCACGGCAGCGTGGTGATCGCCGCGATCACGAGTTGTACGAACACGTCGAACCCGAGCGTGATGCTCGCCGCGGGCCTCTTGGCTCGGAAGGCGGTCGAGGCGGGGCTCGACGTGAAGCCGTGGGTGAAGACGTCGCTCGCGCCGGGCTCGCGCGTGGTCACCGATTACCTCGACCGGGCCGGCCTGACCCCGTACCTCGACAAACTGGGCTTCGCGCTCGTCGGCTACGGGTGCACGACGTGCATCGGCAACTCCGGCCCGCTGATCGGCGAGGTGGCAGGGGCCGTCGAGGAACAGGACCTGAACGTCGCCGCCGTGCTCTCGGGCAACCGCAACTTCGAGGGGCGGGTCCATCCTCAGGTGCGCGCCGCCTACCTCGCGTCGCCGCCGCTGTGCGTCGCGTACGCGCTCGCGGGCCGCATCGACCTCGACCTCACGACCGATCCGATCGGCGATGGCGCCGACGGTCCCCTGTACCTGCGTGACATCTGGCCCAGCCCGTCTGAGGTCGCCGAGGCGATGGCTACGGCGGTCACCGAAGAGCAGTTCACGAGCCAGTACGAGCGCATCTGGGACGGCGACGAGCACTGGCAAGGGCTGCCGACCCCGGCCGGCCCCGCCTACGAATGGAACGCCGACTCGACCTACGTGCGGGAGCCTCCGTTCTTCGATGGACTGGGCGACGATCGACCGATCGGCGACATCGAGGGCGCCCGCGTGCTCGTGAAGGTCGGGGATTCGATCACGACCGACCACATCTCGCCGGCGGGCTCGATCAAGCTCGACTCACCGGCCGGGGCGTACTTGCGGGAGCGAGGCGTCGAGCCGGTCGACTTCAACTCCTACGGGTCCCGGCGCGGCAACCACGAGGTGATGATGCGCGGCACGTTCGCGAACATCCGCCTGCGCAACGAGATCGCGCCCGGCACTGAGGGCTCGTTCACGACCCACCTGCCGAGCGGCGAGGTGACGAGCGTGTACGAGGCCGCCGAGCGCTACCGGGCAGACGGCACGCCGCTGGCGGTGCTCGCCGGCAAGGAGTACGGCAGCGGCTCGAGTCGCGACTGGGCGGCGAAGGGTCCGAACCTGCTCGGGGTGCGGTTCGTGATCGCCGAGAGCTACGAGCGCATCCACCGGTCGAACCTGGTGGGCATGGGCGTGCTGCCGCTGCAGTACGCGCCCGGGGAGAGCGCCACCTCGCTGGGGCTCACCGGCCGCGAGACCCTCTCGGCCCGCGGGCTGGCCGACGGCATCACCCCCGGCCAGACGGCGACGGTCGAGGCGGTGGCCGGAGACGGCTCCTCCACGACGTTCGACGTCACGGTCCGGATCGACGCGGAGGCCGAGATCGAGTACTTCCGGGCGGGCGGCATCCTGCGGCTGGTGCTCGCCCAGATGCTCGCACGCTGACCCCCGAACATGGAGGAAGGCGGGGCATGGCCCCGCCTTCCGTTCGCCGTTCCTCGTCGTGCTCAGGCGAGGATCGGGTGCTTCTTCACCAGCTCCGTCCGCTGCCACACCTTCCCGAGCCCGAGGTAGATGCCCGCGTTCGCGAAGAACAGCGCGCCGAGGACGAGGGCCCCGACCACGTGGTCGTCGACGAACGGGTTGTGCTCGGGCCAGATCGCGGTGGCCGTGTAGAAGATCGCCATCCAGACGATGCCGCCGATGCTCGCGAGCTTGACGCCGATCCCGAGGATCAGGGCGAGCCCGATGAACAGCATCGAGGCCATGTAGACCCAGTCGACCCAGGCGGCGGAGGTCGGTCCGGCCTCGGTCATCTGGAACCCGGTGATCGTCTGGTAGAAGTCCGTGAACGGACCCTTCATCGCGAACCCGAGCACGCCGGCGGTCGGCGATCCGCCGTTGATCCAGGCGGCGTCGCCGACGAAGTCGATCGTGCTGGCGCCCGTAGCCTCGTCGACGACCCGCCCCGTCGAGAATCCGAGGGCGAACATCTTGTCGAGGAAGGCCCACAGGAAGGTCCAGCCCAGCGCCAGCCGCAGCAACCCCATCACCACGCCCAGGCCCGTGCGGGTCTCCGGCGTCGCCTCGGGGATCGTGACCGGCTCGACGGTCTTGCGAACCTGCGTGTCCATGTACCCCACCTCCTTCGTTTCCTGGGCAGATACTCCCCCGGGGAGGTGCCGCCGGAACCGGGCTCGTGGCCCCATCCGGACGGGACCTTGGACCCCGGGCCGGGTGGGGTCGCTCGAACGGGCCCTTCGGCCCTGCCGCTACTCCTCGACGGAGCCTGGCGTGGTGGTGTGGCGCGCGAGGTAGGCGGCCGCCTCGGCCCGCCGGGCGACCTCGAGCTTGGACAGGATCGAGGAGACGTAGTTCTTCACGGTCTTCTCCGCTAGGTTCAGCTCGTCGCCGATCTCACGGTTCGTGCGCCCGTCCGCGACCAGCGTGAGGATGCGTTCCTCCTGAGGGGAGAGCCGCGCCAGCTTCTCGTCCTTCATCAGGTGCTTGCCCTTGCGCAGCCGATCGAGCACGGCGCTCGTGACGCTCGGGTCGAGCAGGGAATCGCCGGCCCCCACGGCGCGGATCGCGCGGAGCAGGTCGCCCGACTTCACCTGCTTCAGGACGTAGCCGGAGGCCCCGGCCATGATCGAGGCGAACAGGGCCTCGTCGTCGGCGAACGAGGTGAGCATCAGCACCCGGGTGTCAGGATGGTCCGCACGGATCTCGCGGGTCGCCTCGATGCCGCTGCCGTCGGCGAGGCGCACGTCCATCACGACCACGTCGGGCCGGGTGCGGTGGGCCTCATCGATCGCCTCGCGCACGGTGCCCGCCTGCGCCGTGACGACCACGTCGTCCTCGGCGTCGAGCATCGCCTTGATGCCGTCGCGCACGATCTCGTGGTCGTCGACGAGCATCACGCGCAGGGGCGCCTTCTTCGTCATGGCGCCCATCCTAGCGGCGGGTCAGACGGGACGGTGGACGTCCTCCGGCTCGGCGAGCAGCGAGTCCTTCACCCGATCGAGGAAGTCCTTGAGGGTCGCCTCGGCGACGCGGAACAGGACCGCACGATCGATCGCGCGGCCGACGGCCCCGAGGGGGGGCACGTATCGTGCGCTCATCGCGAGCTGCGAGCGGTGAGGGCCCAGCGGTGCGATCTCGAGATCGGCGTCGAGCGACGGGAACAGCCCGGCGGCTCCGACCGCGGACCAACGGATCGGCACGACGGTCTTGCTCGGTATCCTCACCGGCTCCCCGAGCTCGATCGCCACGCGCCGCGCGACACGCACGTCGTCGCCGAACCCGACCTCGGCGAGCAGGGCGTCACCGTGGTAGTTCGCCTCGCCCGCCAGCCCGGGCAGCCACGAATGCGGATCGCGCAGGAGCGCGACCTCGACCCGCTCGGGGTCCATCGGCAGTTCCACGAAGTAGCGAGCGAACACGCAACCCAGTGTCGCGGTACCGGTGGTCTCGACGCAGGGACACAGGTCCCGGCCGGGTGGGGTCTCCTGGCACCCCCATCGGCCCGGCGGGGCCCCCAGACTCCCCCCTCATGTACGCACGAACGCCCGTTCCGGAAGGAGATCGATGATGCGAAGGTTCCGCATGGGAGCGCTGGCACTGGCGACGGTGCTCGCGCTCGTCGCCGTCGCCTGCAGCGGCGACGGTGAGCAGGCCCCGGCCGCCGGCGACGGCGAGGCGGCCGCCGCCGCCGGTCCCGTCACCGTCGACGTGATGCTGTCCGACTTCGCGATCGAACCGGCCGCGATCGAGGTGCCCGCGGGCAGCGACATCACGTTCAACGTGATGAACCACGGTCAGTCCCCGCACACGTTCGGCGTCGTCGTGAACGGCGAGACGATCGAGACGCCGAGCATCGACGTGGACGGGTCGACCACGCTCGAGGTGCCTGCTCTGGCGGCGGGCACGTACGACACGCTGTGCACGGTGCCCGGACACGACCAGCTCGGCATGGTCGGAACCCTGACGGCGTCGGATGGTGCCACCGAGGGGACGACGGCTGCGAGCGGTGGGGGGACCGATGCGACCTCGCACGCCGCCATGACCGCCGAGGAGATGGCCGCGGGTCACGAGGAAGGCGTGCAGGACTTCCTGGCCGGCAAGGAGACCGACTCCTACGGCAACCAGCCGATGGAGCCCGAGATGGACGGCGGCGTGAAGGTCTACAACTTCACGGTCGAGGAGATCCAGTGGGAGATCGCCAAGGGTGAGTTCGTCGACGCGATGGCGTTCAACGGACAGGTGCCCGGGCCCGAGGTGCGGGTCAACGAGGGCGACCGCGTGCGGTTCGTCGTCCAGAACCAGATGACCGAGCCCTTCGTGCTGCACTTCCACGGTCTGACCGTTCCGAACAGCGAGGACGGCGTCCCCTACGTCACCCAGCCGCCGATCATGCCCGGCGAGTACTGGACCTACGAGTTCACGATCAAGGACCCACCTGGCATGTACGTCTATCACTCGCACTTCAATTCGGCGGAGCAGGTCGACAAGGGGTTGTACGGCTCGCTGATCGTGGAGCCGAAGAACGCGAACTGGACCCCGGTGTACGGCGCCGACCCGGCCGTCGAGTACACGATGTTCGTCGGCGACGGCACGCTCGGGTACAACCTGAACGGGAAGTCGTTCCCGGCCACACAGCCGATCGTGGCGTCCAAGGGCGACTGGGTCCTGATCCACCTTGCGAACGACGGTGCCCTGCTTCACCCGATGCACCTGCACGGCTTCCACTTCCTGGTCGTGGGGGAGGACGGCTACCCGTTGGCCAAGCAGAACCGGTACCTGGCGGACACGCTCGTGATCGCGCCGGGCTCGAGGTTCGACATCATGGTCAAGGCCGACTATCCCGGTGCGTGGGCATTCCACTGCCACATCCTGCCGCACGCCGAGGGACCCGGTGGCATGTTCGGCATGGTGACCGCGCTCGTCGTGCAGTGAGTCTCTGATCCGACGGGGGCGGTGTGAGGGCCGGGGTTCGAGCCCCGGCCCTCGTGCCCGCCTAGAGGGGGAGTTGAGCCCTGATCGTCGTGCCCTCGCCGGCGACGCTGAGGATCGTGAGCTCTCCGCCCAGCGAGGTCACCCGTTCGCGCAGGTTCGGCATGCCCATCCCCGAGGACGGCGACGAGGGGTCGAACCCGAGACCGTCGTCGTCGATCTCGAGTTCGGCGCCGCCGTTCGAGCGCCGCAGCGTGATACGGCACGACGTGGCCTGGGCGTGGCGGCCGACGTTCGACAGGCCTTCGCGCACGAGTTGCACCACGTCGGCGGCGCGGCTCGCCAGCTCGGCCGCCACGCTCTCGTCGACGTCGACGATCGTGAGCACGTCGGTACGCTCCTGGAACTCGAGCGCCAGTTGCTGCAGTGCCTGACCGAGCTGGCGGTCGGCCAGGATCCCCGGTCGCAGCCCGAAGATGTAGTTGCGCAGGTCTCGGATCGCGCGGTCGACCTCTTCGGTCGCGTTCTCGATGCGCCGGGCGATCTCGGGGTCGTTGGCCATCGCTGCGGTGCCTTGCAACCCCATGCCCACCGCGAACAACGCCTGGATCACCCCGTCGTGCAGCTCCTTTGCGATGCGCTCGCGCTCCTCGAGTAGCTCGAGACGCGCGAGCTCCTCGTGGGCGCGGCGCATCTCGTCGTACAGCCGGGCGTTCTCGATCGCGACGCCGGCCTGTGTCGCCAGCACGACCAGCGCCGCCTCGTCGTCGTCGGTGAACTCAGGCGCCCCCTGCTTCTCGGTGAGGTAGATGTTGCCGAAGACCTGGCCCAACGCCTTGACCGGTGCACCGAGGAACGAGTGCATCGGCGGGTGGTTCGGTGGGAAGCCGGCCGACCTCGGGTCTGCGCCGATCTCGGGGATACGCATCGGTCGTCGTTCCTCGATCAGGAGCCCCAGGATGCCGTGACCAACGGGAAGGTGGCCGATCGCGGCTCGCTCCTCGTCGGTCACCCCTTGGGTGATGAATCGCTCGATGCGGGGTGCGTCCTCGCCCAGCACGCCGAGCGCTCCGTAGCGAGCCCCGGTGATGCCCAGCGCTAGCTCCACGATGCGCTCGAGCACGGAGTCGAGGTCGAGCTCTGAGGAGAGGGCGAGCCCCGCCTCGATCAACATGCGCGTTCGCGCCTCGTCGGGAGGCACGCTGGGGGCCCGCTCGCGATCGCTCACATCCCGAGCCTAGCAACGGGGTCGATCCGTCCCGCCAGATGGGGGGCACCGGACCCAGGACGCGAGCGAGCGTCGGACCTACGGTGAGCGTGGGGTTCGAGGCCGAACGGCCCCGCATCCCCGCGAGGAGGTGTCGACGATGTCACGCACCGTGGCCGACGTGATGACGAGGACCGTCGTGGTGGTGCCGGGCTCGGCCCCCTTCAAACAGGTGGTCCGCGCGATGCGCGAGTACCGGGTGAGCGCCTTTCCGGTGACCGATCTCGATGGCGTGATCGTGGGCGTGGTGTCCGAAGCCGACATGATCCTGCGTGAGGACCCATCCGTGCTGGAACCGCACTTCCTCGAGGGGCACACACGTCGTGACGAGCGGAAGAAGGCCGAGGCGTTGGTGGCCCGCGACCTGATGACCGCACCACCGTTGACGGTCGGCCCTCAAGCGTCGGTCGCCGACGCCGCGCGGCTGATGCACGAACGTCGTGTGAAGCGTGTGCCGGTGGTCGACCTCGATGGACGGATCGTCGGCATCGTCTCCCGCATGGACCTGCTCGCGGAGTTCCTCCGCGACGACGACGACGTCAAGGCCGAGGTCTGCCGGGTGCTCACCGACGACCTCGAGGTCGTCGCCGATCAGATCCTCGTGCTCGTCGACGACGGTGTGGTGCACCTCGAAGGCCGTGTCGAACGCAGGTCGCTCGTACCCACGATCTGGGGTGCCGTCCGCGCCGTTCCCGGCGTCGTGGGCCTCGACGAGCGCCTCACGTGGGAGCTCGACGACACGATCACGCCGGCGTCACCGGTTCCGTGGGTCGGGTTCTGACCGGGGGTGCCGGGCGCGGAGGTCGGTAGCCGTAGGTGAATGCCCGAACGAGCGTGAGGAACACGACGAGCAGCCCGGTGACCGCGTACATCGCGAACATCCAGGATCGCTCGGTGTCGGTGCCTGCGAAGACGCCGTGAGCGAGCGCCAGCGCGAAGGCCGGCACGGCAAGGAGGTGCAGGCGCCGCCACCACGCCGTGCCGAGCGGCTTGCGCAGCCACGACGACACCACGATGACCACGACCGCGTACATCGCGACGACGCCGGCCGTGATCGCCATCGGCCGGTACTCCGACGCCATCGGCACGGTGAGGTCCGCGACCGAGAACGGCATGAACTCGTCGATGAGCAGGAGCCCGAGGTGCACGCCGAGCAGCGCGAGTCCGGTCGTCGCCGCGAACGCGTGGAAGAGGTTCGCCGAGGGCTTCGAGATCCGTGTGGAGACCACGGACGTCGTCGCCACCAATCCCCACGCGATCGAGAGGAAGAGCATCAAGTAGCTGCCGATGCCGGCGGCGCGGAGCAGGATCCACGTGTTCATGCGGCCACCTCGTCTTCTGGCTCGTCTGATGGCTCGCCGCTTCGAGACGAGGTGACCGAGTGGAAGATCGTGCCGTCGCGGCCGACGATCACGCTCGGTGCGTCGGCGACGGCCCGGGTGCCTCGGAGCAGCGCGACCGTTGCCGCGACCTCCGCCTGGGCGCAGGTGGGCGCCCACGAGGTGACCTGCACGGCATCGGTGATCGCGGGCGCTCCCGTGCGTGGATCGATGACGTGGTGGAGTCCCGGACCCCACGAGCGCTTCGCGGTGCTCGAGGTCGCGAGGGCGCCCCTGTCGATCTGCACGGTCATGATCGCGCTCGAGGGATCGACGGGGTCCTCGACATCGATCGCCAGCGGGGGAGCGTCTCCGCCGACGCGGAGGTCGCCGCCCGCCGAGACGAGCACCCACGACATGCCGGACGCCAGCGCCCGCTCGACGGCGAGATCGACCGTCCACCCCTTGGCGATGCCGCCGAGGTCGAGTCCCACACCGGCCGGCAGTCGCACCCATCCGTCGGTTCTCTCGATCTCGGTCCACCGTCCGCACGGAACCGGTCGGCGCAGCACGACGCGAGCCGATCGGATGACCTCGTCGAGATCGCGGTCGTATCCGGCGGCCTCGACGGCACCGAGCACCGTCGGATCGAACGCTCCGCCGGTGGCGGCCGCCTGATCCAGGCAGGACCGGAGCAGGGACTCGAATCCAGGGGAGAGGGTCACCCATGTGCCCGCACGGGCATTTACCATCGACAGCTCGCTGTCGGGCCGGAACCGGCTGAACCGCTGCTCCTCGACCCGGAAGGTCTCGACCACTGCCTCGGCTCCGGCGGCGAATCCGTCGCCCGGTCCGTAGACGCTGAGCGTGGTGCCCATCGCCGGGGTGTCGAGTCGCTCGGTGGGAGCGTGCTCCATCACGATCCTCCCGTGGAAGGCGGCGGTGCAGGGGCAGGTCCGCCACCCGATGAGCTCGACGAGCTGCTCACCGACGGGGCCTGGACGTAGGTGATCGGTGCGCTGGCGGCGGGTTCCACCACGACGATGCGCCGGGTGATGCGACGCACGATCACGCGTTGCCGGGGGACCCAGCGGTCCCCCGGCGGCTGCGCCTGCTCGGGCATCGGGGAGGCACCCAGGGCACCGACGCCCGCCAGGAAGGTGGCGATCCCGGTCGTCCACGCGAGTGCGCGCAGTCGGTGGCGGCTCCACCGAGGCCTCCGGCGAGGTTTGTCAGTCATCGTCGCTCTCGTCCTCGTGGGCGCCCTCGTCCTCGTGGTCCCCGTGGTCCCCGCCGTCGTCCCCGTGGTCGTCGCCCTCGTCCTCGTGAGCGTCGTCGTCCTCGGAGGAATCATCGTCTCCCGACAGGTCGTTCGAGCTGCTCGGGGAGGCGGCCGCCGCTGCCGGAGCCGCGACTGTCACGACCTCGCCCGGCGTCGCGTCCGCCTTCTTGTGCACCTTCACGGTTCGGCGAACGGTGCGGACGACCGGCTCGGATGAGGCGCGACGTTCCGCCCTCGGGACTGCGTTGCTGACGGTCGGGCCCGTCAGTCCTGTGGCCACGGCGAGGCCACCGACGATCAGGGTGAGCACGAGTGCTGCTGACAACATCAGTGCGGAACGCTTGTTCATCCCGGATCTCCTTCGGGTCACGGCGGGCTCGTTCCCGCCGAGGACCACGCTACGGGGGTGTCATCAAGGGCCCGGGCAAGGCGGGTTTAAGGTTCGGGTAAGCCTCGCATTCCGGCGGGGCGGCCGAGTGGATCAGACCATCGTGGTCAGATCGGCGGTCAGGATGGGTTCGCTCGAGGGTGTCGAGGGGCAGTCCGACGGCTCGGTCGTCACCGCCATCGCGTCGGTGGTGCCGATGCTCGCCTCGACCCGGACCGCGATCACCCCGTCCGTCGGGGTCACGCATCCCCCCGACACGGCCTCGTCGCCTTCGATCATCCAGATCTCGTAGACCCTGTCAGCGCCGGGGTCAGGGAGGTCGCTGCCCCAGAACACCGCTCCCGGCTCACCCGGGGTGAAGGCCATCGCGAGGGTGCCCTCGGTCTCGCCCGTGAAGACCACGAGGCGCTGCGACGTCGTCGCCTGCACGCTCGTCGTCGAGGGCACGATCGTGCCGGCGGCCACGACCGCGATCGCGACGACGGCCGCAGCCGCGGCCGCGGCCGCGAGCCAGACACGCGGGCGCCGAGCCCGGCGCTCCTCGACTTCGTCCCGCGGAGCCTGCGGGATCTCGACGACGGCCTCGCTCGCCGGCGATCCGTCGCTCGAGCCCAGGATGCGATCCACGACGGCGTCGTCCACCGGTTCCGCGTCGAGGGCGAACGCCAGACGGCCCGCGGTCTCGGCGAACCCCTTCTCGAGCAGGGCGCACTCGGCGCAGGCCGCTCCGTGCGACTCGCGCTCGCGCTCCAGCAGGGCCCGGTCGTCGCCATCGAGTCCGCCGAGGGCGTCGACCGCCATGAGCTCTTCGATCACGGTGTGGTCGCGCGTCATCGTTCGACCTCCGCGAGAACGTCGCGCATCCGGCGCATGCCGAGCATCGTCCGGGACTTCACGGTGCCGAGCGGGATACCGGTCTTCTCGGCGATCTGCGACTGGGACAACCCGTCGAAGTACATCGACTCGAGCACATCCCGCTGTTCTTCGGGCAGGTCGGCGAGGGCGGCGCGCACGATCCGGCGCTCCTCGGGCAGCCCCAGCTGCTGGACGACGTCGTCGGCGTGATCGGCCTGCTCCTCGATCGCCTGAGGGATGGCCGCCTCGGCGCGGCGACGATGCGCCTCTTCTCGGCGCACGAGATCGACGGCGCGATGATGCACCATGCCCATGAGCCAGCTCCTCACCGAGCCTCGCTCGCCATCGTAGGCGCCCGGATCCCTCCAGACCGCCATGAATGCCTCCTGCACGATCTCCTCCGCCAGATGCGATTGCCGCACGACCCGCTGTGCGAGCGCCTTGGCCGTCGGGGCATACCGATGGAACAACCCTCGGAACGCCTCCTCGTCGCCGCGATGCAGGCGAGCCATCAGGTCGCGATCGCCCGCCTCGGACAGGTCACCCATGTCTATCGGCGCACTCCGTTCCAGCATCAGCATCGCCTGGGACAACGGCACCTTCCTCGGAGCGAGATCGTTCAGCGGGGTATTCGCAGCGCGAGGTTGATCGGATGGCTCAGCCCTCCGAGTGATCGCGCAGCCTGCGACCCGCCGTCTCCAAGATCTCGGTCAAGGTGTTCGGCGACGCCGGTTCGTACAGGGCGCTGCCGACCGAGAGCGAGAGTGGCCGGGGAGGATCCTGCTTGGCGTTGTGCACGGCGATCGCTTCGACGAGACGGGAGAGCACGAGGGTCTCGGCGCCGGCCGCGTCACCGGTCAGCAACACGGCGAACGTGTCGGCGGTGATCCGCGCCGGCAGATCGGCGTCGCGCACGGCCTCGAGCAGCACCTCAGCCGCCTCGCGCGCGTCGTCGTCGTCGGTCTCGCCCTCGAGCCGCACGAACAGGAACACCACCGGGGTCTGGCTGCGATCGGCCATGCGCAGGTGGTGCTCCGCGATCGGCACGAACCCGCGCAGGTTCGGCAGGCCGGTCGCTTCGTCGGTCGTGGCGAGCTCGCGACGGAGCCGTCGGATCGACACCGCGTACTGCACGGCCCGGGGCAGGAGTCCGTGGGGGATCGAGCCGACGACGAGATGGTCCTCGGCGCCGGCATGCATCGCCACGGCGCCGTCGGCCTCGCGCCCTGCCTCGGTGACGACCAGGATTGCGGCCTCAGGTGCCTTGCCCCGCAAGGAGCCGAGCAACTCGAGCGGTCCCTGGCCGTCCATCGCGACGACCACTGCGTCGACCGGTTCGCCCGCCGCGATCTGATCGATGCTCTCGGCAGCACGCACGTCGAACCGCTCGTCGTCGGCGAGCTCGTCGGTCATCGCCGTCTCGAGCCCCACGAGCACCACCGTCACCGCATCGTCCATCTGGCCTCCTGTCGATGGCGGGATTATCCCATCCAGGAACCCTCGCGCCGCAGGGCACGGGCCGGGGCAGCCCGGCGAGGCGGGAGCCCCTGCGCCGCCACGGTTCCGCCACACGATCACCACGAGGCCAGTGGGGCGGGTCCTCTGATCGCACGGGTACCCTTGGCGGCATGTCCGACGTGCCCTCCGGCGACGCCCCTACCCACGGTCACGGCCGCGTCGCCCGCATCGCCGTCGCGGTCACGGCGACGCTCTCCCTGCTGATCGGCGTCGGCAGCGCCTACGGATTCGTCGCCTACAAACAGGCCGGTGGGGATGGTCCGACGATCCCACCTCCGACCGGGTCGGCTCCTCCCGAAGTGCAACGAGCGCTCGGCCCCTGTGTCGAGGACGTGTGCAACTACCTCCTCCTCGGGAGCGATTCGCGGGACGGATTGAGCGCGGAGGAACTCGATCAGTTCGGGAGCGACCAGCAGATCGGCGGTGAGAACCGAGCCGACACGATCATGCTCGTCCACACCGATCCCGCGTTGGAGAAGGCCATCATCCTCTCGTTCCCTCGGGATCTCTGGGTGCAGATCCCGGGCGAGGGAGAAGACAAGATCAACGCCTCCTTCGAGGGAGGCATCGAGGGTGGCGGGGCGAACCTCGTGGCCGCCACCGTGCACAAGCTCACGGGGCTGAAGGTCAACCACGTCCTCTACGTCGATCTCGCCGGATTCCAGGGGGTGATCGACACGCTGGGAGGGGTGGAGATGTGTATCCCCGGGGAGAACGTGAACACGCCCGATGGACGCATCGTGGACGAGCTGACGGCACTCGACGTGGAACCCGGCTGCCAGACGCTCCCGGGTGATCAAGCCCTCGCGTACGTCCGCACCAGGCACCTGCGGTGTGATGCGGCAGCTCCGGACTTCTACCGGATCGCCCGTCAACAGCAGTTCCTCCGAGCGGTGATCAACAAGCTGCTGCAGCCGGATCAGATCGCGAGGCTGCCCGTGATGATCCGACCGATCATGCAGAACCTCACCCGCGACAAGGACATGAACCTCGCAGATCTGGCGTTCCTCGTCGGCCAGCTCGAGGGCATCTCGTCCGGGGCGGCGGAGTTCCGCACCGTGCCTTCGTTCCCCGACCCGGCGAACCTCGGCATCCTGCGCATGGACGAGTCGGCCGAGCGCATCTTCGCCGCGATCCGCGACGGCAAGCCCCTGGGCGAGGTGGGCCGAGACCTCGTCTACACGCCGCCGTCGGAGGCCAACGTGCCCGTGCTCGTGGTCGACCATGCGTCGGGAGGCGCGGCGGCCGAGGTGCAGGAGGTGCTCTCGCAGGCCGGGTTCGACATCTCGCCGGGCACGACCACCTCCACCGCCTACCAGGAGAAGGTGGCGGGAAGCGTGATCGCCTATGCGCCCGACGCCGACGCCGAGGCACAGGTCGTGCAGAAGTACTTCCCGACGCTCGAGATGAAGCAGGTCAAGGGTCTGCCCGACGACGTGGTCGTCGTCGTGGACGCGACGTACGAGCCGGCGCCCGTCGGCGGCGACGGCGCCGCGCCGCCCGAGTGTCCTTCGCCCGAGGCCTGATGCGCGCGCTCGTGCTCTCGGGGGGCGAGGGTTCGCGACTGCGCCCGATCACGTCCACGAACGCCAAGCAGCTGATCCCGGTCGCCGGGACCCCGATCCTGTTCCAGGCGCTCGAGGCGATCGCCGCTGCCGGGATCACGCAGGTCGGCATCGTGATCGGTGCGACCGGCGACGAGGTGCGAGCGGCCGTCGGCGACGGCTCCCGCTGGGGTATCGACGTGACGTTCATCCCGCAGGAGGCACCGCTCGGTATCGCGCACGCCGTGATGACGGCCGAGGCGTTCCTGCACGACGACCCGTTCCTGCTCTACCTCGGCGACAACGTGCTCCTCGGCGGCGTGGCGCGCTTCGTGCAGGAGTTCGAGCGCAGTGAGGCCGAGGCGCACATCCTGCTCGCGAAGGTGCCCGAGCCCGAGCACTTCGGGGTGGCAGTGCTCGACGGCGACCAGGTCGTGCGGCTCGTCGAGAAGCCGATCGAGCCCCTGAGCGACCTCGCGCTCGTCGGCGTCTACCTCTTCCGCCGCTCGATCCTCGATGCGTGCCACACGCTCGCGCCCTCGGGACGCGGGGAGTACGAGATCACCGAGGCGATCCAGTGGCTGCTCGACGAGGGTCGCGAGGTGCGCGCCGAGATGGTGAGCGGGTACTGGAAGGACACCGGGCGCCCCGAGGACCTGCTCGAGGCCAACCGCATGATGCTCGCCGCGATCGAACCCGCGATCGAGGGCGTGCTCGACGAGGCGACCACGGTCGACGGTCCCGTCGTCGTGCGGACCGGCGCCAGGGTGGAGGCCAGCACGTTGCGGGGGCCGCTCGTGATCGATGAAGGTTCGACGGTCGTGGGCTCCACGATCGGCCCCGACGTCTCGATCGGCCCCGGCTGCCGCATCGAGGCCAGCGAGGTCGCCGACTCGATCGTGATGGAGGAGTGCACGATCGCCGACGTGCACGGGCTCACCGGCTCGATCCTGGGCCGCCACGTCGAGGTGCGTCATTCCGGCGGAAGCGGCGCCCATCGGCTGATCGTGGGCGATCAGAGTCGCATCGAGGTCGACTGACGGAACGCTCCGACTAGGCCTTCCGATGGTTCCCGCGGACCGCCTGCGCGCCTAGCATCATCAGGATGGAGCAGCTTCGTCCCATCGTCGTCCCCGGCCGCCGCAAGGCCCTCTCGGCGTTCGTGCTCGCCTGCCTCGGCCCCTTCGTCATGGGGTGCAGCTCGCCGGCCGCGGTCGTCTTGGGGTTCCGCTCGCTCGACGAATCGGCCGTCGCCGGCGCCCGGGCGCCGGGGCGCGCCACGGCGTACGGCGCGATCGTGGTCGGCGCGCTCGGGTTGTGGTTCTGGGGGTGGGTGGTGGCGAGGCTGGCCGGCGAGCTCTCGGAACGTGGTAAGGACCCGGGCATGGTGATCCCCCTGGTCGCCGGGCTCGTGTTCGTCTGGGCCGCCTCCGCGCTCGTCGGGTGGCTCGCAGGGCGCGGTACTCGCTGAGCCCGCAGCGCCGGCGGTCGCGGCCGGGTAGGGTTCGGGGTTCATGCGAGCGGTGATCGACGCCCGGCCGGCGCTCGACCCACGCCGCACGGGCGTGGGTCAGTACACGCAGCAGCTGATCCGTCACCTGCCGCATGCCGACCCCACCAGCGACTACGTCGCGTGGTACCTGCATGCCAAGGGCCTTCTGCGTCCCCGGTCGTTCTTCTCAGGGGTCCACGCTCCGAACCTCACCGAGAAGGCGTCGCGCTTCCCGGCTCGTGTCTTCGGACCGATGTCGTCGCGGTTGGGCGTGCCTCGCATCGAGTGGTCGGTCTCGTTCGACGTGCTGCTCGCGACGAACTTCCTGCCCCCGGCCACGAAAAGTCCCGGGGTCGTGATGGTGGTCCACGACCTCGCCTACGAGCGGCTGCCCGACACGGCGCCCCACATGGACGATCGATGGCGTCGGCGGTTCGACGCGTGGTTGCAGCGCGCCGCCGGAGTGCTCGTGCCGTCAGGGTCCACGAGGCGGGACCTCCTCGAGACGCATCGCGTCGACGAGGCCCGTGTGCACGTGACGCCGCTCGGGGTCGACATGGCGGCGTTCGCGCCGGCGCCTCCAGAGGTCGTCGACGCCGTACGGCGCAAGTACGGCATCGAACAGCCCTACGCGTTGTTCGTGGGCGGCATCGAGCCCCGGAAGAACCTCGACGCGCTCGTGCGTGCGTTCGCGACCACGGACGCGGGGACGCGTCTCGTGATCGCCGGTGGCTCCGTTCGATGGGACCCGAAGGCGGCCGACCGGCTGGACGCCGTGATCGCTCGGCTGCCGAGCGGCGCACGAGCACGCATCGTACGCACCGGCTACGTGAACGATCGCGAGAAGGTCGCGCTGATGAGTGGAGCGACGATGCTCACCTACCCGTCGTTGTACGAGGGGTTCGGCTTCCCGGTGCTCGAAGGGTTCGCCGTCGGCCTCCCGGTGCTCACGTCCGATGTGTCGTCGCTGCCCGAGGTGACCGGTGACGCTGCGGTCGCCGTTGACCCTCGAGATGAGCAGGCGATCGCCGCCGGCATCACCCAGCTCTTCGACGATCCGGACCTGCGCGCGATGCTCTCGGCCGCCGGGCTGACGCGGGCGACGCGGTTCACCTGGGAGGCGACGGCCCGCAGCACCGCCGAGGCGATGCGCGCCGCCCACGAGGTCGCGCACGGGTAGACTCGGCTCGTTCCCTCGACCCCGCCAGATCCCGCCCCCGAGGAGCGTCGCCCAAGGAGCAGCGTATGTCCGACTCCCACGTGCTCGTCACCGGCGGCGCCGGATTCATCGGTTCCTACCTCGTCGACGCGTTGATCGAGCGTGGGGACCGCGTCACGGTGCTCGATCGCCTCTCGGCAGGGGGGAGCCTCGCGAACCTGCAAGGCCACGAGGCCGACCCTCGGATGACGTTCGTACACGACGACGTGACCGATCGTTCGATCGTCGACCGGCTGGTGCGCGATGCCGACGCGGTCGTGCACGCGGCAGCCGAGACGCACGTCGACCGCAGTATCGACGAGCCGGCGGCGTTCCTCACGACGAACGTGCTCGGCACCGAGACGGTGCTCGAGGCGGTGCGCCGTCACGGCACCCGCATGCTCATGATCTCCACCGATGAGGTGTACGGCCCGGGCGATCAGGGCGGCGGGCTGTTCGACGAGGATGCGCCGTTGCGTCCCCGCAGCCCGTACGCGGCGAGCAAGGCCGCCGCCGATCTGTTGTGCGCCGCATACGTCTCGACGTATGCGCTCCCGGTCACCGTGGTCCGGGGCACGAACGCCTTCGGCCCGCGACAGATCGAACGTGTGGTGCCGACGTTCGCCGTGAACGCGCTGCGCGGCCTACCCGTGCCGGTGTACGGCAGGGGGCAGCAGCGACGTGAGTTCCTCTATGTACAGGACTGGGTCCGCGGCGCGCTGACGGCCCTCGACCGCGGCGAGTCGGGGGTGGTGTACAACGTGGGCGAAGGGCACGAGCTGGCGAACATCGAACTCGCGCGACGTATCTGCGAGCTCGCCGACGCGCCCGAGGACCTGATCGAGTTCGTCCTCGACCGACCGGGACACGACTTCCGCTACGGCGTTCGATCCGATCGTCTCCTGGCCCTCGGGTGGCGGCCAGAGTGGTCGTTCGACCAGGGGCTCGTCCACACGGTCGCCTGGTACCGGACGCACCTCGACGCGCTGGATGCGGCGCACGTGGTGCCCGTGGTCACGGCGCCACGCGTCGCCGGGGGCCGGACGTGAGGATCGTCGTCACCGGCGCCGGCGGCGACCTCGGCCGGGCGTTCTTGGCGCGCGCCCCCGTCCACCACGACGTGCTGGCCTTCGATCGCGAGGCGCTCGACGTCGGTGATCACGACGCGGTTCGCCAGAGCGTCGAGCCGCTCCGTGCCGATGCGATCTTGAACTTCGCCGCATACACGCGCGTGGACGAGAACGAATCCGACCAGGGACGGGCGTTCCGCGACAACGCGCTCGGACCGCAGCACCTCGCGCTCGCCGCCCGGGCGAGCGGCGCCATCCTGCTGCACGTCTCGACCGACTACGTCTTCGACGGCGAGAAGGGTTCCCCCTACGACGAGACCGACGTCCCCGCGCCGCTCTCGGTCTACGGGCGCGCGAAGCTCGCGGGGGAGCGGTTCGTGCAGCAGATCGCGCCCGAGTCGTTCGTCGTGCGGGTGGGCTACGTCTACGGTGGCGGGAACGACTACCTGACGCGCACCGTGCGAGCCCTCGTCGCGGGGGAGACCGTGGGCGGTCTCGCCGACCGCTGGGGGTCGCCGACGTTCGTGGGCCACCTCGCCGACCGCATCCTGCCGCTGGTGCTCACCGGTCGGTTCGGTCTCTACCACCTCGGCGGGCCGGAGCCCGCGTCGTGGTTCGAGGTGCTGCGCCGGGTGCACGAGCTGGCCGGATCCGCCGGATCGGTCGAGCCGCAGCACGCGGCCGACCTCGGCCTGCCGGCGCCGCGGCCCGTGTACTCGGCTCTGACGAGCGTGTACACGCTCCACCTGGGCATCGACCCGATGCCGTCGCTGGAGGAGGGACTCAAGGACTTCCTCGCCGGGGTGCCGGCCGGTCCCTGACGACGATCGTCCATGCGGATCATCGAGACGCATCAACTGTTGAGCGCCGAGTGGCGGGCGCTACGGGGAGCTGGTAGCTCGGTGCCGCCTACCACGGTTCTGCCACATGCCGGTGCTACGCTCGGCGCCGATGACGCCGGACACCCACGCCGCCGCGTCCTCGCCTTCCGACGACGGTGAGAGCGAGGCCCTTCGCGACCTCTCGCGGGAGATGTACTGGGCCCGCGAGACCGCGGCCCGCGCGCGCATGGACACCCCGGAGATCCGCGACCGCCTGCACGACTTCGCGTCGCAGATGCGTACCGACGAGACCGTCGTGATCCCGATGGGGGAGGGCAACCTCGCGTCGCCTTCGAAGTGGCGCCGGCAGCTCAAGCGCCGCATCTGGCGCGTGATGCGCCCGGCGACCTGGCGATACGATCGCCTGCTCGCCGACCACGCCGAGCTCACCACCAGCCTCGCCGAGAAGCTCTTGGTGCTCGAGGCGGAGGTGGACCGTCTTAAGGGCGAGCGAGGGGACCCCGCCGAGTGAGGGTCGCGGTCCTGCACCCGCAGACCGCGTTCGTGCGCGGCGGCGCGGAGACGCACACCGAGGCCCTCGTCAGAGCCTTGCGCGATGCGGGTCACGAGGCCGACCTCGTCCAGATCGCCGGCAAGTGGTACCCGCCGAGCCAGCTCGCCCATCAGATGGCGGTGTGGCGCAGCTTCGACATCACCGAGAGCAACGGCCTGAAGGTCGATGCGGTGATCGGACTGAAGTTCCCCGCCTACCTCGCCCAGCACGAGCGCAAGATCGTGTGGCTGATCCACCAACACCGCACGGCGTACGAGCTCTGGGACCACCCCGACTACGCCGACCTGAAGCGCCAGGACGACGGCGCGGCCGTGCGCGACATGGTCTGGGAAGCCGACCGCGTCGCCCTGGGCGAGGCCAAGCGCGTGTTCACGAACGCGAAGAACGTGCGCGACCGGCTCTGGAACACGCTGCGCATCCCCGCGGAACCGCTGTACCACCCGAGCCATCTGGCCGAGGAGTTGCTCGACACGCCGAGCGGTCCGCTCGGCGAGTACCTGCTCTTCCCGAGTCGCATGGAGAGCCTGAAGCGCCAGTCGCTCGCGATCGACGCGATGAAGCACGTCGCGACCGGCGTGCGGCTCGTGCTCGTGGGCCGTGGCCCCGATGAGCCTCAGCTGCGCGACCAGGCCGAGCGACTCGGCGTGGGAGGGCGGGTCGCGTTCGAGATCGGCGTGAGCGACGAGCGCCTGCAGCAGCTGTATCGAGAGGCGCTCGGCGTGTACTTCGGGCCGTTCGACGAGGACTATGGCTACGTCACGATCGAGGGGTTCGCGGCCTCGCGCCCAGTGGTCACCCTGACCGACAGCGGCGGCCCGCTCGAGTTCGTACGCGACGACGAGACCGGGCTCGTGCGGCCGCCCGAACCGAAGGCGATCGCCGACGCGTTCGACCGCCTCTGGAACGATCGCGCCGGAGCGGAGCGCATGGGCGCCGCGGGCCACGACCTCGTGCGCGCGGAGGTGCCCCGCTGGCCGGACATCGTCGCCCGCCTGCTCGACTGATGAGGGCAGGACGCGCGATCGCTCGGCGACTGCGCCGTTCCACGGGCGCCGTCGAGGTGCAGCACGGGCGCGGCCCGGGTTCCGAGGGCGACGTGGTCTTCGCGGGGCCGTTGCCGCCGGCGCCGACCGGCATCGCCACCTACGACCGCGCTGTGCTCGACGGCCTCGAGCGCATCGGGTTCACCGACCGCCTGCGCATGGACGTCGTCTGGCCCGTGGACACCCAGGACGCCGGCCGCTTCCCCGGGTATCACCTCGGCGTGTTCCAGCTCGGGAACAACGTGGACTTCCACCTCGAGATCTACCGCGCCGCGTACCTCACGAGCGCGCTCGTCGTGCTGCACGATCTTGCGCTCGACGACTTCGTGCGAGGGCTGAAGGCGGCCGGTGAACCTCTCGGGTACATGGCGGCACGGGAGGCGGCGCGCCTGCGACACGAGCTCACCGATCCCGACGTGCTGCGCAACGACCCCTTGCGCGAGCCGTGGTGTGCCCACGTCGTGCGGCGGGCGCGCGGCGTGATCGTCCACTCGGACTTCGGTCGGCGGTACCTGGACGGGTTCGGGTGTCGCACGCCGGTCTTCGTCGTGCCGCACCCCGTGACCGAGGCACCGGACGCGTTCGAGCGGCTCTCGCCCAGGACGCGCGACCTGCGGGCCGGCCTCGGCGATCCCACGTTCCTCGTCGTCGCCCCCGGCGACATGAACGAGGCGAAGCGGCTCGACGCCCTCTCGCAGGCCGCCATGAGCCTGGGGGATGGCGCCCACGTCGCGATCGTGGGCCGCCGCATCGAGGGGTACGACGTGGAGCCGGTCGTCGAGGCGGCGGGGGCAGGTACCCGGGTGAGCGTGCATGCCGACGTCGCGGACGCCGACTTCCTCGCCTGGCTCGCCGCGGCCGACGCGGTCGTCGACCTGCGCTTCCCGCATCGCGGCGAGGTGAGCGGCTCGCTCAGCCGTGCGATGCAGGCGGGCAGGCCCACGATCGTGAGCGCCACCGGCACCTACCTCGACGTGCCGGACGACGCCGTCCTGCGGGTGGCGCCGGGCCCGACCGACCCCGCCGAGCTCGCGCGGGTGCTGATCCGCCTGCGCGACGACCCCGGGCTGCGCGAGCGGGTCGGCGCGGCCGCTGCCGCCCACGTCGAGCACCTGCGCGAGTCCGAGGAGACCGCTCGCGGCTACGAACGAGCGATCACGGACACCCTCGCGCTGGTGCGCGACCCGGCCCGCAAGGCGATGGCGATCTGGGGCAAGTCGCTCGTCGACGCCGGTATCACCGAGGAGATGGTCGCCGAGGGGTACGGCATGGAGTACGCGCGTGCGCTCCGCAGCTTCCGGCCTGGGGCCGAGGTCGCCGTGCCGCCACGGAACGTCGAACGATCGCCATAGCCTCGGACCGCGGCCGGGGCACCCCCCGTTGCTAGACTCGTCGCCGCGCTGACCTGCGGGTTCGCGTCCACGATCCCACTCGACCGGAGCCGATCGCCATCGCCACGACCACCGTCACCGAGCGCACGTCCGAGGCACCGCACCTGCGCCTGCTGCCCCGCCTGCGCGAGCTCTGGGGCTATCGCGAGATCCTCGCGAACCTCGTTCGCAAGGAGCTGAAGGTCAAGTACACGGCATCGTTCCTGGGCGCGATCTGGTCGGTGCTGAACCCGATCGTGTTCCTCGCCGTCTTCTCCTTCGTCGCGGTGGTGCTCGACAACCGGGTTCCCGACTTCCCGGTGTTCCTGCTCTCGGGCCTGCTCGCGTGGAACCTGTTCTCGGCGTCGCTGCTGTCGGGGTCGAGCGCGGTGATCGACAACGCGAACCTGGTGAAGAAGGTGGCGTTCCCGCGCGAGATCCTGCCGCTCTCCTCGGTCGGCGTCGCCCTCTTCGACTTCGTGCTGCAGAGCGCGGTCTTCCTCCTGTTCATCGTCGTGAGCGGCCACGGCATCGGTCGCGAGGCGATCGTGCTCTATCCGCTCGCGTTCCTCACCCTGATGGTCTTCACGACCGCGATCACACTGTGGACCGCCGCGTTGAACGTGCGCTACCGCGACGTCGGGCACCTGCTGAACCTCGGCCTGCTGGTCTGGTTCTGGATGACCCCGATCGTGTATCAGGCCGCGTTGGTGCAGGAGGCCGTCGCCGGCCGGGAGGTGGCCGGCGTGAGCCTGTGGAGCCTGTACCTCGCGAACCCGCTCACCACGAGCGTGCTCGGGTTCCAACGGGCCCTCTACGGCGATCCCACACAGGGGGGCATGCAGGTGCTGCCCGACGTCACCGTGGCGTGGCAGGCCGGTCTCCTCGCGATCGTGCTCGCCCTGTCGACCGGATTCCTGCTGCTGGCATGGCGCACGTTCTTCCGGCGCTCGGGCGACTTCGCGGAGGAGCTGTGACGGCGGCGATCGAGGTCGAGCGGGTCTCGAAGCGATTCCGGTTGTATCGGGAGCGTCCGAGCAGTGTGAAGCAGCGTCTGCTCGTGACGCGCTCCAGGGCCGAGGACTTCTGGGCGCTGCGCGACATATCCTTCTCGATCGAGGAAGGCTCGTCGATCGGCCTGATCGGGCACAACGGCTCCGGCAAGACGACCCTGCTGAAGTGCATCGCCGGCATCCTGCGGCCGAGCGAGGGCACGATCCGCTCCCGTGGCCGCATGGCGGCGCTCCTGGAGCTCGGCGCCGGGTTCCACCCCGAGCTCACGGGACGAGAGAACGTCTACCTGAACGCGTCGTTCTTGGGGCTCACGCGCCGTGACACCGAGCGCGTCTACGAGGACATCGTGGCGTTCGCCGAGCTCGAGGACTTCATGGACAACCAGGTGAAGTTCTACTCCTCGGGCATGCTCGTGCGGCTGGGGTTCGCGGTCGCCGTGCACGTCGATCCCGAGATCCTGCTGATCGACGAGGTGCTGGCCGTGGGCGACGAGGCGTTCCAGCAGCGGTGCGTCGACCGGGTGCGCGAGTTCCAGCGCGACGGCCGCACGATCGTCCTCGTCACCCACGCGCTCGACACGGTCGTCGATGTCTGCGACCACGCGGTGATGCTCGACCACGGCGTGCTCCACATGCGCGGCGAGCCGGCCGACGTCGTGCGCGAGCTGCGCCACCGGCTGCTCAGCCGCGACCCCGACTTCGTGCCGGAAGAGGGGAGCCGCGAGGTCGAGGTGAAGGCCGTGGCGTTCGATTCCGGCGGCGACGGCAACGGCACCGTGTGGCCAGGCGCCGAGCTCACGATCGCGGTCGACGTGGAGTCGAACATGCCGGTCCCCGATCTCGACGTCTCGTTCGCCGTGGTGTCGGCGACGACGAACCACCCGGTCGTCGACGGGCGCACGAGTGCGATGGGCATCGACCTCGGACCGGTCGACGGCAAGAAGCGCGTGATCTTCCGGGTGCCCCCGGCCGAGTGGGTGGGGGGCAAGTACTTCGTGACGATCGGGCTCGAGTCGCTCGATGGCCGTTCCTTCCACATCCAGACCCAGCGATACCTGGTGCAGGTGCCCGTCGACGTCCAGGTGCCCAAGCGCTTAGACGTCGAGCCCGCAGCAACGGTGGAGGACCTGTGAACCCGAACCCCCCCACCACCGACCCCGAGGCGCACGATGCGCACCTCGCCGAGTTCACCGCAGGCCGTCCTGCGGGAAGGAAGGACCGCACGATGTTGATCGGCCTGATCCTGCTGTCGGTGGTCCTCGCGGCCGTCGCTCAGCTCACCCTGAAGCACGGCATGAACGAGGTCACTGCGAACACCGGCGAGCTGCAGATGAACGCGCATTCGCTGCGGGACGTCGCCACGACCTGGGCGGTATGGGGTGGGTTGCTGCTGTTCGGACTCTCGGCCTTCGTCTGGCTCGCGGTACTCTCTCGCGCCTCGCTCTCGTTCGCGTATCCGTTCGCCTCGCTCACCTACGCCCTGATCCTGCTGGCCGACAAGTTCCTTCTGCACGAGCAGATCCCGCCGTTGCGGTGGGCCGGGGTGTTCTTCATCATGCTCGGGATCGTGCTCGTGGCGCAGACCCCGCACCAGTGACCGCCACCGTCGCCCCGGAGGCCGCGGAGCTCGCGGTCGTGATCGTGAACTACAACGCGGGCGAGTACCTCGAGCGCTGCCTCGCATCCCTCGAGCGTCACCGGGGCGACGTGGCCCTCGACGTGCTCGTGATCGACAACGCCTCGTACGACGGGTCGCACACCGAGGCCGTCTCCGCACACCCGTGGGCCAGGCTGATCGAGAACCCGGTGAACGTCTTCCTCTCACCGGCATGGAACCAAGGGATCCGAGAGACCTGGGCGCCGTTCGTGCTGCTGCTGAACCCCGACGTCGAGTGGTGGAGGGGGACCCTCGCCGACTACGTGGGGGTGGCGCGGGAGCACCCGCGAGCCGGCATCGTCGGACCCCTCGTGCGTAACTCCGACGGCACCGTCTACGAGAGCGGACGTCCGTTCCCGAGCGTGGTCGACGCCGTCGGGCACGCGTTCCTTGGCTCGGTGCGACCGGGCAACCCCTTCACCCGGCGCTACCACATGCAGGGATGGGACCGCATGAGCGAGCGTGAGGTGGATTGGGTCAGCGGCTGCTGCATGCTGTTCCCGCGCAGCGTGTTCGACGAGACTGGGCTCTTCGACGAAGCGTTCCCCCTCTTCGGCGAGGAACTCGACATGGCCACCCGGGTCCGGGACGTGGGCCGGTCGGTCCTCTACACGCCCGGCGTCGAGATCGTGCACGAGATCGGTGTCTCGAGGGGGCGCAGCCGCGAGATGCTTCGCATGCACTCCGACAGCATCTACCGTTACTACCGCAAGCACCGCGCCGCCGGGTGGCGGCGAGCGACCTTGCCGGCCGCATGGGCGGCCCTGCGGCTGCGCGCGGAGCTCGAGGCGCAACGAGAGAGGATCACGACACGATGAAGGCGGTCGTCCTGGTCGGGGGGGAGGGCACGCGCATGCGGCCGCTCACCGAGACCGTGCCGAAGCCCCTGTTGCCGTTGATGGACCGGCGTTCGCTCGACCACGTGCTCGACCACCTGGCGCGACACGGCGTGCACGAGGTCGTGCTCTCCTCGCCCTATCTCGAGGAGGTGTTCCACCCGTTCATCGAGGCACGCCACGGCGATCCCCGCATCACCTGGATCACCGAGACGCATGCACTCGGCACGGGTGGTGCGATCGTGAACGCGCTGGACGCGGTGGGCGACGAGCCGTTCTTCGCCCTGAACGGCGACATCCTCACCGACCTCGACCTCACGGCCATGAAGGCGTTCCACGAGGCGAACGAGGCCGCGGTGACGATCGCCCTGCATCACGTCGACGATGCCCGTGCCTTCGGCCTGGTGGCGACCGACGACGTGGGCATGGTGCTGGAGTTCCGCGAGAAGCCCGAAGAGCCGATCCCCGGCGACGTGAACGCCGGCACGTACCTGCTCGATCCGGCGGTGCTCGTCCCGTGGGAGTCGGGCGAAACGGTCTCGATCGAGCGGGACATCTTCCCGGCGGTGATCGACGTCGGCCATCCGGTCTACGGGTACGTGGCGGACGCGTACTGGCTCGACCTCGGAACGCCCGAGAAGTACCTGCAGGCCCACTTCGACATGTTCGAGGGGAAGGTGCACGACGTGACGTACCCGGCGCCCTGGGTCGCCGACGGCGCCGTCGTCGACCTGCGGGCCCACCTCGGCCGCTGGGTGGCGGTGGGTCGGGGCGCGTCGATCGGGCCCGACGCGCAGGTCGAGGACTCCGTGTTACACGAAGGCGTGCGGGTGGGCGCCGGTGCCCGGGTGACCGGCTCGGTCCTGGCGGCGAACGCGACGATCGGCGATGGCGCGATCGTGGGGTCGAGCGTGCTGGGGGAAGGGAGCTCCGTGCCCGCGGGAGCGAGCCTCGCGGACGCCAAGGTGCCGTCCGGTACGGTGGCCCCGTCATCGTGATCGTTCGCCCGGGCGCCGGTCTCAACCGCGTCGGTGGCCCCGCCGATGCAGGCAGGGTGAGAACGACCGGGGGGTCGACCCGCATCGCCGGCGCGCTCGTGTGCGCGCTCACCGTCGCCCTGCTGTGCGCGGGCGTGGTCCCCTCGGCGCTCGCGGCCGGCGAGGGCACGACCGTACCCGGCGTGACCGAGGACCCGTTCACCGGTTCGCCGGCGCCGGTGAGCCCCGGGACCGCGGGCAGCAGCGGGTTCCGGTTCTTCGGCTCCGGGTTCGGTCATGGCATCGGCATGTCGCAGTGGGGCGCGTACGGGCTGGCCCAGATGGGGTGGTCGCACAAACGCATCCTGAAGCAGTTCTACCGAGGCACGCGCGTGGGCCGGATCGCCGATCCGGTGTCGAAGCTCCGTGTCGGGCTGACGTGGGACGAGCGGGTGATCCACGTGGGCGCCAAGGGCGGACCGGTCAAGCTCTGGGTCGGCAGCGCCGGCGGCCGGAAGGTCGGCCGCATCCCCGAGGGACGCACCTGGGCGGTGCGCGCGAAGGCGAGCGGCTTCGCCGTGCGGAACCACGACGGCGCCCTCGTCGGCGGCCGGACCTGGGGCGGCGACTCCTTCGACCTGATCGCCACGTACGGCCGCGGCGCGCGGGCGTCGGTGCCCGAGGGCGGGGCGTCCTACAACCGAGGCCGCCTCGAGTTCGAGCTGTACCGAAGCGGCGGGTCGTGGAAGGAGCGGCTGGTGCTCCCGCTCGACCTCGAGCAGTACCTCTACGGCCTGGGCGAGATGCCGAGCTCGTGGTCCGTGGCGGCGCTGCGCGCCCAGGCTGTCGCCGGTCGCACGTTCGCGACCTCGAGGGTCAGGCGCTCGGCGCCCGGCGCGCAGTGCAACTGCGACATCACCGACGGCACGAACGACCAGGTGTACATCGGCTTCAACAAGGAAGGCGGCACCGACGGCAACCGTTGGGTCGCGGCCGTGAACGACACCCGCGGACAGGTCGTGACGCACCGGGGGAACGTGATCCAGGCCTTCTACGCGGCCTCGGACGGCGGGCACTCCGACGCGGTCGAGGATGTGTGGCACGGCGGGAACGACGCCTACGCGGTTCCCTACCTCAAGGCCGAGTGCGATCCGGGCGAGGACCTCGCCGCCAACCCATGGACCGACTGGCAGAAGTCGTACACCGCCGGGGAGCTCACGAACCGGCTCGCCCCGTACACCGGCTCGATCGGCACGGTCCGCGGATTCCCGCGCGTGCGACGTGGCGACGGTGGCCGCATCATCACCGCGACCGTCCGGGGCTCGAACGGCTCGGCGTCCATCACCGGCTCGGAGCTTCGGTGGGCGATCGGCGCGTGGGACGGGCGGATCTGGATCAACAAGGACAAGAACATCGCCGGGCCGATCCGCGATCGCTACGACGCGCTGATGTGTCGCCCGGGCCTCCCCACCTCGCGGATCGAGCGCGTCGAGGGAGGCTCACGCCAGCGGTTCGAGAACGGGGCGATCTTCCGCAACGGCGGGCAGGGTGTGACCGTGTGGCTCCGGGGAGCGATCTACCGGGAGTACAAGGCGGTCAAGGGGCCCAAGAGCCGCCTCGGCATGCCGACCGGACAGATCGTCGACGTCGGGGCGGGGTCGCGTGCGCTGTTCGAGCGTGGCCGCATCCTCGCCCGATCGGGGTCCGGGGCCCACGCGCTCTGGGGGCGCGTGCTGGGCGAGTACCTCGATCGCAACGGGACCGACGGGCCGCTCGGCTTCCCGACGAGCAGGGTGCGCGGCGACGGGAACGGTGGATCGCTCGCCGACTTCGAGCACGGCACGATCGTCTGCCCCGACGCGCAGCCGTGTCGAATCGCCTGACCCGGCCGGCGCGGTCGGCTCAGCAGTCCTCGGCGGCGTTGGCCTCGGGAGCGTTCGACGTGCAGGCGAACGCCTCGACGAAGCCGTCGGCGACCGTCGTGGCCTGGTCGGCCGTGATCGAGCCGGGGCAGGTCTGCAGCTGATCCCACGCGGCCAGCGCCACGGATGTGCCCTCGGGCAGCCCGTCGTAGGGGGCCGCGACGGTCATCGACCGGTCGGTCGCGACCCCCTTGAGGGCCTCGGCCACCTCGGGGGAGACCGCCCCGTCGCCGTCGGCGCGGAAGTACAGCATCACGCCGGCGTGCTCGAGGAAGTGCACCGAGGCGGGCTCGCTCCCGATCGGCTGATCGTAGGTCTCGGGTGTCGACGGCAGCACCTGACCGCCGTAGTGCTCACCCGACGTCGCGGGCTTCTGCGCGTACGTGATCGGCGTTCCCTCGGCCACGTGCTGACCGGCTTGGGCATCGCCCACGGGCTGCTGCACGTCGGTGCAGCCCGCCGCCTCGGCGGCGGCCACGGCGGCCGCGGGGATGTCGCGGGGGCTCGCCGCCCGAGTCAACCAGTAGAACGCTCCGATGCCGACGACACCCGCCACGCCGAACACGGCGGCTCGGCGCACGAAGGCGCTCCGTTCCGCGCGCTTGCGTTGCGCTGCGCGAGCCTCCCGGGCCTGTTCCTTCCGCTCTCGGCGGGCGTCGTTGCTGCCGGCCGAGGGGCGAGGCGTGGGCGTAGTCGCCGTCGCCTGTGAGGAGCGTCGCTTCTTCTTGTTCTTGTTCTTGTTCGTCATCGCTACATGGCCGCCCCGCGCTCGGGGGCCTCGCCGGCGTACTCCCGATCCTGGGTGGTCGGGTAGGAGTATTGGCTCGTGAAGTCGAACGCCACCGCCAGGCTCGGCGTCGCGCAGGCGCGCAGCCGGCGCCACCCGACGAGCGCCATCTGTACGCCTTCGGGAAGCTGTCCGCCGGCGCCTTCGTAGTCGTACGGCGCCACGATCACGCGGTCCTGGCCGACCGGGTCGCTCTGATCGTAGAAGTCGAGGATCGGCTGCACGGCATCGGGCGGCGCGTCGGGGTCGTACCAGACGACGGTGCCTCCGTGCTCGAGGGAGTGCAGCAGCGGCCCCAGGTCGGGTGGCGATGGGTACACGCCGGCCGGAAGTGTCGAGGCGCCGACGTGCGGTCCGGAGGCCGGCGGTGTGCTGGGGTACGTGTCGAGCGGCGGCAGCTCGGGGAACCGCTCGTCTCCCTCGATGTGGGCCTGGTCGGCGTAGTCGGGGGATGCCTGGTCGAACCCGTCGTAGAAGCCGGTCGTCGTGACGTCGTCGCACGCAGCCGTCTCCGCCTCGCCGCCGGCCTGCTCCAGCAGGCTCGCGGCCGCGGGCAGCGCGGCGTCGGAGTCGCCGGAGGGTTGCAGCACGACGACGGCCACGATCGTTGCCGCCACCGCGAGGGCCACGAGCGACAGCCCGACGGTCCTGTTGCGCTTCCTCGCGGCCATCTGACGCTGGATCGCCTCGCGCTCGAGTCGGGCCTGTTCCTTGCGCTCGGCCTTCGTCGGCCTGCGAGCGTCGTTGGGTCGGTTCGACACGTCCAGTGGGTCTCCCTTCGAGGCTGCCGGGGTGCGCCTCGGAGGGAGAGGGTACCCAACGATCGGCGATGCGAGCGGAACCGGCTCGGCGACGTCAACGCCACTCGGCGACGTCGGCGGGTTCGATCGGCGGTCGAGGGTCGGCGACGAGGTGGCGCGGCATCGGTCCGCACGCGACGGCGCCGAGCGGCAACCACCCGTCGCCGAACCCGAGGGCTACACGGATCTCCTCGACGTCGGACTTCGTGCAGCCGATGAAGCTGCTCGCCAGACCCTGGGCCGAGAGTGCCAGCACCAGGTTCTGGACCGCGGCGCCACCCGAAAGGGCGAGCACCTCCCGCTCGTCCCGTGCGCTCCCGGCATCGGGAGACGATCGGCCGCTCGGGAGCGAGACCCACGGCACGATCAGCGCCGGGGCCGCGGCCAGAACCTCGTCGCTCATCCCGCGGCGCTGCTCGATCGCCGCGACGTAGCCGCGCCGCGAAGCCTCGGAGACGAGGACGCTGAAACGCCAGGGCCTCGCTCGGTGAGGAGCCAGGGCGCCGCACGCGGCGACGATCGCCTCCTCCAAGGCGGGACGCGGGACGGCTCCGGGACCGAACGTGCGGCTGGCACGACGGTTGTGGAGCGCCTGCAGCGGCGAGGTAGGGAACAGGTCCTCGTCGGCCGGGCGCACGAGGTCGAGCGCCGACCCGTCGTCGCCACCGAGGCGATCGACGCCCCGCACGATCGCTGCGGGGATGCGCGCATCCTTCGCGATCACGAGCCCGCTCGCCGCAGCCACCTCGTCGGCGAGTGCGACTTCGGTGGCCTCGAGCTCTCGTCCCCGGTCATCGGTGCGCCCCCGCAGGTCCACGACCGCCGGAAGGCCGTCGCACCCGATCGCCACGTTCACCACGCCTGTCCGCCATGCCCGGCCGAAGGTGTCGGTGACGACGACGGCGAGGTCGCGCACGTCGAGCAGGGCGGACAGTTGCGCCCGGAGTCTCGACGCGCTGGCGTCGGGGTCCTCGGGGAGCAGGGCGAGCGATCCGGCGTCCACGTTCGAAGCGTCGACGCCCGCGTTCGCGCAGACGAAGCCGTGCGCCGTCTCGGCGATCACGAGGTCGCCGCGGCGCGCGACGACGCGCACCGTCTCCGCGGAGACCGCGTCGGCCCGATCGACCCCGCGCACGATACGGCCCTCAGACTTCGAGATCACCTTCGAGGTCACGACGACCACGTCGCCCTCGAGCACGCCGGCTCTCCGGAGGGGAGCACTCAGCATCCACGCCAGGTCGTCGCCGGGCCGCACCTCGGGCACGCCTTCGACCGGCAGCACCGTCACCGGTGGACGCGACGGGGACGTCACGGTACGGCGTCCAGCACGGCCGACGCCAGGTGCTCCGCGTCGTCGTCATCACGCATCACGGTGTCGGTGACGATGACCCGGACCCCGGTGGCGTCGATACGATCGGCGAGCCCGCGATCGCGCTCGTCGACGATCCATGCGCCGAGCAGTCCCTCGTATGCGCTCGCAGCGCCCGCGGCGGTCACCTCCAGACCGACGGCCGGCATCAGCTTGTCGGCCATGCCCGCGAGGGGCGCGCCGCCGACGATGCCGCTCACGCCGACGACGGCGGCGCGGCGAGACCGAACCGCCTCCCGCACGCCGGGTACAGCGAGGATGGGCCCGAGCGAGACGACGGGGTTCGACGGCGGCAGCACCACCAGATCGGCCGCCTCGATCGCCGCGATGACCCCCGGTGCCGGGCTCGAGTCCTCGACACCCACGAAGCGCACGGCCTTGACGGGATCCGCTGCCCGTCGCTGCACCCAGTACTCCTGGAAGTGCAGATCCAGTCGTTCGCCCGTCTGCGCGTCCACGGCGTCGATGCGCGTCTCGACGCGATCGTCGGTGACGGGCAGCAGCCGGGCGCCGATGCCGAAGCGCTCCGCCACGCGCGCGACGACCTGGGACATCGTCGCCCCCTGGCGAAGCATCGAGGTCCGGACCAGGTGCGTCGCGAGGTCGAGGTCACCGAGGTTGAACCAGGCATCGGCGGCGCCGAACGCTCGCAACTCGTCGGCCGCCCGGAACGACTCGTCGCGGCGGCCCCACCCGCGCTCGCGGTCGAAAGCGTCGCCGAGCCAGTACGTCACGGAGTCCGGATCGGGGCTCACATGCAGTCCGTGCACGACGATGTCGTCGGCCACGTTCAGGACGACCGTGAGATCGTCGGCGGGCACGACACGAGCCATGCCGCGCAGGAACTTCCCCGCACCGATGCCCCCCGCGAGCGCCACGACCTTCATCGAGGAACAGCGTAGTAGGCTCGCCGACATGCCCCAGGCACCCGCCCGGCCGAGCGGCCACGAGCTGCGCCGGGCCCTCGTGCGAGCGGACCGGGGCGTGGCGCTGAGCCTCGACGAGGCCGCCGCCTTGCTCGGCGCCCGCGGTGAAGAGCTCGATCGGCTCCTCGCGGTCGCCGCCCGCCTCCGCGACCTTGGGCACGGCGACGTCGTCACCTACTCCCGCAAGGTGTTCATCCCCCTCACGATGCTGTGTCGCGACCACTGCCACTACTGCGTCTTCGCGAAGCCTCCCGCGAAGCTCGAGGCGACGTTCCTCACGCCGGAGGAGGTCGTATCGATCGCGCGCGCCGGCGCCGAGGCCGGCTGCAAGGAGGCACTGTTCACCCTCGGCGACCGGCCCGAGGACCGATACGAGATCGCCCGCGCGTGGCTCGATCACCGCGGCTACGACTCGACCCTCGACTACGTGCGCGCCGTGGCGATCCGCGTGATCGAGGAGACGGGCCTGTTGCCCCACCTCAATCCGGGCGTCATGAGCTACGAGGAGATCGCCAGGCTGAAGCACGTGAGCGCCTCGATGGGCATCATGCTCGAGACCGCGAGCCCCCGCCTCTCGGCGAAAGGTGGCCCGCACCACGGTTCCCCCGACAAGGTCCCGGCCGTGCGCCTGCGCACGATCGAGGACGCGGGCCGGCTCGCGGTGCCGTTCACCACGGGGGTGCTCGTCGGCATCGGTGAGACCGAACGCGAGCGAGCCGAGGCGCTGTTCGAGATCCGCGATCTGCACCGGCGCTACCGCCACGTGCAAGAGGTGATCGTGCAGAACTTCCGAGCGAAGCCGGGCACGGCGATGCACTCGGCACGCGAGCCCGGCGACGAGGAGTTCCTCGCCGCCGTCGCGACCGCCCGCATCGTGCTCGGACCGCGTATGCACGTGCAGGCTCCGCCGAACCTCTCCGATCCTGCGCAACGGCTGCGGCTGCTCGACGCCGGCATCGACGATTGGGGTGGCGTCTCGCCGATCACCCCCGATCATGTGAATCCCGAGAAGCCGTGGCCGTCGATCGATGCGTTGCAGGCAACGACGGCCGCGCGCGGCAAGGCGCTGCGCGAGCGGCTCACGGTGTACCCGGAGTTCGCCGCGAGGCCGGCTCCGTTCTTGGCGGGGAAGATGCGCGCACCGGTCGCGGCGCTGCTCGGCGACGACGGCCGAGCGGTCGAGGGACGAGCGCCCCAGCCGATCCCGTGGCAGGACCCCGACGTGCGCTGGAAGCCGCGCACGATCGCGCTCACGTTCGCCAAGGGCGCCGACGCCGGCCTGCGCGAGGATGCCGACGCCGTGTACGGCGAGATCGATCTGCCGCCGGCGACGACGGAATGGGAACGCAGTCACGTCGAGCCTGCCCGACTCGAGAGCGAGATCCGATCGGCACTGAGGAAGGCGGCGGCCCATCGCGCGATCTCCGACGAGGAGGCGCTCGCGTTGTTCCGCGCCGAGGGCGATGCGCTCGATGCGCTCTGCCGGGTCGCCGACGACCTCCGCGCCGAGGCGGTGGGTGACGACGTCACGTACGTGATCAACCGGAACATCAACTTCACGAACGTCTGCTACGTGGGGTGCCGCTTCTGCGCGTTCGCCCAGCGCGAGGTCGACGAGGAGTCGTACACGCTCACCCTGGCGGAGGTCGCCGACCGCGCGCAGGAGGCATGGGATCGGGGCGCCACCGAGGTGTGCATGCAGGGTGGCATCCACCCCGACCTCCCCGGTTCCTTCTACTTCGATGTCGTCGATGCCGTGAAGCGCCGGACCCCCGGGATGCACGTGCACGCGTTCAGCCCGATGGAGATCCTCAACGGAGCGACGAAGCTCGACGTCTCGTTCGCGGAGTTCCTCGCGGGAGCGAAGGCTCATGGGCTCGACACGATCCCGGGCACGGCGGCCGAGATCCTCGACGACGAGGTGCGATGGGTGCTGACGAAGGGCAAGCTCCCCGCCGCGACATGGGAGCAGATCGTCCGCACCGCACATGGTCTCGGCATCCGCAGCTCGAGCACGATCATGTTCGGACACGTCGACGCGCCGCCGCACTGGGTGGCGCACCTGCGGCGCATCGGTCGCATCCAGGCCGACACCGGAGGGTTCACGGAGTTCGTGCCGTTGCCGTTCGTGCACCAGCACGCGCCGATCTACCTTTCCGGAAAGGCTCGCCCGGGTGCGACGTTCGAGGAGAACCTGCGGATGCACGCGGTCGCGCGCATCCTGCTCGACGGACTGATACCGAACATCCAGGTCTCCTGGGTGAAGCTGGGCGTCGACGCCTGCCAGTCGATCCTGCAGGCGGGTGCCAACGACTTCGGCGGCACGCTGATGGAGGAGACGATCAGCCGAATGGCGGGGGCGGAGTGGGGGATCGAGATGACGCCCGACCAGTTCGACGATGCGATCCGAGCGATCGGCCGCACCCCGGTGGTCCGCACCACGACGTACGATGACGTCGAGCGGAAGACCCGTCAGGCGTCCTGACGGCGTTTCGTCAGGCTCCCTGACCAGCACACCGCCCGCCGGATCGACTTGCGACTTGGCTCCAGGTCCGACACGATGGGGATGACGGACGAGGGATTGAGGCAGAGAACTTCCTCGATACAGGGCTTGTCACCGGGGCGGTTCTTCCCTCAGAATCACATAGATGTGATTTCGGGGGGAGACGAGCGTGCATCACTACATCCCTTGGCAAGAGCGAGCGCGGTGTCGCGAATATGACCCAGAGATCTTCTTCCCCGAGAAGGGAGGCTCATCGAGGGAGGCCAAGCGGATCTGCAGCGAGTGTCCCGTGCGGATCGAATGCCTGAACTACGCCCTCCGTCGTGACGAGCGTTACGGCGTGTGGGGGGGCATGAGTGAACGGGAACGCCGACGCCTGAAGCGCATGGCGTCCTAACGAACGGCCACCACGGTTCGACGAACCGCTCGACGAGACGACGCAGGGAAAGGGGAGGGGGCATGGCAGCAGCCAAGAAGACGACCGCGAGGAAGAAGACCGCGGCGCGCAAGCCGGCGGCTCGGAAGAAGACCGCCGCGAAGAAGTCCACGGCCAGGAAGCCGGCCGCCAAGAAGGCCACGGCCAGGAAGAAGACGGCCGCACGCAAGCCGGCAGCTCGCAGGAAGCCGGCCGCACGGAAGAAGACGGCCGCACGCAAGCCCGCGGCTCGCAAGAAGACGGCCGCACGCAAGC
>JBGGNG010000129.1:0-3201 GCA_041287635.1 Actinomycetota bacterium | reverse complement strand
GGAGGAGGGCGCCCAGCAGATCGCCGCGCAGGGCCCCGAGGCCGGGAAGATCGCCTACGCGCAGATCGGGCTGCCCCGCGACACCACGCTCGAGGAGGCGGCCACGATCAGCACCGAGATCCGGGAGGCGATGCCAGAGATCCCCGGCGTGCAGATCGAGATCGGCGGCGCGCTGCTCGCCGAGTTCGAGGTGCCGAGCTCGGAGCTGCTGGGCATCGCCTTCGCGATCATCGTGCTGATCCTGGCGTTCGGGTCGGTGCTCGCGATGGGGCTGCCGATCGGCATCGCGCTCGCCGGCATCGGCGTGGGCACGATCCTCGCGGGGCTGCTGAGCCACGTGCTTTCCATCCCGGACTTCGCCACGACCGTGGCCGTGATGCTCGGCCTCGGCGTCGGCATCGACTACGCGCTGTTCATCGTCACCCGCTACCGGGAGAACGTGCACAAGGGCGCCACGGTCGAGGACGCGACGGTCGTGGCGCTCGACACCGCCGGCCGGGCCGTCGCGTTCGCGGCCACCACGGTCGTGATCTCGCTGCTCGGCATGCTCCTGATGGGCCTGTCGTTCATCACCGGACTCGCCGGCGCCGCGGCCGTCGTCGTTGCCACCACGGCGGTCGCCTCGCTCACCCTGCTCCCCGCGCTCCTCGGGTTCGCGGGCGAGCGGGTCGAGGTGACCCGGTGGCGCGGGCTGATCGCCGCGCTGCTCGTGGCGGTGGGGCTCGCGGGGGTCGCCCTCGCGTTCCAGCCGCTGGCGCTCGTCGGGCTGGCGCTCGCCGCCGTGGTGCTCGTCGCGAGCTTCGCCGTCGCACCGCTGCGGCGCGAGGTGCCGCGTCGCACGCCGAAGCCGCTGCAGGAGACCGTCCCCTACCGATGGAGCCGCGTGATCCAGCGGCACCCGGTGGTCGCGGCGCTCGCGGGCGTGGCGATCCTGCTCGTGCTGGCGATCGCGTTCTTCAGCCTGCGCATGGCGTTCAGTGACGAGGGCAACTACCCGGAGGAGACGACGACGCGCCAGGCGTACGACCTGCTGGCGCTGGGCTTCGGACCGGGCTTCAACGGCCCGATGCTGCTCGCCACCGAGATCCCGGAGGGCACTGACCCCGCGGCGCTCGAGGGGGTCACCGAGGCGATGGCCGCCGATCCGGGTGTTGCCTTCGTGACCCCCGCCGTCCCGAACGATCCGGCGCAGCCCACCGCGGCCCTGTGGCGGCTGTTCCCGACAACCGCCCCGCAGGCCGAGGCGACCACCGAACTGGTCGGCCGCCTCCGCGACGAGGTGCTGCCGGCCGCGGAGGGGGACTCCGGGCTCGACGTTGCGGTGTCGGGCGGGGTCGCCGCGTCGGTCGACTTCTCCGAGTACCTGACCGAGCGGATGCCGCTGTTCATCGGCGTCGTGCTGCTGCTGTCGTTCCTGCTGCTGATGCTGGTGTTCCGGTCGCTGTTGGTGCCGCTGAAGGCGGTGATCATGAACCTGCTGTCGATCGCCGCGGCGTACGGCGTGGCGACAGCCGTCTTCCAGTGGGGATGGTTCGGCAGCGTGCTCAACATCGAGCCCGCGCCGATCGAGCCGTTCGTGCCGATGATGATGTTCGCGATCGTGTTCGGGCTGTCGATGGACTACGAGGTGTTCCTGCTGTCGCGGATCCGCGAGGAGTACCTGCGCACGGGAGACAGCCGTCTCTCGGTCGCCGACGGCCTGGCGGCCACGGCCCGGGTGATCACCGCGGCCGCCGCGATCATGGTCGTGGTGTTCGGCAGCTTCATCGGCGAGAGCGACCGCATCGTTAAGCTCTTCGGCGTCGGCCTTGCGAGCGCGGTGCTCCTCGACGCCACGATCGTGCGGATGCTGCTGGTGCCGGCCACGATGGAGCTGCTCGGCGACTCGAACTGGTGGCTGCCGAAGTGGCTGGACCGGGCGCTCCCGAAGGTCGCGGTGGAGGGCGAGGACCTGCAGCTGGAACCCGAGCTCGAGCGGGTGTGAGCCGCGGCTCGGATCGTCTTCTGCCAATCGGCGCAGCCTCGCCGCCGCGCGTTCCGCTCTGACTGAGCGGTGGACCGGGTGGGCGACACCGATAGTGGTGTCGACCGCGCCCCGGGCGCCGGTGTGGCCAGGGTCGATACCACTATCGGTATCACGCGGCACGCGCTGGTTGGCACGACGCCGTGATATCAACTCCGATATCGCCGAGGGGGAGGTGGCTGCTCTGCCTGGTGACGGGTTCGTGATCCGGGTGGAGTTGGTCTCCGGTTCGGCCACCACTCAGGCCTGAGCGAGGAAGCCCTCGGCCACATCGTGGAGATGGTCCTCGAGGCCCGTCAGGAACTCACGCACCCGGTGGAGCCGGTGTCCAGCCCCCCACGTACACCCCGACGAGTGGTGCGGTCGGTGCGGTCGCGAGTCGCGTCGGCGGCGGGCACTCGCCGAGGAAAGCGACGCGACCGAGAAGCCTCGTGCCACGCCCCGGACTAGGGTTTCGGTCATGAGGCGATCGGCCGTCATCGTCGCAGGCGTCTTCGGCATCGCGACGATCGCGGGAGGGGTCTGGGTCTGGCGAACGGCGAAGACGGACGCGGTCTGCGATCGATGGCAGGAGACGGTCCTCGATGGCGACGGTCCCTCCGGCAACTACGCCACCGCTGAGGAGGCGCTCGTCGGCTTCGGGGAGTTCTCCGGCATCAGGGGGCACCTCCCGCCCGAGTCGCTCGTCCCCACCGATGAAGCGTCGCCGGAGTTCGGAGCGACGATCCACCCGGACAAGCGCGACGATCGCCAAGGGCGCGTCTACGACATCTGGAGGGACGGCGTCATCGTTCAGAGCGTGATGCTGGACCAGGTCTCGGGTCGATGGGGGGTCGGCGGCTACAGCGGGTGCATTCGACCTGATCTCCTGCATGAGTAGCGGATCAGCCGATCGGTGAGGAGGCGAGGACTCGATGCGGAAGCTGGTGGTGGTGGCGTTCCTGTCGTTGGACGGCGTGTACCAGGCGCCGGGAGATCCCGACGAGGACCGGGAGGGCGGGTTCGAGCACGGAGGCTGGCAGATGCCCTACTTCGACGAGGTCATGGGGCAGTCGGCGGCCGAGGGGATGAGGGCCACCGACGCGCAGCTGTTCGGCCGCAAGACGTTCGAGAAGATGGCCGCGTACTGGCCCAATGCGCCCGAGGACGACCCGTTCGCGCAGCACCTGAATGCGGTC
>JBGGNG010000128.1:0-11254 GCA_041287635.1 Actinomycetota bacterium | reverse complement strand
AGGCGGCCGGCGGCGAGATCGTCGCGACGGCCACCACGGTGGCTGCCTCGGACGGCATCGCGTGTGAGCCGATCGGCATGCACCAGGTGAAGGGCCGCGAGGAACCAGTGGAGGTCTTCCGCGTGAGGAGCCCCCAGCGATGACGTTGAGCGAACGGCGCCTGCGGTGGCTCACGCGAGCGGCGCTCGTGATCGTGGTCGTCGGGTCGGCCGCCACGATCGCGCTCGAGATCGCCGCTGGGCGTGCCGACGAAGCGCTGTTCTCCGCGCTCCTGCTGTCATTCCCGGTGGTCGGCTTCTTCGTGCTCAGCCGCCGTCCGGACAATCGCCTCGCATGGCTGATGGTCGCGATGGGGGTCTTCGCCGCGACCATGGGCCCCTTGACGGGCTACGGCGCGTACGCGGTCGAGCACGATCTGCCGTTCGGGCCGCTGGCGCTCGCGATCGGAGGGCCCGGGTGGGTGCCCTTCATCGGGATCTCGGGCTTCCTGCTCCTGCTCTTCCCCGACGGGCATCTGCCGTCCCCGCGCTGGCGATGGTTCGCGTGGCTGTGCGGCTCAGCTCTCACGATCGTCTTCGTGACGATCTGGTTCTACCCGGGTGACTTCGCCGACAGCGGCTATCCCGAGATCGAGAACCCGATCGGCATCGAGGCGCTCGGGCCGGTCCTCGACGTCTTCGGGTTCCTGCTGCTCGCGGCGCCGCTGCTGGTGGTGGGCGGGTTCGTCTCGCTGGTCGTGCGCATGCGGCGGACCACAGACGACGTGGTCCGGCACCAGATCCGGTGGCTCGCGTACGCCGCGTCGGTGATGGCCCTGTTCTTCCTGCTCTCGTTCCTCCCCGGCCTCGGGAACGACGAGGGATGGGGTGGCGCGATCCAGACGATCGGCGCGATGAGCTTCATGTTGATCCCCGTCGCGACCGGGCTCGCCATCCTGCGCTACCGCCTCTACGACATCGATGTCGTGATCCGCAAGACCGTCGTGATCGCGATCGTGGTGGCGTTCATCGCGCTCGTCTACGTCGGCGTGGTGGCCGGGGTCGGCGCCCTGGTGGGCTCGAGGGGATCGCCGCTCCTGTCGGCGCTCGCCGCGGGCATCGTGGCCCTCGTGTTCCAACCGGTGCGGGCGCGGGCGCGCAGGTTCGCCGACCGCATCGTCTACGGCAGGCGCGCGACGCCGTACGAGGTCGTCGCGACGTTCGGCGACCAGCTCGCCGGCACCTACTCCTCCGACGACGTGCTTCCCCGATTGGCGCGTGTGCTCGGCGAGGGCGTGGGCGCCGAGCGTGCCGAGGTGCGCATGATCGTGGATGAGGAGCTCCGAACGGTCGCGACCTGGCCGCCCGACGCTCCCGGGGCCAGCGACGACCTCGTGGTGGAGGTCCGGCACCAGGGGCAGGTGCTCGGCGCGCTCGCGGTGTCGATGCCGGTCAGCGACCCGATCGACCAGACGCGCGAACAGCTCGTGCGGGACCTGGCCGCCCAGGCCGGGCTCGTGCTGCGGAACGAGCGGCTGACGCAGCAGCTCCGCGCGCGCCTGACTGATCTGCAGGCGGCACAGAAACGCCTCGTCACGGCGCAGGACGGGGAGCGCCGCCGGCTCGAGCGCAACATCCACGACGGCGCCCAGCAGCAGCTCGTCGCGCTCCAGGTCCGTCAACGCCTCGTGGAACAGCTGATCGATCGCGACCCGGCCAAGGCCAAGGAGATGGTCGTCGCGCTCCAAGTGGACACGGGAGCGGCCCTCGACGATCTCCGCGACCTCGCCCGAGGCATCTACCCACCGCTGCTCGCCGACAAGGGATTGGTGGCTGCGCTCGAGGCCCAGGCGAGGAAGTCGCCGATCCCCGTGAGGGTCGACGCCGACGGCGTCGACCGCCTGCCGCAGGACATCGAGGCGGCCGTGTACTTCTCGGTGCTCGAGGGACTGCAGAACGTCGCGAAGTACGCGCAGGCGACCTCGGCCAGCGTGTCGTTCGAACGGTCGAACGGGGAGCTGCGGTTCCGCGTGCACGACGACGGCCGGGGCTTCGATCCCTCCGAGACCGGATACGGCACGGGATTGCAAGGCATCGCCGACCGACTCGGCGCGCTCGACGGTCGTGTGGAGGTCGAGAGCGCTCCGGGGGCCGGCGCGACCCTCAGCGGTAGCGTCCCGGTGCCGGCGACATGATCACGCCGATCGATCGCCGAGTGAAGTGGCCATGGTTCGTCCTCGCGGCGTTCATCGCGATCGCAGCCGTCGGCTCCCTGCTCGTCGCGGTCAACGGCGAGTCGCTGATCGCTCAGATCCCTTACATCGTCGCGTTCTCGATGTTCGGGGTGATCGGCGCGCTGATCGTCACCCGCGATCCGAGGAACGCGATCGGCCTGCTCCTGCTCTGGGGGTGCTTCACGACGGCGGCCTCGTTCATGGCCGGAGAGGTCGGCACGTGGCTGGTCGAACGTGGCGGATCCGGTCCCGCGGCCCAGGTGGTCGGCCTGGTGTCCGGGCTCGGGTGGCTGTTCGGGATCTTCCCGGTCCTCTTCCTGTTGCCCTTGTTGTTCCCCGACGGTCACCTGCCCTCGCCACGGTGGAAGCCGTTCCTCTGGTGGATCGTGGCGATGATGTGCGTGCTGTTCGTCGTGTTCACACTCGGGACGCCCGAGGTGACCACATCGAGCGATTCGATCGAGCTCGACAACCCCCTGTACGTGGAGGCGCTCGGGGGAGTCACGATCCCCGACGCCGTCTTCGCGGTCCTGTACTTCGGCACCTGGGCCGTCTCTCTCGCGTCGGTCTTCATCAGGTTCCGTCGAGCCGGCGGGGTCGAACGCCAGCAGATCAAGTGGGTCGCGTTCGGGGTGCTCGCCGCGTTCGTCGGTGTCTTCCTCTCGGACCTCATGCCCGACGAGGTGCTCTCGGCGGTCGTCGGCGGGGCGGGATTCCTCGCGTTCCCGATCTCGATCGGGGTCGCGGTCCTCCGCTTCCACCTATACGACCTCGACGTCGTCGTGAAGCGCACGGTCGTCTATGCGGCGCTCGCCCTCTTCGCGACCCTCGTCTACCTCTCGGTCGTCGTGGGGGTGGGAGCGTGGCTCGGTCGAGGGGATTCGCTGCTCACGATGATCGCGGCCGTGATCGTGGCGGTCTCGTTCCAGCCGGTGCGGGCGGGGTTCACGAAGCTTGCCGACCGGCTCGTCTACGGGCGCAGGGCGACGCCGTACGAGGTGCTCGCCGACTTCGCGGAGCGGGTGGGCGATGCCTACCGTGACGACGATCTGCTTCCCCGCATGGCCCGCGTGCTCGGTGAGGGCGTCGGCGCCGAGCGAGCCGACGTCTGGCTGAAGGTCGACGACGACCTGCGAGACGTCGCGACCTGGCCCGCCGACGCCGAAACCCTCGGCGCCGTGTCACTCGCCGGAGAGGACGTGCCGGCGTTGGAGGGCACCGATCGCGTGTACCGTGTCGAGCACGCCGGCGAGCTGCTCGGCGCGCTCGCCGTGCGCAAGCCGCAGAGCGACCCGATCTCACCCGCCGACGACAAGCTGGTCTCTGACCTTGCGGCACAAGCCGGCCTCGTGCTCCGCAACGTCCGTCTCACCGAGGAGCTCAGGGCGCGCTTCGATGACCTCCGCGCGGCGCAGAAGCGGATCGTGGCGGCGCAGGACCGGGAGCGTCGTCGCCTCGAGCGCAACATCCACGACGGCGCTCAACAGCAGCTCGTCGCGCTCGCCGTCAAGGCGCGCCTGGCCCGGTCGCTCACCGACCGCGATCCCGCCAAGGCCGCGGAGATGCTCACCCAGATCGAAGGGGAGACCCAGGAGGCCCTCGAGGATCTGCGCGACCTTGCCCGAGGCATCTACCCACCGCTGCTGGCCGACAAGGGGCTGGAAGCGGCGCTCACCGCTCAAGCTCGGAAGTCCACGGTGCCGGTCGAGGTCGTCGCCGACGGCGCCGACCGGTTCCCCCAGGAGGTCGAGGCGGCCGTGTACTTCTCGGCACTGGAGGCGCTGCAGAACACGGCGAAGTACGCCGGTGCGACACGGGCGACCGTCTCGCTGGGCCGCGCGAACGGCTCCCTCGAGTTCGCCGTCGCCGACGACGGCCGTGGGTTCGACCCGGGCGCGACGGGCTACGGTACGGGTCTGCAAGGCATCGCGGACCGCCTCGGTGCGCTCGACGGCGAGCTCGAGATCACGAGCCGGCCCGGGTCGGGCACGACGGTGAGGGGGCGCCTGCCGATCGGCTCGGATCCGCACGTCGAGGAGGGGACCACGAGATGACCGCTCGAACCACCGCCAGGCCGAAGGGCTTCCGCCGGTTCGAGCGATGGCTCGTGGGGCTCGGCTTCGCGATCCTGGCCTACGTACTCGAGAAGGTCGTGCTGCGCTCGGTGCGCAAGAAGGGCGCTGCCCAGCCGGCGGAGGAGGTCACGACGATGATCTCCAAGGGCGGCGAGGTCGACGTCGACCTCGATCTCTAGTCCAGCACAGACTAGTCGCGACGACGGACGAGGTCGACCACGAGGGCGAGCGTCAGCAGCAGGGCGCCGATGCCGAACGTCACGGGCAGCCACGCGGGCACGCGCTCGCTGATCGCGGTGAGCGCCGTGCCGAGGATCGCCGCGCCGGCGGTGAGCGCGAGCGCGAGCCGTCGTCCGGCCCGCCGGATCGTGGTCTCGAGCGTCGCGGCACGGAAGTTCACCTCGAGCTTCTGTCCCGGGCGCGCCCCGATCAGGCGCTCGACGGCTTCCACCACCCGATGGAAGCGCACCTTGAAGCGTTGCGCCTGATAGAAGAGCGCCTTCGGATCGGCCTTCGTGGTCATGTCGCGCACGAGCGCTCGCATCAGGAACGAGCCCGCCACGTCGAACGGGTCGAGGTCGGGATCGAGCTCGGCGGTCGCGAGCTGCATCTGGGCCAGTGCCTTCCCGGTGAGCGCGAGCGAGGCCGGCAGGGGCACCTCGTGGCGCAGCGAGATCTCGGTCATCTCCTGCAGGATCGGCCCGAGCTGTATGTCGCTGAGTGAGGCCGTGCGGTACTTCGCCACCATCTCCCCGATCTCGGCGCCGAACGCGTCGACGTCGAGGTCGGTGCGGTCCATCGCGCCGGCGAGCATCAGCGAGACGTCGGTGAGGAAGGACACGTCTTCCTGCCAGAACGCCATCAGCAGCAGCATCATCTGCTCGCGCATCTCGGGACCGACCTCGCCCACCATGCCCAGGTCGAGCAGGTAGAGCGTGTCGTCGGCCGGGCGCCACATCAGGTTGCCCGGATGCGGGTCCGCGTGGAAGAAGCCGTCGACCATGATCTGCTTGTAGAAGCTCTCGAGCAGCTGACGCGCGGCTTCCTTGCGAGCGGGTCCTTCGGGCGCCAGCGAGATGGGACCGCCCTGCACGTCCTGCATGACCAGCAGCCTCGAGGTGGAGAGGTCGCCGTGCACCTCGGGCACTCGCAGGCGGGAGTAGGAGGCGATGCTCTCCCTCATCCGCGCCATGTTCCCGGCCTCCTCGCGGAAGTCGAGCTCGCGGTGCAGCGACGTGGACAGGTGCTCGAACACCGCCTGCATGTCGATCACCTGTCGCAAGCCCGGCCGATCGCCGATCTTCTCGGCGAAGACCTCGAGCAGCGCCAGGTCCTGCTCGATCTGCTCGCGCGCGTCGGGGCGCTGGATCTTCGCCACCACCGGGTCGCCGGTGGCGAGCGTCGCCCGATGAACCTGGGCGATCGTGCCGGCGGCCAACGGCGAGGGGTCGATGTGATCGAAGACGTCCTCCCACGGCACGCCGAGCTCCTGCTCCATCACCTGCACGACCTGTTCCTCGCTGAGCGGAGGGACGTTGTCCTGCAGGGTCGCGAGCTCCTCGATGTACTCGGGCGGGAGCAGGTCGGGTCTGGTCGACAGGATCTGACCGAGCTTGGCGAACGTCGGACCGAGCTCCTCGAGCGCGGCGCGCAGGCGCTTGCCCTGCCGGCGCCGGCCCACGGCTCCCTCCTCGTCGGGGCGGCCGAAGAGCTCCTTCAGCCCGTGCTTGGCGAAGACGGCGGCGATCCGCCCGCCCCTCGCGGTCAATCGGGGGGTGATCTCGACCTCCTCGGCCGCGCTGATGCGCACCCGGGCCGCCGTCGGGCGTGGCACGTTCGTCACGACCTGCCCGTCGCCGGCGGTGTTGACGATGATCACCGTGCACCGCGCGTTGTGGCTGATGCGGTTGGGCACGTTCCCGAGCAGGAACTCCTTGCGACCGGCCATGCCCGCATTGCCCACGACGAGGACGTCGATCGACCGCTCCTCGGTGGCCTCGACGATCGCCATCGCCGGGTCGTCGTGGATCACGACGTGGCCGTGACCTCGATCGCCGGCGACCGTGCGCGCGTACGTCTGCAGGTCGTCGGCGGCCGACCTGGCGCGTGTCGCCTCGGCGGCGCCGTACTCGGTGTCGGCCGCGCTCGACGGCACGATCACCTGCACGATGTGCAGCTCCGCCCCGAACGCCTCGGCGAACGTCGCCGCCCACCGCACGGCGCGCTCGGCAGTCTGCGATCGGTCGGTGCCGACCATCACGCGCTCGATCGGGCCGGAGATCTCGGGCTGGGCCTCGGCGTTCATGCGCGCATCATGGCGGTTCGCGGCCCCGGCGACCAGGGTGGGCCTCCTGCCGGATGTCACGGCAGCAGCGATCGCAACTCTCTGTAGAAGGTGCGCGCGATCCTGGCATAGCCCGTCCGGTTCGGGTGAGGGTCTCCGAAGTACCGGTCGGAGCAGAACCACGTCCACCGGCAGGCGAGCGCGACGTTGACCGGGAGCCGACCTCGATCGCGGACGACGACCGTGTCGGTGAAGTTGTCGGTCTGGTACGTCCGTGCCACGTCCGCGACGGTCACCCCCGCGTCGCCATAGACCGTCTCGAGACCGTCGTTCAACATCTCGAAGGCTCGCGCGTCGATCCGCGCCAGATGACGCCCCCCGGGAACGAGTTCCCACAAGCCCAGGAAGGGCACGTGGTAGTTCATGCCCAGGATGGGGACGTCCGGTCCGGCCGCGGCCCGCAGCGCGTCGAGGATCTCGGAGATCCGCGTGGTCAATCGGGGGAGCACGTCGATCACGCAGGCGCGATGGAGCAGACCGGTATCGAAGTCGAGACAGGCATCGACGACGTCGTTCGCTCCCACATCGATCGTGATGAACGAGACCTCGTTCGGGTTGCGTTCGAGGAACCCGACCGCCGTGTCCAGCTGGGACCCCGCGGCATAGTCGCACGGAGAGTCTTCCCCGGAGATCATCGACGCGCTCGACTCACCGGGGCACCCGAGCTTCTTCAGCTCGAGATCTGGGGAGTGCTCTCGGATCGTTCGCCACAGCCCCTCGACGTACCCCTGCCGTGTGGAGCCTCTTCCTGGCTGGTATCCCGTCGCGAGAGAGTCCCCGAGCGAGAGGTAGAAGGGCCCGTCGTCGGTCCCCGCGCCAGATGCAGGGAGAACTCCGCCGCCCATCGAGAGGGCCACCGCCGCCGCGATGATCGCCGCAGATGACCTCCGCATCTCTTGTCGCTTCGCTCGCGCACCTGGATCGAGACTCCGCATCCGGGTCCGGTCGCGTTTCCGTCTCGCGGGTCGCATAGGCCCCTCCTTCAGGTCGCTGGCAGGTCGCTGGACGACGACGACGGTAGGCGGACGCACGAGGCAGCCGCATCGGTGACAACCCGCGTCGTCGGCGCGGGATAACCCCGATGACTCCTGACGCGGGAGGTGGCAGGATGAGCGACGCCCGCGAACGATGCCGTCGACTGAGGCTGCGTGGGAGGGGCTCGGTGAACAGGCCGATCAGGGCGATCGCGCTGGCGATTCCGACTTTCGCGATGCTGCTGGTCATCGCGTCCGCCGTCCTGTTCACCCAGGACGGCGTCTTCGGCGGCGATCCCGTCTCCAACGCGCTCATCCTGGTGGGGATCGCCTGCTACGTGGTGATCGGCGGGTTGATCGCGTGGCGTCTTCCGGAGAACGCCTGTGGGTGGCTCCTGCTCCTGGTCGGCGGCGGGCTCGCCGCCGCCGTGTTCTCGGACGCGCTGGCGACGTATGCGCTGCGAGAGGGCTTCGTGACACTCGCGTCGTGGGCGGATTGGGCGAACGCGGCGCTCTTCTTCGTGACCCTCGCGGGGATCCCGCTCTACCTCCTCGTGTTCCCAACGGGGCGTCCTCCGTCGCCGCGTTGGCGACCGGTCGCGATCGTCGTCATCGCCATCGCGATTGTGGGAACGCTCGTCAACGTGCTGGCGCCCTCGGGCGACGTCGAGGTCGAGAACCCCATCGTCGTGGCCGGCATCGCTCCGGCGCTGGAGGCGCTGAGAGCCGCGCTCACACTCGTGTTCGTCGCGGCTGCGATGCTCTGCGTGGCGTCAGTCGTCGTTCGATGGCGAAGGGCCGCCACGCCCGAACGACTGCATCTCCGTTGGCTCGCGGTCGTTGCGGTGCTCGCCGCGGCGCTGCTGATCGGGTCGATCGCCTTCGGCGCACTCGGACTCCATCGCATCGGCGACCCGCTGGGCGTGGCGTTCATCCTGGTGCTGACCACGGGCATCCCGGTCTCGGCGGGCATCGCGTTGCTCAGGCATCACGCCCACGGCATCGAGGTCGTGGCGAACCGCTCGATCGTCTACGGGGCGCTCGCGGCCCTCATCACGTCGACGTACGCGGTCGTGGTCGCCGGAGCCGGGGCCGTCGTCGGTCGCAGCGAGCGTTCGAACGTCCTGCTGGCGGTCGCCGCGACCGTCGCGGCGGCCATCATCGTCCATCCCGCGCGGCAGCGAGCCCAGCGATTCGCCGACCTGATCATCTATGGATATCGGGCATCCCCGTTCGAGCTCGTCTCGACGTTCTCCGAGCGACTCGGTTCGGCGTCGTACGACGATGCCCTTCCGCAGATGGCTCGTCTCGTGGCCGACGGGATCGGAGCTGACGAGGTCCGGGTCTGGCTCCGGACCGGCGCCGAGCTTCGCGCCGCATCGTGCTGGCCGCCCGCCGCCGCCGCATCTCCGCCTCCCTCGAAGCAGCTCGTCGACGACGAACCGTCGGAGCTCGATGATCCGGCCTTCCCCGTGCGCTACCGAGGGATGCTGCTCGGTGCGATCACCGTGAAGATGCCGCCTCAGGAGCCGATGACGCCCGCCACCGCGCGTCTCCTCGAGGGACTGGCGTCCCAGGCCGGGTTCGTCGTCCGCAACGCCTCGCTCGTCCGGGAGCTGCAGGTGTCGCGAGAACGATTGGTCACATCGCACGACGAGGAGCGACGGCGACTCGAGCGTGACCTCCACGACGGAGCGCAACAGCGGTTGGTCACCCTCTCCATGGACCTGCGCCAGGCTCGCTCGAGAGCTGCAGCGAGCGGGGACGCCGAGCTCTCGTCGTCGCTCGAGACCGCCGAGGGGGAGTTGGCTCGGTCGCTCGCCGAACTCCGCGAGCTCGCCCGAGGGATCCACCCGGCGATCCTCACGCAGAACGGCCTCGGTGCGGCGCTGCGCTCGCTGGCCGAGCGGTCCCCTGTTCCGGTCGAACTGCGCTGCGTCCCGGACGGACGCTTCGCCGACCCGGTCGAGGCGACCACCTACTTCCTCGTGTCCGAGGCGCTCGCGAACGTCGCGAAGCACGCCGACGCCTCCCACGCATCCGTCGCCGTGAGACGCGGTGTCGATCGTCTCGAGATCGAGGTGAGCGATGACGGTTCGGGCGGCGCTTCCATCGAGGGAGGAACCGGTCTGCGTGGTCTCGCCGATCGCGTCGCGGCGGTCGGCGGGCGGATGGATCTTCGAAGCGCGCCCGGCGCCGGCACCATGGTGCTGGCGGAGATCCCGTGCGTGTAGCGATCGCCGATGACGCCGTGCTGTTTCGGGAGGGACTGGCGCGGTTGCTCACCGAGGCGGGCTTCGAGTTGGTGGGTCAGGCATCCAACGCCGACGAGCTGCTCGCGATCGTCCGGGGCGCACGCTCGAGTCGCCGTCCCCACGTGGCCGTGGTGGATATCCGGATGCCGCCGACCCACACCACCGAAGGACTCGTGGCCGCCGAGACGATCCGTGCCGAGCACCCCGAGATCGGTGTCCTCGTCCTGTCGCAGTACGTCGAGACCGAGCACGCGATGGACCTCCTCGGCGACGGCGCGGGCGGCACCGGCTACCTGCTGAAGGATCGGATCTCGGACCTCGAGGGATTCCGAGACGCGGTGCAACGGGTGGGCGACGGCGGTTCCGCGGTCGACCCCGAAGTGATCGCACAGTTGATCGGTCGTCGACGTGAGGCGGATCCGCTGGGCGATCTCACGGATCGTGAGCGTGAGGTTCTGGCGCTGATGGCCGAAGGATGTTCCAACCGGGCGATCGGCGCCGGGTTGTTCCTGAGTGAGAAGACCGTCGAGGCCCATGTGCGCGGCATCTTCACGAAGCTCGGACTCCTGCCGACGACGGACGAGAATCGCCGCGTCCTCGCCGTGCTGGCCTTCTTACGCTCGGCATGACATCGAGCTCGGACGTGGGAGGGAGCGACTCGTTAGACTGACCGAGAAAGTGTCAGGATGCGCGGACGGTCGTCCGCCATGGCATCGGACCCTCGCCGGAGTAGCTCAGCCTGGCAGAGCAACCGCCTCGTAAGTGGTAGGTCATGGGTTCAAATCCCATCTCCGGCTCTCTGCGTCCGACATCGGCGACCCGGTCGCCGGTGCTAGTATCCGCCGCGATGAACGTGCCTCGGAAGCTGTCCGTCATGTTCGCCACGGCCGTCGTCACGCTGATGGCGTGGGCAGGCACCGCGAGCGCGCAGGTGATCGTGGACCCGGTCGTCGTGTCCGAGCGCAACGACGGAGGATGGGTCTACTGGATCGCGATCGCGCTCGGCGCGCTCGGCCTGGTCCTCGTGATCTTCCTCACGATCCAGTACATGCGGTACGCGCCGCGCTTCTCCAAGGACGAGGAGGGGCTGCGGGTCGTCCGTGCCGACCGGGTGCACGTCGGCCGGGAGCTTCCTCGCCGCAACGTCGACCTCTCCCAGGCTGCCCCGCTCGTCGTCGCGCCGCCGGCGGTGCCGGCGGCCGCGCCGGCGCTGGCGCCCACGAGCTTCAGGAAATTCCGGCGATCGAGCTCAGGCATGCGAGGCAGTGCCCTCTAGTAGTGGCAGGTGAGGCAGTCCTGGGAGGCGCCCATCTCGCGATGGCACATGATGCACCAGCCCATCTCGAGCTTCTTGGTCGGAAGCCCGTACTGCCACCACCTTGTGTCGGGGACGA
>JBGGNG010000127.1:0-19077 GCA_041287635.1 Actinomycetota bacterium | reverse complement strand
CGGGCGGTCGGGTGGACCTCTGAGGATGCCCGCCCGAGCGGATCAGCGTCGCGACGAGACGCTCCGGCCGGCGATCTGATGCCCGCGGCGTAGCTGGACCCAGAGCGTGAGGGAACCGGCGACCGCGAGCGCCACGAGGTTGGTCGCGAGCACGACGGCGGCGCCGACCATCCGATCCCAGTCGCCGAGTGCGAACGTCACGCCGATCGCGGCGGCGGCCGGGATCGTGGTGACGGAGATCGCCACGCCGACGGCCGACGCCGCCTGTCGCTCGATCGAGAGCATCGCGGCCACGCCCGCGGCGAGCGCCACGATCACCGTCGCGAGCGACGGCTCGGTGACGAACGTCGTGAGCACGTTGCCTCCCAGATCCGCGCTGACGATGTCCGCGACGTCGGCCAGCCACACGAGCAGCCCGGCGACGAGCGCGGCCGTCGCCAGACCGGCCACCAGCGTGCTCGCCCCGACCAGCACGGTGCGCCGCTCGTGCGCGACGAGCCCGACGCAGATCGCCGAGAGCGGCAGCAGATCGGGACTGATCGCCATCGCGCCGACGATCAGCACCGAGGAATCCTCACCGACGCCGATGCCGGCCACCGCTCCCGCGGCCGCCATGTACGCGAGGTAGGTCGCCGACAGCCGCGCGTTCTCGCGGGACTCGTCGACGACCTCCTCGACGACGATCGCGTCGGCCGACGCGTCCCAGTACCCGATCGCGTCGTCCTCGACCGGGCTCACCTCGGTGCGGTCCTGGCGCACGAGCGCGACCGCACCCGGACGTTCGATGCGCAGCTCACGCAGCCGTTCGACGACCTCGTTCGCGGCGGTGGGCTCGACGGCCGCGGTCAGGAGATCGTCGCCGTGCTCGACCTCGACCCGGGGCAGATGCACCAGGTCGTGTAGCCCGTCGATCCCGCGCAACATCGCGATCGCGGCGTCGGCCCGGTCGGATGACACGAAGACCCGCAGGTGCAGCACGGCCGCATCATGCCATCCGCACGCCGTGGCCGGTGGTCGACGCCCCGGTGACCCGATGCTAGGGTGCCTGGGTGCCGTCGCCGGCACCATCCCCCTCCTTCCCACCTGCCGGTGACGTCTGCCGTACCCACTCGACCCCGGGGGGACGAGACAGATGATCGGAAGAGCGACGACCAAGACCGCCCGCACGATCGGGACGTCGCTTGTTACAGCCCTCGTGTTCGCGATCGTTCCCGCCGCTTCGGCCCAGCACTCGCCTGGGCCGTGCGCCTTCCATCGTGAGGAGGACGTGACGGTGCGCCAGCACTCCCGCGACCAGATCGATTGCGCGGTCGGGAAGTGGGACGTCCCCGGCGGGGTCGCCGTCGCCCTGTGCATCGCCAAGCGGGAGAGCGGGCTGTTGCCGTGGGCGGAGTCCGGCGACGGCATGAACAAGGGACTGTTCCAGCAGCACGTGAACTACTGGGACGGCAACTACGACACCTACACCCGCCGGGCATGGGACATGCCGAAACGCATCCTGAGCGGCCGCACGAACACCGTCGTGTCGATCCGCATGGCGCACGACATCGGGTGGGGACCCTGGGGCGGACGCGACTGCGGTTGATCGCGACCCCCTCGCGTCATCCGCTCGCCCTCCGTGGAGCGCACGAGACTAGACTCCCGGCATGGTGACCACCCGCGACGACCGGCCCGCACGCGACGCCGGCGACCGACCAGGCAGCGGCGAACCCGAGAAGACGGTCGAGGACCGCATCGAGGAGCTCCGCAAGCGGAAGAAGGCAGCGCGCACGCCGGGCGGCCGCGACGCGGCCAAGAAGCAGCACGACAAGGGCAAGCTCACAGCCCGCGAGCGACTCGACGTGCTGATGGACGCGGGCTCCTTCGTGGAGACGGACCCGTTCGCGGTCCATCGCGCCCACGACTTCGGCATGGACCGCAAGCGGCCCCCGGGCGACGGCATCATCACCGGGTACGGCACGATCGACGGACGCAAGGTGTTCGTCGCGAGCCAGGACTTCACCGTCTTCGGCGGCTCGATGGGCGAGGTCATGGCGCAGAAGGTCACGAAGGTGATGGACCTCGCGATGTCGACCGGCGCCCCGTTCGTCTCGATCAACGACTCGGGGGGCGCGCGCATCCAGGAGGGCGCGGCCTCGCTCGCGGGGTACGGCTACATCTTCGAGCGGAACGTCCGCGCCAGCGGCGTGATCCCCCAGATCAGCGTGATCATGGGACCGTGCGCCGGCGGCGCCGTGTACTCCCCCGCGATCACCGACTTCACGTTCATGGTGCGCGAGACTTCGCACATGTTCATCACCGGGCCCGACGTGATCAAGACCGTCACCGGCGAGGACGTCTCGATGGAGGAGCTCGGCGGCGCGATGACCCACGCGACGAAGTCGGGCGTCGCCTCGTTCGTCGGGGAAGACGACGAGGACGTGTTGAATCGCGTGCGGTACCTGCTCAGCTTCCTGCCGTCGAACAACCTCGAGGACCCTCCCGCCTACGCGCCGACCGACGACCCGAACCGTTCGGCAGACGCGCTCACCCACCTCGTGCCCGACCGGGCGAAAGAGCCCTACGACATGCACGAGGTGATCCGCTACGTCGTCGACGATGGGGAGTTCCTCGAGATCTTCCCCCTCTGGGCGATGAACATCGTGATCGGATTCGCTCGGCTCGACGGGCGGAGCATCGGCGTGATCGCGAACCAGCCGAAGGTGAATGCAGGGACGCTCGACATCGAGGCGAGCGAGAAGGCGTCGCGGTTCGTGCGGTTCTGCGACGCGTTCAACATCCCGATCCTCACGCTCGTCGACGTGCCGGGGTTCCTGCCCGGGACGAACCAGGAGTACAACGGCATCATCCGCCACGGCGCCAAGCTGCTCTACGCGTACGCGGAGGCCACCGTGCCGCGCATGACCGTGATCACGCGCAAGGCCTACGGCGGCGCGTACCTCGTGATGAACTCGAAGCACCTGCGCAGCGACGTCGCGTTCGCCTGGCCCACGGCCGAGATCGCGGTCATGGGAGCGGAAGGCGCCGTGAACGTCGTGTTCCGCAGGGAGATCGAGAAGGCGGCCGACCCCTCGCAGAAGAAGGCGGAGCTCATCAAGGAGTACCGCGAGAAGTTCTCGACGCCGTACGCCGCCGCCGAGCGCGGGTTCATCGACGACGTGATCGAGCCGGCCGAGACCCGGAGCCGCCTGATCAAGGCGCTCCGCATGCTCTCGACGAAGCGGGAGAGCGTGCCCGCCCGCAAGCACGGGAACATCCCGCTCTAGAGGAGGCCCCGATGCCGATCCGCGACGAAGGAGAGCGCCGGTTCGAGCTCCCCGAGGACATCACGCCGGAGGAAGAGCGCGCGATCCTGATGGCACTTGAGCGGTACTTCGTCGCGGAGAGCCCCCGGCCCGCCCCCTGGGTGCTGCAGGGCCGGATCGACGCCACCGGACTCGGGGCGTTGCAAGCTCGCCGCTATGCCCGCGAGCCCTGGCACGGGCAGCAGGGACCGTTCGCACGCAAGGGCGTGCCGACGGTCCACGGCCGCAGCGACGTCCGCTAGTCTGAATCAGACTAGCTGCCCCCACGGAGACGGCCACGAGCGCGACCAGGACCCCCGGCACCGCGGACCGAGACTCGGCGCTCGCCGCGTTCGAGGCGCAGGGATGCGACGCGCCGCGATCGTGGGGGAACGGCCCCGGCGACCGGTACGGCCGACACGACCACGGCTCCCACAAGGTGCTGTTCTGCCTCGAGGGATCGATCGTCTTCCACACCGACGACGGCGACGTGGCGCTGGCGGCCGGCGATCGGCTCGACCTGCCGGCCGGCACCGCGCACGCGGCAACAGTCGGCCCCGACGGGTGCGCTTGCATCGAGGCGTACCGGAGCGGTGGTCGCCCGTGAAGGTCGCCTTCCACATCGACCAGCTCTGGTTCTCGGCCCCCGGTGGCATCGGCACCTACGTCAGGGAGCTCGCGCCGGCGATGCTCGACGAGGACCCGACGCTCGAGCTGCTGCCGTTCCGTTCGCGGTTCTCGGCCGGGGGTCCTCCGGAGGCGTGGCTGACGCGGCTCCCTCCCGTCACGGTCGTCGACCGGCCGATCCGCGCGCTGTACCCGCGATGGAACCTCACCGGTCATCCCTCGCTGCCGGCCGGCCTTGCCCAGGCGGCGGTGGTGCACGCGACGAACCCCGTTGCCGTCGCCCCGAAACAGCGCGGCCAACGCCTCGTCGTGACGGTGCACGACCTGGCCTTCGTGCGCCACCCAGGGATGTTCCCGCGGGACTGGCGCATGCTCTATCGGGCCGGGCTGCGTGCGGTGGCCCGGCGCGCCGACGCGGTCGTGGTGCCCTCGGCGTTCACCGCCGACGAGCTGCGGGAACACTCGGGCGTCGATCCGGCGCGCGTCCACGTCACGCCGCTCGCCGCGTCGCTTCCCGTGGAACCCGACCACGATGTCGACGCCACGCTCGAACGGCTCGGTGTGCCGAGGCCCTACGTGCTGTCGGTCGGCACCCTGGAACCGAGGAAGAACCAGGCTCGGCTCGTGCGGGCGTACCGGCGCCTGGCGGGCGAAGGACGCCCGCATGCGCTCGTGCTGAACGGTCCCGACGGCTGGCTCGACGACGAGTTGCGACAGGAGCTCGCCGCCGAGGGGCCTGGGCGAGTCGTGCGGACCCGCGACCTCGGGGCGCACGACCTCGATGCGCTGTACCGGGGCGCCGAGGTGTTCGCCTACGTCTCCCTCTACGAGGGGTTCGGCCTGCCGGTCGTCGAGGCCCTGGCACGGGGCGTGCCGACGGTCGCCGCCGACGCGACGTCGATCCCCGAGGTGACCGGCGATGCCGCGCTGCTCGTGGACCCAAGGGACGAGGAGGCGATCGGCGCCGCGTTGGCTCGCGTGATCGACGACCCCACGCTCGCTGCGGACCTGCGCGGCCGAGGCAGGGAACGCGCGAGCGCGTTCTCGTGGCCGGAGACCGCCAGGGCCACGTTGCGCGTGTACCGTCACGTCGCGGGCGCTCGGTGACGATGCCTGTGAGGGGTTCCCGATGAAGGTGACGCTGATCTCCACCGTGAAGGATTGCGCCGGCTCCGCCGGCCGGTTCATCGACTCGCTCGCGGCGCAGACGCGCGCGCCCGACGAGGTGATCGTCGTCGACGGAGGCTCGGCCGACGACACGGCCGAGGCGTACGCTCGAGGTGAAGGCGTGAGCGTGCTCGTGGAACCCGGCGCGGGCATCTCGCGCGGTCGCAACGTCGCGCTCGCGGCGGCCACCCACGACGTGATCGCGGCGACCGATGCGGATTGCGAGCTCGACCCCCGGTGGCTCGAGGCGATCGTCGCGCCGATCGAGGCTGGTGCCGATGTCTCGATGGGATGGTACGAGCCGGTGCTCGAGACGTCGTTCGAGCGCTGCATGGCCGCGGTGAACCTCCCGCTCGATGCGGGCGAGATCGACCCGTCGACGTTCAACCCCTCGGCACGGTCGGTGGCTTTCCGTCGCAAGGCGATCGACGCGGTCGGCGGTTACCCCGAGTGGCTCGCGATCGGCGAGGACATGTGGGTCGACCAGCGGTGGCGGGAGCTGGGCATGGACATGCGGTTCGCTCCCGACGCGATCGTACGGTGGCGACTCCGCGAAGGCCCCGCAGCCACCTGGCGCCAGTACTTCCGGTACGCGCGCGGCGATGCGCGGGCCGGCATGCATCCCGAGCGCCACGCCCTGCGGTTCGGCGTCTACGCGGGACTCGGCGCGGCGCTCACGTCGGGACGCACCTGGCCGAGGGTGCTCGCGGCTGGAGGCGCTCTCGCGTACGCACGGACGCCGGTGCGCCGCGGATGGGCGCGAGCGCGCGACCCCCGCGAACGTGCGGTCGCCACCGTCGCCGTGCCCGCCCTGATGGCGTTCACCGATGTCGCGAAGATGGCCGGCTACGCCGCGGGCCTGGCCGACCGGGTCACAGGAGCCGGCCGGCCCGCCGCGGGCACTGGGGGCTAGGCGGCCGCCTCGACGTGCAGGTCCCAGACGACCTCGAACGCGAACGTCCCGTCGAAGAAGGCCCTCACGACGATGCTGTGGTCACCGACCGGCATGCCGCGGGCGACGAAGAGGGACCCCTTCGAGACCGACTTGCTCGGGCCCGGCTCCGCTCCCCAGAGATTGTCCTCGGGGAAGTCGATGATCTCCCCAGGCATCACCGAGACCCATCGCCGTGATCGACGCACGTGCACGCCGTCGATCAGCACCTTCTGGTAGAAGGCGTCGGGTCCGAGGTCGGAGTCGAAGTTCTCCACGGCACAGCGGCGTAGCCGCTGGAAGTCTGTCCCAGGCCCTCTGCGGTCGAGCACTCCCACGACGCGGTGCCGAAGACGAGCGGGGTGTCGGCGGGCAACCGAACAGTCGGCCCCGAACGACCCCAGGAAGATCACGTCGCCGTCACGGGACGAGGCGCCCCACGGCCGGAGGGTCGCGTGGCGGCGCTACCGAGCGTCGTTCCGTCACGCCTGTAAGGCGCCAGCTTGACACGGCGGTGCCACACAGCGGATAACCCTCCGACATGAGCGACGGCGCGCGAGGGGGCACGTTCCGCGCCGCGCTCTCCCACCGCGACTATCGGTTGCTGCTGAGCAGCCTCGCGATCTCGGATTCCGGGAACTGGCTTTATGCAGCGTCGAGCATCATCTACATCCTCGACGTCACCGGCTCAACCGTGTGGGTCGCGGCGTCCGGGGTCGTCCGGCTGTTGCCGTACGTGATCTTCGAGCCCCTCGGAGGGGCGATCGCCGACCGGTACGATCGGCGGAAGGTCATGATCGCCTCCGACCTGGCACGCGCGGTACTGATGCTGATCCTCACGGTCGTCGCCCTGTCGACCAGCACGGCGGCAGTGATCGCCCTGATCGCGATCACGTTCGTCAACAACACCCTGAGTGCCCCGTACTACCCGGCGGTCACGGCGATCACGCCTTCGATCGTGCCCGAAGAGGACCTCGCCGCCGCGAACGCCTTGGCAGGCACGATCGACAACTTCGCGATCGCGTTCGGCCCGGCGCTCTCGGCAGTGCTGTTGCTGCTCGGACCGCCACCGGTCGCGTTCGCCCTCAACGCTTTGACTTTCCTCTTCTCCGCGCTGCTGGTGTGGCGCATGAAGGTGCGAGGCAAGGTCGGCGATGTCGAGGTCGAGGCAGGGCTCCGATCGCGCATCGTCGCCGGCGCCCGCGCGATCCGAGGCTCGAAGGAGGCCGTGCTCCTGGTAGGCCTCACGATGGCGTTCAGCTTCACGTTCGGCCAGGAGATCGTGCTGTTCGGGCCGATCTCTGAGGAGTCGCTTGGCATGGGCATCGACGCGACCGGCCTGCTGTTCGCCGCGCCGGGCATCGGGGGCATCCTCGCCACCGCTGCGGCGGCCAGGCTCGCGTCGAGGGCCCATACGGCTGGCATCCTCACGGTCGCGACGTTCGTCGCCGGCATCCCGCTCGCCGCGCTGTCGTTCGTCAGCCTGCCCGCCGCCGCCTACCTGCTGCTGACGATCGAGGGCGCCGCCGTGATCATCGCGGACGTCGTGACCACGACCACCCTGCAACGCGTCGTGCCGGCCGAACGGATCGGCAGCGTTTTCGGCATCCTCGGCGCCCTCGCCGTGAGCGCGATCGCGCTCGGTTCGGTCGTCGCGCCGATCACGATCGAGCTGCTGGGGCTCGCGGGGGCCACCGGCTTGGCCGGGGGCGTGCTCCTGGCGGTCACGCTGGTCACCTTGCCCCGAGCGCGTTCGATGGATCGCATCGCCGCGGCGCGGGTCGCCGAGCTCGCCCCCGCAATCGCCCTGCTAGAGCGGCTCGACCTCTTCGAGACGGCGTCGCCGGCCACCCTGGAGGCACTGGCCGCCGTCTCCACGCGAGAGCAGGTACCGGCCGGCACGGTCGTCGTGCGCGAGGGCGACGAACCGGACGACCTGTTCGCCATCGAGTCCGGCACCGCCGAGGTCACGACACTCGAGGCCGCCGCACCCCTCGCGCGATTGGAGGCAGGCGACTACTTCGGTGAGATCGGCCTGCTCGAGCGGCGGCCTCGCACCGCCTCCGTCACCGCAGTGACCGACGTGGAGCTCTATCGCATCCCCGGCGAGGAGTTCTTGCGCATCGCGAACGAGGGCCCGCGCATCTCGACGACGCTCCTGGCGGTGGTCTCGAACCGGCTGGCTTCCACGACCCCTGTGGAGGAACTGGGCCACGCATGACAAGGGGCCGCCCGAAGGCGGCCCCAGTGGTGCGGATCGGGACGATCGTCAGGCCTGCTCGAGAGTGTCGTCCTCGTCGAGGCGCTTCCGCTGACCCTCGGTGTCATCCTCGTCCAGGGTGCGCCGAGACTTGATCATGCCCTCGGTGTCATCCTCGTCGAGGCGCTTCCGCTGACCCTCGGTGTCATCCTCGTCGAGGCGCTTCCGCTGACCCTCGGTGTCGTCCTCGGCGAGACCGGCCTGCCTGCGCCGCTGACCCTCGGTGTCGTCCTCGGCGAGACCTGCCTGCCTGCGCCGCTGACCCTCGGTGTCGTCCCCGGCGAGACCGGCCTGCCTGCGCCGCTGACCCTCGGCGTCGTCCTCTTCGAGGCGCTTCTTCTGACCCTCGGTTTCCTCTCCGTCGATCTTCTTCTCGTCCGACATCCCGGACCTCCTTCTGGTGGGAGCCCTCTGGTCTGGGGCTCATCCTGACCCCTGCATCATCGACCACGCAAGTCCTGATGAGTGTCATGCAGGCGACTTCCAGGCTGTCATGTTGCCGACACCTTATGTCGCGCCTGGACGCCGGCGCGGGTAGCATCCGCGGCGATGAGCGACGATGGCTCGACGATGAGAGAACCCTCGCCGGACCCCGACGGTCACTTCGCCGTGCTCGCGCGGGCGGCGTCGGACCTCGGCCCAGCGATCGAGCCCCCCGGGTACCGGGAGCTGCTCGACTGGATCGTCGAGACCGTGCGGGAGATCACGGGCGCGGATGCCGCGTCGATCGCGGTGTTCGATCCCCACCGCGAGATGCTCACCTTCGTGGCCGCCTCGGGCGCCGCCGGCGACCAGGTCGTCGGGATGGAGATGGACGCCGGCAAGGGCATCGCCGGATGGGCCCTCTCGTCGGGACAATCGATCACGATCTCCGACGCGCCGAGCGATCCACGGTTCGCCAGCGACATCGCCGCGGCGACCGGATACACGCCGTCGACGGTCTTCGCGATCCCGCTCGAGACCGACGCCGGGGCGATGGGCGTGATGGAGATCCTCGACGCTCCCGAGGGCCGGGCTGACGCGCACGACGAGTCCCGGCTCGTCTCGACCCTCGCCCGGCAGGCCGCCGTCACGATCGAGACGACACGCATGTTCCGCACGCTCGGGCGCGTGATCTTCAAGGCGGCGTCGATCGCTGCGGAGGAGGGCGACCTCACGGCGGCGCTCGAACGCATCGCGGAGAAGGCTCGAGGGCCGGCGCGCGAGATGGCGGAGCTGCTCGATCTGTTCTCCGAGATCGGGTCGCTCGGCCCCAAGGAGCGTCAGGCGGCGACCGACATGCTGTACACGTTCCTGACGTACGCGCAGGGGAACCGGGAGTAGCGTGCGTCCGGCGTGGTCGTGGGCCTTCCAGCCGGGCGCGCTGCAGCAGGTCGACGTCGACCTGCCTCACGAGATCACGCCTGCGTGGGCGTGGGGTGACAGCACCGGCGCCGGGATCAAGGTCGCGGTCGTCGACTCGGGTGTCGACGCAGATCACCCGTGGGTCGGCAGCGTCCAGGGCGCGGTCGCGGTCGACTACGACCCCGATGCCCCCGGGAACGTGCGCTTCACCGAGGGACCGCACGAGGATCTGTTCGGCCATGGCACGGCGTGCGCGGGCGTCATCCGGAAGATGGCGCCCGATTGCGAGATCCACAGCGTGCGGGTGCTCGGGCCCAAGCTCACGGGCAAGGGGTTCGTGTTCGCTGCGGGGCTGCGATGGGCGCTGCGCAACGACATGCGGGTGATCAACCTGTCGCTGTCGACCGGCAAGCGCGACTACTACTCGGTATTCCATCGCATCGCCGACGAGGCGGCGTTCCGTCGCGTGATGCTCGTGTGCGCGATCAACAACATGCCGGGACCGAGCTTCCCGGCCGAATACTCGTCGGTGTTCTCGGTCGCCTCGCACGAAGACGTCGACGACCCCTTGGCGTTCGATTACAACCCGAGGCCCCCCGCTGAGTGGGGTGCCCCCGGCATCGACGTCGAGGTGCCGTGGCTCGACGGCAAGACGATCGTCGCGACCGGGAACTCATTCGCTGCACCGCACATCGCGGGTGCCTTGACGCTGATCCTCGCCAAGCACCCTGAGCTCACGCCGTTCCAGGCCAAGACCGTGTTGATGGCGCTCGCGCGGAACGTGCGGTCGGGCGCCTGACGACCAGGCCTGACGATTAGGGAGGCACCGACGATGACCTACTCGATCGTGGCTCGCGATCCCGAGACCGGACGCCTCGGGGTCGCCGTGCAGTCGCACTGGTTCTCCGTCGGGAGCGTCGTCTCGTGGGCTGAAGCCGGCGTCGGCGCGGTCGCGACCCAATCCTTCGCCGAACGCTCGTACGGCCCGCTCGGCCTGGAGCTGATGCGGCGAGGGCGCAGCGCCCCCGAGGCGCTCGAGACGCTCGTGCGTGCCGACGCGGATCGAGCCGTGCGCCAGGTCGCGTTCGTCGACGCCCGGGGCCACATCGGGGTCCACACGGGCGAGGACTGCATCCGCGAGTTCGGGCATCTCGCCGGCGACGGCTTCTCGGTGCAGGCGAACATGATGGAGCGCGACACGGTGTGGGAGGCGATGGCCTCCGCGTATCGCGGCGCCGAGGGCGACCTGCCCGATCGGCTGCTGGCTGCCCTGGCGGCCGGCCAGGATGAGGGCGGTGACATCCGCGGCATGCAGTCGGCCGCGATCCTCGTCGTGGAGGCGGCGTCGACCGGCACAGAGTGGGGAGACCGGCTGCTCGACCTGCGCGTCGAGGATCACGCGACACCCGTGGACGAGCTCGCCCGGGTCGTGCGGCTGTGGCGGGCCTACGGTCACGCCGAGCGCGCCGAAGAGCTCGAGCTCGCCGAGGACGTCGACGGCGCGATGCGCGAACGGCTCACGTCGCTCGAGATCCAACCCGATCACCCCGAGCTCGCGTTCTGGGCCGCGGTCGCGATGGCCCAGGCCGGCCGCCTCGACGACGCCCGCCGAACCGTGTCCGTGGCCCATGCCGCCGGGCCGGGCTGGGCGGAGCTCCTGCGAAGGGTCGTGGCCGACGGCCAGGTCGAGCTCGACGAGGCCGGCGTGCAGGCGCTCCTCGACGGCGCACCTTCCTGAACGAGCTCACCGGCTCCGGACGCCCGACCGGGCGCCACTCAGCGAGAACCGCGGCGGCGAAGCGCGTCGAGGTCCAAGATCACGACCTCGCGCCCGCGCAGCTCGAGGAAGCCGCGGGTCTGGAACATCCTCAGGCTCTGGTTCACGCTCTGGCGCGATCCGCCGACCATCTCGGCCAGCTCGGTCTGGGTGAGCGGCAGCTCCAACACGACCGTGTCGCCCTCGACCGTGCCGTCGCGGTCGGCGAGCGTCGCGAGCGTCTTCGCGAGCCGCCCCGCCAGGTCGAGGAAGACGAGGTCCGACGTCTGCTCGGTGATCCGACGGGCGAGACCTCCGAGGGCGCTCAACATGCCGTCGGCCACTCCGGGGTGGTGGTGCACCGCGTCCAGGAGCGTGGCCCGGTCGACCGCGACGAGCGTCGTCGGCTCGAGGGTCGTCGCCGAGGCGGATCGAGGCCGCCCGTCGACGGCTGAGAGCTCCCCGAACGCATCGGGACTCCGCAACGTCGCGAGCACCATCTCACCGCCCTCCCCCGACGAGACCCACACCTTCACGAGGCCATCCGCGATCACGTAGAGCGTGTCGCCCTCGTCCCGCTGGTGGAAGATCGTGTGACCACGCTCGAGGTCGAGTCGGATGGCGCGTTCGGCCAGGAACTCGAGCGCCTTCGGCGCGAGGTCGACGAACAACGCCGAGTTCGCCAGCAACGCGGCGTTGTCCTTGGTCGTCACGAGCGAAGCCTTACAGGACAACGCGCGCGCTGCAAGGCGGGTCCGTTTCGTTCACGGAGTGAACACCGGCTCGCCCAAGGTAGGGTCGTCCAGGCGCCGACCCTCGTGAGCACCGAGCCGGTGATGCCGTCGGCGGGCGGATGTGTCGTCGAGGCCGCACATGCACGCGCAGGGCTCGGGCGGGCGCTCTGGCGCTCGGGAAGACCGACGTTGCCACGACGCCGCTGATGCAGGCACGAACGCGGTTCGCCGAGCTCGGCGCGGCGCGATGGGTCGCCGACGTCGATCGCTGGCTCGAGGGCGACACCGCACTCACTTCGTAGGCAACCCGCGTACAGCGCGGCGCACGCCATGCACCGCGGCTCCCGATCGGGGGTCGCCCTCGTGCGTGTGGGGGTTGCGCAGAAGTGCGCCCGGGGGTAGGGTCGCCAGCGGCTGCCCGCCAACCGCACCCACTAATGGGGGACGCGATGGTTCGGCGGATCTCATTCCTCGCTCTGATGGTCTCGCTCCTGATGGTAGCCACGATGCCGGCTCGTGCAGGCGTCGCCGGCATCCACCGGACGCACCAGTTCCGAGCACGGGAGTACAGCAGGTGGGCGCTCGGCTCGAGCCCGAGCCCGCTCCTCGCGTCACTCGAAGGAGCGTGCGGCGCGGTCGTCGACGGTCGCTTCTTCATCGCTCCCCCGATCGCCGAGGACCTCGAGCTGTGGTGCGACGTGCCGGCGGACACACCGATCGTTTTCTCCCACGCGGCCTGGTTCACGTTCAGCCCCGCCGACGGCACGACGGACGCGGAACTGGTCGCCGCGGCCGACGCAGGATTCGCGCCGGTTTCCTCGTGGGTGAAGGTCGACGGCGACCGTGTCGGAACCAGTGGCAAGACCTTCAACCTCGGCGCGTTCACGATCAGGTCGCGATCTGGCAGCTTCCTCGACGCGATCGGCGTCGGAACCGGCCCGATCCGCACGTCGCTCACCGGCACGTTCCTCACGATCCCGACACAGGGGTGCGGACGCCACGTGATCGAGTCCGCCGTCGACTTCGGCGTTCCCGACGAGGTGTTCAGCGGCACGTACCACATCAGGATCGGAGGGTGTGGCGGCGGCGACTGACCGGCACTCGCCGCACCATCCGATCGTCGGAAGTCGTAGGAAGGGGTGAGATGCGTCTCCGATCGCTCGCGCTCGCGTGCAGCTTCGCGGTGATCGCGGTCGGCTGCTCGGGACAGAGCGGCGACGACGCACGTTCACCGGCTCCCACGGCCGCGCCAACGAACGGCGGCACGTTGCGGGTCGCCATGCTCAGCGACTTCCAGGCTGCCCTCGATCCGGCCAAGCAGTACGAGTCCGCCTCGAGCGAGCTCTATCGATGCTGCCTGCTACGCACGCTCCTCTCGTTCGAGGGCGTGCCCGGGGCCGAGGGTGGGAGCGAGCTACAGCCCGACTTGGCCACCGAGCTCCCCACGGTGTCGGACGACGGCCTGACCTGGACGTTCACGGTCGCCGACGGGATCGCCTACGCTCCGCCCTACGAGAGCGAGACGGTCTCGTCCGGGGACTTCGTCAGGGCGCTGGAACGAGTGGCCGACCCGAAGGCGAGCGTCGGCGGATACCCCTTCTACTACTCGGTCATCGAGGGGTTCGATCGGTACTCCCAGGGTAAGGCCGGCACGATCTCCGGGCTCTCGACGGGGGACGACCGCACGCTCGAGGTCACCCTGACCGAGCCCACAGGCGACCTGCCCCAGCGGGTCACCTTGCCGGCCAGCGCGCCCATCCCGCCCCTGGGCAACGCCCCCATGGGGGCGGCGGAAGGGCACACGGCCGACTACGGCAGGTACCTGATCGCCACCGGGCCCTACATGATCGAGGGCTCGAATCAGCTCGATCCCGCGGTTCCCCCCGACGACCAGGAGCCGCTCTCCGGGTACGTGCCGGGACGCTCGCTCGTCATGGTTCGCAACCCGTCATGGAGCGCCGATCTGGATCCCCTGCGGCCGGCATACGTGGATCGGATCGAGATCGTCTTCGGAGGCGACAGCGACGACCTCCACACGAAGATCGAGCAAGGCGATCTCGACGTTGTGCTCGATAGCGGGCCGCCTGCGGACGTCATCAAGCGGTACTCCACCGACCCGGCCTTGAAGGAGCATCTGCACGTCTTCGAGGCGGACAACGTCTCCTACATCGAGATGAACGTCTTGGAACCGCCCTTCGACGACGTGCATGTCCGCAGGGCCGTGAACCTTGCGATCGACAAGCAGGGGCTGAGGACGCTGCTGGGCGGCGAGATCAAGGGAGCCCTGACCGGTCACATCATGCCCAACAGCTTGGAAGACCAACTCCTCGTCGACTACGACCCCTACGCCACGCCGGACTCCGCCGGCGACCCCGAGGCTGCTCGTGATGAGATGGCGCAGTCCGCATATGCCGACGACGGCGGGCGATGCATAGACGAGTCGTGCGAGGGAGTGCTGACGTTCACGATCAACCAAAACGTGTTCCAGAGCCAGGCCTCACTCATCGCGCAGAACCTCGAGGAGATCGGCATCACGCTCGACCTGAAGGCGCTCAACACCTCGACGATGTACTCGAAGTGCGCCGGCCCCGCCGAGCACATGGGCCTGTGCGTCGCGCTGGGGTGGAGCAAGGACTACCCGGACGCGGTGACGTTCGCCACGCCGCTGTTCAGCTCCGAGAGCATCTTCCCGAGTTGCTGCAACGATCCCTTGGTCGGGGCGCCGGACTCGCTACTGCGGAAGTATGCCTACGACGTGGCGACGGTGCCCAACGTGGATGAGGACATCGCCGCGTGCACCGCCGAGTCGGGACAGGCGCGTGTCGAGTGCTGGGCCGCTCTCGATCGAAGGTTGATGGAAGAGGTCGTTCCGTGGGTGCCCTGGCTCATCACCAACAGCGTGTACATCACGTCGGCCGACGTGGTCGCCTATTCGTTCGACCAGTCGAGTAGCAGCCCTGCGCTGGAACGGCTCGCGTTGGCACCCGAGTGATCGGGACGATCGAGGATCGAGCTCAGGACTCGTGGAAGTCGCGTGAGAGGACAACTGGGCTCGGCGTCCCCCTACGGGATGATCGCCTGCCACGACCTCGAGTACTCGTCACGCCGTCTCGTGTCGGTCAAACGGACGACGTCGGTGCCGTCGGGGTCGGCGAGGAAGAGATCCCCTGGCGCCGAGTTGGATCGCCGCCCGGCGCGAGCGGCCGTGAACACGATGCCCGAGCCGTCAGGTGCCCACAACGGGCCGTACTCGTGCCGGCGTTTGGTCGTCGTGAGCCTGAGGAGATCGGAGCCGTCGGGATCGACACCCCAGAGGTCCGACTGACGGGTGTTCCGCTGGGCGCCGAAGACGATCCTCGAGGCGTCGGGCGCCCAGGTGGGCACCGCGAAGAAGGTGAAGCTCCCCGGGGGATCGGGAAGGGTCACCACGGGCTGTCGGTCGCTCCCGTCCGGGGCCATGTGGAACACGAGACGCTCTCCTGAGCCGAGCTCCTGGGTCGCCACGATGCGGTCGTTCACCCCCCAGTCGGCGTGACAATCGTCCGTGCCGAAGGAGATCCTCGTGAGATCCGACCCATCGACGTTGATCGTGAAGAGACGGCCGCCGTGCGAGCGACCGAACACGCAGAACACTACGCTTCCACCGTCCGGCGACACGCCGATCGAGAACGGGTCGCCCTGACCCGGCACCTCTCCCCGCGGCAGGATGTCCGTGCGGGCCGACGTGGCGAGATCCTGGAGGAGGATGCGGCCGCCGTGCCGGCCCCATTCCGCGATGACCGCTGATCCGCCGTCCGGCGTGTACTCCGCGTCGACGGCATCACGCCGCCCGATCGACAGGCGGTGATCCTCCGACCCGTCGGGGGCGACAGCGCGGATCGCGAGGTCGGACCCCTGGGCCAGGTAGGCGATGTCGCCGTTGGCGCCGGGGTAGGTCGCCTGCGCGGCCGGGGCCATGGCGGAGATGGCGGCCACGATCGTCACTACGGAAGCGAGCCGTGGCACGATCCGGCATCCCACCAAAGACCTCCCCCTCGCGTGGTGCGACGGACGCTACCGCTGGGTGCGTGCCGGGTCAACCTCGGCGGGGAGCACTGGCGGCGCTCACGCGCCTCACGAACAACGACGCCGGTGACTACGAGGCCGACTGGGCTCGCGACGGCAGCCGCAGCGCATTCAGTCGCATCGTCGACTGGCCGCACGAGGTCTTCACGATGGCCGCCGACGGGACCGGTCGCCAACGCATCACCGCGTTGCGCGCGCCCACCAAGGGGGTGACACGAGTGGCGCTCCGCGCGGCAACTAGGCAAGGACGCCCGTAGTCCGCGCAGCGATCCCACTTAGGAGGTCCTTGCCAAGTGCGCGCACGAGCCAGGGTCCGAAACGGCTCGGGAAACGAGCTCGTAACACCTCGCTTCCTCGTCAGTAGTCGTAGAAGCCGCGACCGCTCTTGCGGCCCAGGTGTCCCGCGTCGACCATGCGCTGGAGCCTCGGCGGGGGTGCATACGACGGATCGCGGAACTCGGCGTGCAGCACCTCGGCGATCTGCAACACGGTGTCGAGCCCGATGAAGTCGGCGAGGCGCAGCGGCCCCATCGGGTGGTTCATGCCGAGCGTCATCGCGGTGTCGATGTCCTCGCGGCTCGCGAAACCCTCGTCGAGCAGCCGAATCGCCGCGCACAGGTACGGGATCACCAGCCGGTTCACGATGAAGCCGGCGTGGTCCTTCGCCACGACCACGGTCTTGCCGAGCTGCTCGCCGAACCCTCGCGCGAACGCGACGGTCTCCTCGCTGGTCGAGAGGGACGGGGTGAGCTCCACCAGCCCCATCACCGGCGGCGGGTTGAAGAAGTGCATGCCGATCACACGGTCCGGCCGAGCGGTGACTGCACCGAGCGTCGCGATCGGGATCGACGACGTGTTCGAGCCGAGCACGACCTCGTCGCGCGTGACCTCGTCCAGCGTCCGGAACGTCTCGAGCTTGATCTCGGGATCCTCGGTCGCGGCCTCGATCACGAGGTCGACGCCCGCGAACGCGGCGATCTCGGTCGAGCCGCTGATGCGGCCCAGGATGGCGTCGCGGTCCTCGGCGGTGAGCTTGCCGCGCTCGAGGGCGCGGCCGGTCGAGGTCTCGACGCGCTCCCGGCCGGCCTCGACGAGCCCGTCGCTCGGCTCCAGGTAGACGACGTCGACGCCGATGCGGGCGACGACCTCGACGATGCCCGAGCCCATGAGGCCGCACCCGACGACCCCGACCGTGCGAACGTCCCTGGCCTGCATCGTCCCCCGCTCCCTCGGATGTCGGCGCCAACACTACAATCGACGCGATGAGGGGTACGCATCCTCGACGCACCGTGGCCACGGCAGGCGTCGCCGGTGCCGGGCTCGTGCTCGGGCACTGGGTGGCCTACGCACTCGGCGCGCCACACGCCCACGCGCGTGAGGAGCTCTTGCATGCCACAGGGCACGGCTACCTGCCGTACGCGACGCAGGTCGCGCTGCTCGCGGGTGCGATCGGGCTGGTGGCGTTGTTCCTCGCCCGGTTCTCCCACCGTGAGGGCCGCGGCTCGTTCGTGTTCGATGCGGTCGTCCTTGCTGCGGTGCAGTCGATCACGTTCGTCGCGATGGAGGTCGGCGAGCGGCTCGCGTCAGGGGCATCGCTCCACGACCTCGCCCAGGGGACCCTGCTCGCGATCGGCATCACGGTGCAGGTCGCCATGGCCGTCGCCGGCGCCTTCGTGCTTCGGGCGACCGACCGGGTCGCCGAGGAGGCCGACTCACGTTCCGGCGTCGCCCCCCTCCACGTCCCCCGTCCGCTGGTCACCGTGGCGGCGGTTCCGTTCGTCTCCCCGGGCCGCCCGTCGATGCGAGCGGCCGCGAGCCGGGCTCCTCCCTCCCTCCCCTGAGCCCCGCTTCACACGCCGGCCCGCACCCGCGAGCGGCGTGTCTCCGCATCTCGGGAAGGAGCACCAATGCGTCGTTCCACCTTGGCACGCGTCGCGCTCGGCGCGACCGTCGCCGGAATGATCCTGCTGCCGTCTTCGCCGGTCCTCGCTCACGGCGAGGCCGGCGAGGGCGACCTCGTCCTCACGATCGGCTTCGCCGACGAGCCAGCCTACGCGGGGCTGCCCAACGCAGCGCATCTGCACGTCGAGCACGACGGTGAGCCCGTCAACGACCTGAAGCCCGGCGACATCCAGGTCGAGGTCACCTACGGCGACGAGACCTCGGAGCCCATGGACATGGAACCGTGGTTCTTCTTCGAGGGCGGCGAGCTCGTCTTCGGCGAACCGGGCCAGTACCGGGCCGACTTCGTGCCGTCGCAGCCCGGCAAGTACACGTTCCACTTCACCGGCACGATCGACGGTGAAGAGGTCGACGAGGAGATGACCTCGGGGCCCGACACCTTCTCGGTGGTCGAGGATGTGGCGGCCGTGTCTTTCCCCGCTGTCGACGCCCCCTCGAACGAGGAGCTCGCCACGCGCGTGGACGAGGAAGCGACGCGCAGCGCCGACGGGGTTGCCGCAGCCGAGGCGGCTGCTGCATCGGCCGAGGACGCCGCGTCGAGCGCACGCACCGTGGGCATGGTCGGCATCGTCCTCGGCGCGATCGGCGTCATCGTCGCGATCGCGGCGCTAGCGATGGGGCGTCGGAGGTCCGCCTGAGGACCCGAGGCCGCGGTGATGCTCGCCCATCAGGGGTCGGTCGACGAGTCTCTCTCGGTCGTCTTGCTGTTCGCCGCGCTCTGGGTCGGGTGGGTGGGGTGGTCCCGCCTGAAGGGGAAGGGCTTCCCCCGCCTGCCCGACTGGGCCGGCCCGGGACTGCTCGTCGTGGCGGGGGCGCTCGCCGTGTCGGCCGCGGTCGTCCCGAAGGCGCTGTTCCCACCGGCACCCGCCCCATCGCCGGGTTCGGCGGCGGTCGAGACGGGGTCACGGCCCGCATCGACCGCCGCACTCGCGTTCGCGGCCCCGACC
>JBGGNG010000126.1:0-8317 GCA_041287635.1 Actinomycetota bacterium | reverse complement strand
GTGGGCGTGCAGGCACTTGATGCCGATGCGCGTGCCGGCCACGCCACCCCACGCGACGGCGGCGGCGAGGTCGGTCGCCCGGTCGGCCGCGTACGCGTCATGGGCTGCCTCGACTGAGGCGTGGAACCCCGGGTCGTCGGTCATCCGTTCGTTCAGGTGAGCGATCCATCCCTCTGACTCGACCCGCGAGATCGCCTTGACGGCATCGGGACAGGTGAGCCAGTACGTCGTGGGGAACGGGTCCCCGGCCGCGTCGATCGGCACGTTGCGGATCACGAGCGGGTGGCCTCCCGTGCATCGCGCCACGACCGTGAACGGCGTCGTCGGGTCTCGGCCGAGCTGGTCGCGCACGGCGGTGAGGTCGGCGGCACGCAGCTCTCGCTGCGCGGTCGGCATCGGCTCGGTCATGGCGCCCATGTTCCCAGGGGCGAGTAGCTCACCGCCGGTAGGCTGCGCCGATGCGCGACCGTTCCTTCACCTCGATCGAGACCGAGCGGCTGCGGCTGCGTCGCTTCGCCCCGCGCGACGTCGCAGCCTTCCATGCGTACCGCGTCGACGACGATGTGGCCCGATTCCAGTCGTGGCAGGACTACACCGTGGAGCAGGCGGAGGCCTTGGTCGGCGAGATGGAGGGGGCAGACCCGGGGGTGCCCGGCGAGCCGTTCCAGTTCGCGATCGCGCGCGTGCGCGACGATGCGCTCGTCGGCGACTGCATGCTTGCGCTCGATGCGGGCGACCCGGCGACCGCCGAGATCGGGTACACGGTCGACCGCTCGCACCAGTGGCACGGCTACGCGACCGAGGCCGCGCACACGCTGCTGGACTACGCGTTCGAGCGACAGGGCGTCGGCGCCGTCCGCGCCGTGACCGACACCCGGAACGCGGCGTCGATCGTAGTCGCCGAGCGTCTCGGCATGGTCCTCGTCGCCACGGTGCACACGACGTTCAAGGGCGAGGCGTGTGACGAGCACACGTACGAGATCGGCCGCGAGGCGTGGGCAGCTCGGCCGGCGTGAACAGGCGCTACTTGCGCTTGTGCTCGACGGCGCGCTTGTAGTCGACCAGGCGCTCCTCGCTCTGCCGCATGAACTTCTTGAGCATCTGCTCGAACTCCGGGTCGGAACCGCGACGCGGTCGCGGTGGGGCGGGGTCCTGCAGCGCCTTGATCGAGAGGTCGATCTTGCCGTCTTCCTTGATCGCCCGCACCTTGGCCTGCACGACGTCGCCCTCGCGCAGGTGCTCGTGCACGTCCTTCACGTAGTTGCGGTCGATCTCGGAGATGTGGACCAATCCGAGGCGGCCGTCCTCGAGTTTGAGGAACGCTCCGTATGGCGTGATGCGCTCGACGGTGCCGTCGATCACCGCGCCGATCTCGATCTCAGCGATGTCAGATGCCCCTTTCCCTTGCGAACCCGGCCTTTCCGGGCGAGGCGGCCAGTGTGACGGGGATGCAGGAACCCGTCAATCGGCGCCGGCGTGGCTCGCGACGGTAGCATCCGTCGATGCAGGTGACCCCGCTCCCCGACGCCGTGTCGTTCCTCGCCGCGGCCGCGCCGGTGCTCGAGCGCGACACGGCCGCGAACAACCTGCCGCTCGGCATCGCGCAGCAGCTCGTGGACCGGCCGGACACCTACCCCGAGGCCTTCTTCTGGGTGGCCGCCGACTCCGGCCGGGTCGTCGGCGCCGCGATGCGCACGCCGCCGTACCCGGCGATCCTGGCGGATCCCCTGAGCGACGGCGTGATCGATGCCTTCGTCGCGGCGTTCGCCGACGGGCACCCCGACCTGCCCGGCCTCACAGCGAACGAACCGTGGGCGAGTCGCTTCGCCGATGCATGGACCGCCGCGACCGGAGTCCCTTGGCGCCGCAGCGTCGGTCAGGGCGTCTATGCGCTGACGGCGGTGCGACCGCCTCGGCCCGCCGCCGGGTCGGCACGGGCCGCGACCGCCGACGATCGCACACTGCTCCGAGGGTGGATGGACGCATTCGCCGCAGAGGCGCTGCAGGCGATGCCGCGCGACGAGGGCGACATGGAACGCGGGATCGACGCCCGGATGGGGCCGGGCGCGGCGGGGGGATTCACGTTCTGGGAAGTCGACGGCAGGCCGGTCTCGCTCACCGGCTGGATCCGCATCCCCGGCGGCGCCCGCATCGGGCCCGTGTACACCCCACCCGCCGAGCGAGGGCGCGGCTACGCCTCGAACCTCGTCGCCGATGTCAGCGCCCGCATGCTCGACAGCGGCGCCGCAGCGTGCTTCCTGTACACGGACCTCGCCAATCCCACCTCGAACGCGGTCTACCGTCGCATCGGCTACGAGCAGGTGGCCGAGTCCTCGATGATCAGGTTCGACGGGCAGGACTGACGCCCGTCAGCAGCGGGGCGTCGGCGGTGCGCCCCGCGACGGCACCATCACGAATGCGGTCTCTCCGGGACGAACCATGCCCAAGCACTCCCGGGCGAGCTGCTCCAGATAGGTGGGGTCGGTGAACCGGTCGATGCGGGCCTCGAGCTGGGCGTTGCGATACGCCAGCTCCTCTGCCTGCCGTTCCATCTGGGCGAGGTTGCTGCGCTGATCGAGCAGGGCGCGCAGAGGCGCCACGGCCAGCGTCAGCAGGATCAACGCGACGACCGCGAGCACCGCGGCGCGAGCCGTGAGGCGTGGGTGCGACGTGTGGCCGCGGGCGACCTCGTGCCGGCCGGCCGTGCGGCGCCGCGGGGGTCGGTCGCGAGCCACGTCGGGCGTGGACGTCGCGCTTCGCCTCGCGGCGGTCGGGGAAGGGACCGCTGAGCTCATGCTCCTACGCGACCCCCGGTGGGGCGCCCGAGAGCGACCGCCCGCCCGAGTAGCGAGCCTGGTCGCCGAGCTCCTCCTCGATACGGAGCAGCTGGTTGTACTTCGCCGTACGCTCGCCGCGGCTGGGTGCGCCGGTCTTGATCTGCCCCGCGTTCGTCGCGACCGCGAGATCGGCGATCGTCGTGTCCTCGGTCTCGCCGCTGCGATGCGACACCACGTTCGTATAGCCGCTGCGCGTCGCGAGTGCCATCGTGTCGAGGGTCTCGGTGAGCGATCCGATCTGGTTCACCTTGATCAGGATCGAGTTCGCGATGCCGTCCCGGATGCCATGCTCGAGCCGCTCACCGTTCGTGACGAAGAGGTCGTCACCCACGAGTTGCACGCGTGTGCCGAGCGCACGAGTGAGCGTCAGCCATCCCTCCCAATCGTCCTGGTCGAGGCCGTCCTCGATCGAGACGACCGGGAACCGGTCGACCAGGTCGGACCAGAACACGACCATCTCGTCGGCCGTGCGGTCGGACCCCTCGAGCCGGTACCGGCCGTCGTCGGTCCGCAGCTCGCTCGTGGCCGGGTCCATCGCGAGGGCGACGTCGTCGCCGGGTGTGAGGCCGGCTGCCTCGATCGCGCGCATCAGCCACTCGAGGGCCTCGCTCGTCGTCGCGATCTCGGGCGCGAACCCCCCTTCGTCGCCGACGCCGGTCGCCAGGCCCTCGTCGTGCAGCAACCCCTTGAGCGCGTGGAAGCATTCCGCGCCCCACCGCAGCGCCTCGCTGAACGACGCGGCGCCGACGGGCATGACCATGAACTCCTGGGGCTCGAGCTCGTTGTCGGCGTGCACCCCGCCGTTGATCACGTTCATCATCGGGGTCGGCAGCACGTGCGCGTTGGGGCCGCCCAGGTAGCGGTAGAGCGGCAGCCCGTTCGCATCGGCGGCTGCCCTCGCGACGGCCATCGAGACGCCCAGCACGGCGTTCGCGCCGAGCTCGGACTTCGCGTCGGTGCCGTCGAGCGCGAGCAGGGCCGCGTCGACGCCGCGCTGGTCGAACGCGTCGGCGCCGTTCAGCGCCTCGGCGATGCGTTCGTTCACGTTCGCGACCGCGCCGAGCACACCCTTGCCGCCGAACCGCTCCCCGCCGTCGCGGAGCTCGAGCGCCTCATGCTCGCCGGTCGAGGCGCCGCTCGGCACGCCGGCGCGACCGAACCAGCCGTCGTCGAGCCAGACATCGACCTCGACGGTGGGGTTGCCGCGGGAATCCAGGATCTCGCGGGCGTGGACGGACTCGATCGAAGACATCGGAGGACGATGGTAGCCGACGCCTACCCGGCGGCCGGGGATTTGGCGTCCCGAGTCGCCTGGCCATGCGGGAACCGCGTGAAGAGGCGCGAGTGACCGATCGGGTCGAAGCCGAGCCGTCCGTACAGGTGCCGCGGCCAGTCCTGCGCATCGGCGAACAGGAAGACGAACGAGGCGCCTGCCGTGCGCGCTTCCTCGGCGGCACGAGACACCACGTTGCGAGCGACACCCCGCCCACGGAACTCCTCGAGCGTGTTCACGTCCTCGATCTGGGCGACGTCGCCGTGCACGTAGAGATCGCACGAGCCTGCGAGGCGCCCGTCGATGCGCTGCGCGAAGAAGCGAGCGCCGACACCCTCCACCAGCACCCGGCGGAACGCGGCCAGCGTCTCGGCGATGCCGGGCTCCGAGCCCCACGGCTCGCGCCTGGTCATCTCGGCGATGAACGGCTCCATCTCGTCGAACGCCAGCTCCTCGACCACACCGGGTTCGGGGTCTCGGTCGGCGTCGCGACGGTGGGCCATCACCACCATCTGCTCGAGGGCGTAACCGTGCTCGACCATGCCCATCGCGATCGAGTCGGCGTCCTCGACCGACGCGAACTCGACCTCGCGGTGGCGGAACCCACCGTAGAGCTCGTCGAGGACCCTCACGACATCGTCGGCCGACGCTCCGCCGAGCGCGCGATCCGCGATCGCCATGTTGGCGTCGTAGCGCAGCGGGAACCCGTCATGGAAGAAGGCCGTGCCCCAGGGGATGGGCTCCTGTCTCGTGGACGTGCGAGCCATCACCCACGTCTGGAACGCGAACGCGCGCTCGTAGTCGGTCGTCATCGCCCGGTGAGGATACCGACCGTCGTGCTGCGTCTAGTCCGGGGCGGACCCGATGACATCGGTGTGGTCGCCGTTCGCGCCGCAGACCAGCACGACGAGCCGTTCCCCGGCCTCCGGCGTGTACGCCCTGCACATCACCGCGGCCAGGGCAGCAGCCCCACCGGGCTCGGCGAACATGCGCAGCTCCCGCCAGATCGCGCGCTGGGCCTCGAGGATCGCGTCGTCGTCGACGAGCACGACGTGATCGACGTGGCCGGCGCTCGCGACCGCGAACGCGATGTCGCCGGCCCGGCGCGTGCCGAGGGAGTCGGCGGCTCGTCCCGAGACCGGCACATCGACCGGCCCACCCGCCTCCAGGGAAGCCTGCAGGCACCTCGACGTGACCGGTTCCACCCCGATCACACGCAGGTCGAGACCCGCGAACCACGATGCGATGCCCGCGATCAGCCCTCCCCCGCCGACCGCGACGAGCACCGTGTCGGCATCGGGCGCCTGCTCGGAGAGCTCGAGCCCGATCGTGCCCTGCCCCGCCACGACCTCGGGCTGGTCGAAGGGGTGCATCCAGGCGGCGCCGGTCTCGGCTGCCCGCTGGGTGGCCGCGGCCGACGCGTCGTCGTAGTAGCCGTCGATCACCCGCACGTCGGCGCCGGTCGCTCGGACCTTCTCGATCTTGGCGGCGGGCGACGTCGAGGGGACAAAGATCTCGGCGTGGTGCCCAAGCTCGCGGGCGGCGTGGCCCACGGCCAACCCGAAGTTGCCGCCGCTCGCCGCCACGACGCCCGCGGGCCCCACGCCCGCCGTGAGCATGCGGTTGGACGCCCCGCGCGGCTTGAACGAGCCGGTCACCTGCAGCAGCTCGAGCTTCAGCGTCAACGGCCACGAGATCCCGAACGTGGCTGCGGCCACGTCGAGCACCGGCGTGCGACGCACGTGCGGCGCGATGCGCTCGCGGGCGGCGTCGATCTGATCCCTCGTCGGCCCGACGACCTCGCTCACGACCCGCGGGCCTCCCGGAAGAGCCGGCGCAGGGTCGCCTCATCGGCGGTCTCGACGTCGAGTCCTCGCTCGGCCGCCAGCGCGACGAACCGCTCGTACCGCTCGGAGAACGTGCGGACCGTGCGGCGCAGGGCGCTCTCGGCGTCGACGCCCAGCTTCCGCGCGAGCGCCACGGTCGCGAAGAGCACGTCGCCGACCTCCTCCTCCGCGTTGGCCGGGTCGGTCGCCCCCGCGAGTTCGTCGACCTCCTCGCGGAGCGCCTCGACGGCCGAGTCGGCCGAGCGCCACTCGAACCCCCACCCGGCCGCGCGACGTTGCACCTTCGCCGCTCGCGCGAGCGACGGGAGCGAGGCCGGGATGTCGTCGTCGACCGCCGTGCGCTCCCCGGCTTCCGCGGCTTTGAGCTTCTCCCAGTTCACGAGCACCTCGTCGGCGCCGGCCACCTCGACCTCGCCGAAGACATGCGGGTGGCGGTACACGAGCTTCTCGACGAGACCCTGCGCGACGTCGTCGACGTCCCAACGCCCGTCGTCGGCGGCCATCTGCGCGTGGAAGACGACCTGGAGCAGCACGTCGCCGAGCTCGTCGCGCATCGCGTCGTCGTCGTCGGCGTCGATCGCCTCGAGCAGCTCGTGCGTCTCCTCGAGCAGGTGTCGGGCGAGCGACCGATGCGTCTGCTCGGCGTCCCACGGGCACCCGCCCGGGCCGCGCAGTCGCGCCATCACGCGCACGAGGTCGAGCAGACGCTCGCCCTGCTGCGAGCTGGGGACGGGGCCCTCGGGGACGTGGGCGAGCAGGTCGCCCGAGCGCGAGGGCGTCTCGGTCACGGCGCGGGCGTGCCCTCGTCGCCGGAACTCGCGGCGCCGTCGGCGGGGCCGCTCGACGCGCTGGGGTCGGTGCTGTTCACGGCGACCACGGTGAGGGTGTCAAGGTCGAAGTTCCCGTATTTCGGGTTCACCTCGACGCCCTGCGTCTCGGCCTGATCGCGCATCCACGCGTTGAACAGGGTGCCCTGCTCCCCCTCGACGAGTTGCGTCTTCGCCTCGTCGAACGGCGTCACCTGCTTGTCGACCATGTAGATCACGTGCCAGCCGAACTCGCTCTGCACGGGCTCGGAGATCGTGCCGGGCTCGAGCGCGACCGCCGCTTCCCCGAACTCGGGCACGTAGTTCGTGGCCACCGCCTGGCCGAGGCTCCCGCCGTTGGCCCCCGACTGGGTGTCGATCGAGACGTCCTTCGCGAGATCCTCGAACGTCTTCTGCGTCGCCCCGGGGGCCGTGACCTGCTGGTAGACGTCCTGCGCCTCGGCCTCGGTGTCGACCAGGATGTGCAGGGCCTCGATCGTGGTGAAGCGCAGGATCTCGTCGTCGTAGACCTGCTGCAGCTGCTCGTCGTCGAGTTCCTCCTCCGCGACGGCGCCCTGCACCGCCTGGAACAGCAGGACCTCGTTGGCCAACCCCTCGAGGTCGGTGCGCGTGAGGTCGAGCTTCTCGAGCTCGGCGTCGACCGCCTCGGCGGTGAGCTCCTCGTCGAGGTTCGCGATGATGTCGTCGACCTCGGACGCCTCGACCGAGACGTCGTTCGCCTCGGCGTAGTCCGTGATGAACGTGCCCTGGATCATGTTGCCGAGCGTGAAGCGGTTGCACGCCGCCTCCTGCGTGTCGCCTTCCGGCGCCGGTCCGCCGCACTCCTGCTGGTTCAGCGCGGCCAGGAACGTGAACAGCTTCGCCTCCTGGGCGAGCTGCTCGTCGGTGATGTCGGTCTCGCCGACGGTCGCGGCCGCCGACGGGCCGGAGCTGCAGGCCGCGAGGAAGGCGGCGGCGATCACGGGCATGGCGATGAGGCGGAGCGTTCGGGAGTCCACGACGGACCAGTCTACGGGCTCGGGCGCTGCCGGCTTGCGCCGACACACGAACGTCATGCGGGCTCAGGCGCCGGACATGGGAGCAGGCGTGGGGAGCACCCGGTCCCCCGTCGCCGCCTCGAGCAGCCAGCGTTCCACGAACGCCACCAGGTCCGTGCCGAAGACGCGCTCGGGAACGAGGTTCAACGTCTGCGACTCGGGGGCGTACGACGACCCGTAGACACGCTCCTGCAGGTCGGTGAGCAGGTCCTCTGGGATCGTCACCGGCTTGAGGCGCACCTGATCGCGGAACGTCGAGATCTCCTCGACCCCGAGCGCTCGGGCGGTCACGCGCAGCGACGCGATCGCGAACAGCGTCTCGACCTCGTCGGGCAGCGCGCCGTAACGGTCGATCGTCTCGTTGCGGATCTGCTCGAGCGTGGCGTGGTCGGGAGCCAGCGAGATGCGCCGGTACAGCTCGAGGCGCAGCGCCTCCTGGGCGACCCAGCCCGGCGGCACGAACGCCTTCACCGGCAGGTCGATGCGGAGCTCCTGC
>JBGGNG010000125.1:0-4852 GCA_041287635.1 Actinomycetota bacterium | reverse complement strand
CACGAACCTCTGGAGCTTCTCCAGCGCGGTCGAGCCGATCGACGTCGAGGGCTTCACGGTCGAAGCCACCGACGGCGACATCGGGAAGATCGACGAGGCCACCTACGAGGTCGGATCCTCGTACATCGTGGTCGACACCGGCCCCTGGATCTTCGGCCGCAAGGTGATGCTCCCGGCCCGCGCGATCGAGGCGATCGACCTCGACAACCACAAGGTCGTGGTCCGGCTGACGAAGGACCAGATCAAGGACTCACCCGAGCTCGACGAGAGCATCGACCATCGCTCCGACGAGTATCGCTCGAGGGTCGGCAGCTACTACGACCCGTACGTCCGCCTCTGACCGAGGAAGGCAGAGGAGGACCGGAAGGGGCCGCGCCCGTGCGGCCCCTTCCTCATGTCGTGGCGGGGTCCTCCGACGTCGTCGGCGACGAGTCGCGTCCCAGCACCCGCGCGGCGATCCCCGAGGCCGCCGAGCCGAGCACGTCGGCGAGCCTCGCCGGGACGTCGGCCTTGTACTCGAGGGCGTCGATCGTCTCCACCACCCTGGCCCGGGCGGCCACGATGTCGCTGCGGATCTGCGCTACTCGAGTGTCTTCAGCTGTTCCGTCTCTCGTCGCATCCATCCGATGTCCTCCTCCACGGTCGCGAGCGTGCGGGTCGGGGCGTAGGGCGCTCCCTCGCGAAGCTTCGCCCGCCCGATCAGCGCCAGCACCGCGGCGATCACGATCAGCACGAGGGCCACGATCGATGCGGCGGCCCAAGCCGGCAGCACGATCGCGAGGCCAAGTACGGCCGCGGCGATCAGCACCCCCAGCGCGTACAGCGCGAACGCCGCACCCGCGACGAGTAGGCCGATCGCGACCCCCGCCTTCGAGGCCTTCTCCTTGAGCTCGATCTTCGCGAGCTCTGCTTCCCGACGTGCGATGAGACCGACGTCGGCCACCAACGAGCGCAGCAATCCGGAGATCGGCTCGTCGCGCCGTCCTGTCGTCCCACCGTCGGTCGTCGTTGCCATCGCTGCCCCCTTCCGAAGTGATGCCGACGTGTCCTTCCCTACTTCTGCGCCGCGCACGCCTCGGAGGCGATGTTTCGGGAGCACGTGGCGGGGAAGGCATGCAAGAGATCCCGAACGATGGACCCCGAACGATGGAGTGGTATGAGCGTCGAGGAACGTGTGGAGGGCCTGCAGGACGCGGGAAAGGTGATGGCCGAGGCGGCAGGAGCCGTCGCCATCGACCGTGTCCGCGCCGAGGTCGACGCTCGCTCGAGTCGCACGGCGGTCGAGGTGAAGGCCTTCGCGGTCGCGATGCGCGCGTCGAGCACAAGTTTGCGCGCGCAGGGTCACCACGGCCAGGCCGACATCGTCGACGAGGTGGCCGCCAAGGCGGACCGTCTCGCCTCACACCTCGCGACCGCAGACACCGAGGACCTCGTCGAGGACGGCAAGCGTCTCGCCCAGCAGGCGGCTGCGTTCGCACGTCAGGAGCCGGCGTTGGTGGTCGCCGGTGCGTTCACACTCGGCCTGCTCGTGCCCAAGATCCTCGAAGCAGTGGCAACGCAGAGCGAACAGGAGGCGTGACATGGCAGAGACGCAGAACCAGTCAGCGATCGAGACCGTGACCGACAAGGCGGGAGACGCCGCGTCCGCCGTCGGCTCGGGTGCGAAGAAGGTGGCGGCCACGGTCGCCGAGAACCCGCTGCTCGCCGCCGCGGGCGCGGCCGCGGTCGGCGCGGCGATCGGAGGCACGGCGCTCGCCAGGGAGCGAAAGTCGAACGCGGGGAAGAAGGCGTCGGCGAAGTCGGCGAAGAAAAGTCCGGCCAAGAAGTCTCCCGCGAAGAAGAGCTCGAGCGGGAAGAAGGCGTCGTCCGCGAAGAAGAACCCAGCGAAGAAGTCCTCGGCCAAGAAGTCTCCCGCGAAGAAGAGCTCGAGCGGGAAGAAGACGTCGTCCGCGAAGAAGACGTCGTCCGCGAGGAAGACGTAGCCTCAGCGGCGAGGACGCTCGCCGCGCACGTGGTCGTCCTCGGACTCCTTCCAGACCTCGTCGACGTTCTCCACGTTGAAGCCGTACTCGAAGACGAGCGTGCCGCCGTAGGCGGCCCCGAACGCCACGAGCGCCGCGGCGAGCAACGAGAGCACGAGCCAGGCGAGTTGGGTCTGGCCCTCGTCGAAGTTCGGGATCCGCAGCAGCAGGTCGGCGAGCGTGATGAGCGTGACCGCGATCATCACCGTGGCGTGCCAGTTGATCGTTCGCCACACCTGGGTGTGTTTCGCTTTCCCGATCGGGCCCGACCGGCGATCCCGGGGGATGCCTTTCCACCAGTCGAGGAAGCCGGTGAGCGCCGCGCCGAGGCCGACGATGTAGCCGGCCACCATCACGAACGTGGCCGCCGCGAAGAAGTCGTGGGCCTTCGCGTCGTCGGCGGGCGCGATGTAGGAGATCACGTCGAACACCGCGGCCAGCACGTAGCACACGACCGGGAAGTCGGTGAGCGGCGGATGGAACGGTTTGCCCGTGAATCCCCGCAGCCCCTGGAAGCGGCGCCCCTTCAGGCTGAGCGTCGGACGGATTGAGTAGATCCTCGGCATGACCTCCCCCTCCATGTGACGGTGGCAGTCGATGCATCATGCCATCGGGCACCGGGAGCCGCGACCGACGAGGGCTTCCGTCGGGCGTGGCGACTGCGATAGCGTCGCACGGCGCCGGCCGGGAGGGAGCGTCGCATGGAACGCGTCGAGGGTATCGGTGGCTTCTTCTTCACTGCAGACGATCCCGGGGCGCTCGCCGCATGGTATGCCGACGTCCTCGGCGTGACGCTGCCGCCGAGTTCGTACGACGGCGAGGTGTGGACCCAGCGCGCCGGGCCGACGGTGTTCGCTCCGTTCGGTGCCGACGCGGCCGAAAGCCCCGTCATCGGACGAGCCGGCTGGGGCATCAACTTCCGCGTGCGTGATCTCGACGCGTTGGTCGACCAGTTGCGCGCGAAAGGAGTCGACGTCGCGGTCGACGGCGAGGAGTACCCCAACGGCAGGTTCGCGCAGCTCCGCGACCCCGAAGGGAACGCGATCCAGCTCTGGGCCTCCGGGTGACCTGAACGCCTCGTGGAGTGATCGGGCGGTGTGTCGGCCGACCCGGTGTCGGCTATCCGGCCCTACCCTCGGTGGCGGCACGGACGTACCCTCGACGTGCCGTTTCGGAACAGGCCATATGCGGGAAGGCACATCCCCATGTCCACCGTGGTCCTCGTCGTTCTCGCCCTGATCGCGTGCATCGCCGTGGTCGTCGCGATGTTCGACGATCGGTAGGCCGACGCACCAGCGCTCGATCGTGTGGCACGTCCGTCCGACGGCCGGAAGGGTCCGGATCTCCCCCGAACGGTCGACTGCGCGTCGTGGCGGCATCTGCCACGCTCGCTCCGTCGCCGTGAGAGACCCGGGGGGGTTCTCCAACCTGCACGCGGCGACCTGAGGATCGATTGGCCGCGGGGTCCCGGCAGCAGCCACCCCGCGGCCACTCGGTCCGATCGCCGCCGAGTGGGGTATGGAGCGAGATTCCCGACCATCGGCCACTAGCGCGAACAGCGCCGCGCGACTACGTTCCTGTCACGCCGTTCCCCTTCCCCCCGACCCCAGGAGCGCAGTCGATGGATACCACCGGATCCGTTCCCGCGATGCATCCCGCGGCGCCCAGCCCCGCCCCCGCGCCGGGCTTCAGGACGACGAGGCGCGGGTTCGACCAACAGCAGGTCCTCGAGTACATCAAGCGACTGACCACCAGCTTGCAGACCGTCCAGAACCTGGAGGGGCACCTGCGATCCGAGGCCGAGCAGGCCCACCGACAGCGTGACGCGGCGCTCAGCGAGCGCGACGCGATCGCGCAGCAACGCGACGCGGCCCTGCTCGAGCGGGATGCGTCCCTGAGGGACCGCACGTCGGTCGAGTCGGCGACCTACGAGCAGGTGTCGGGGCGTGTGACGGAGCTCCTGATGGGCCTCGATCGAGAGGTCGAGGCGGTCCGAACGGAGACGCGGGTCGAGGCGGAGCGGATCCTGTCCGACGCACGCAACGAAGCCGATCGCGTTCGGCGAGAAGGGGTCGAAGCCCGCACCGCGGCCATGGAATCGGCGAGGCGCATGCGCGAGGACTCCGAGCGGTCTCTGGCTGACCTGACCTCGCAGCGCAACGACATGCTCGAGGCGCTCCGGCGGACGTGCAGCGAGTCCCTCGACGTGATCGGCGCCCTCGCCGCCTCGATCGATCAGCGGATCGACGACCGCACGGACGAGGTCGTGATCCCCGAGCTCATGCCCGAGCCACCCGCGGCGAGCTAGGTTCGACCCCTCACCCGGGCGGGCGCGGGTCGTGCCAACCGCCGTTGCCCTCGATCAGGGCCTCGGCGGCCTCCGGCCCCCAGGTTCCGGGCTCGTACAGGTGGACCGGGGTGGCGTCGTCGAGGATCGGATCGACGACGCGCCACGAGGCTTCCACGATGTCCTGGCGGGAGAAGAGCTCGGTGTCGCCCATCATCGCATCGGTGAGCAGGCGCTCGTACGGCTCCATGCGCTCGCCCGGCTGGTGGTGGGCAACGAGTTCCACGTCCTCGCCCTGCATCTCGTCCCCGGGCACCTTCGTGCGCGCTCCCAGGTTGATGCTCACGTCGGGGCCGAGGCGGAAGAGCACGTGGTTCGGGTGCCCGGGCACGCGCTCGCCGAAGACGTTGCGTGGGGGCCGCTTCAGCTCCACGATCACCTCGGTCGCCGTGACCGGTAGCGACTTCCCCGCTCGGATGTAGAACGGCACGTCGGCCCAGCGCCAGCTCTCGATCGCCATGCGCACGGCCACGTACGTCTCGGT
>JBGGNG010000124.1:0-26501 GCA_041287635.1 Actinomycetota bacterium | reverse complement strand
AGCGCCGCCACCTGTGCCTCGAAGTGCAGGTCGCACTTCGCACCGAAGCCGCCGCCGAGCAAGGGCACCACGATGCGCACGTTCGCCTCGGCAACCTGCAGGGTCTGGGCGACGCCCGACCGGGCCGCGTAGGGCACCTGGGTCGAGGACCAGATCGTCACCTCGTCCCCCTGCCACTGCGCGACCACGGCGCGCGGCTCGATCGGAACGCCCTGTGACGCGTCGGAGACGTAGCGGCCCTTCACCACGACGTCGGCCTCGGCCATCGCCGCGTCGGCATCGCCCTTCACGATCGTGGAGTACGCCATCGTGTTGCCGTCGGCGACGACGTTCTCGTCCTTCTCGTAGGAAGCGAGATCGGGATGGATCAGCGGGGAGGAAGGATCCATCGCGGCGACGAAGTCGCTCACCGCGGGCAGCGGCTCGTACTCGACCTCGATCAGTCGGGTGGCATGGACCGCGATCTCCTCTGTGAGGGCGGCGACCCCGGCGACGATCTCGCCCTCGAAGCGGACGACGTCCTTGGCGAAGAGGGTACGGTCCTGCACGAACCCACCGAAGCGGACGTCGGGGAGATCGTCCTGCGTGACCACCGCGACCACCCCCGGCAGCGTCTCAGCCTTCGAGGTGTCGATGCGCAGGATGCGAGCGTGCGGGTGGTCCGCGTATCGGAACTTCGCGTGGGCCTGGCCGGTCAGCGTCAGATCGGCCGTATAGCGACCCGACCCGGTCACCTTCTCCTTCCCGTCCGGTCGGACGAACACCTCCGGCGTCGGTGCGATGTCGGTGGAAGTCACAGAACTCCCTTCGGGCTCGAGGTGGTGCGGCCCCATATCGTATGCGGCTCGAGCCCGCGCGACGAACGCGCGAGCACCCTGATCGGATCGAACCGTTCAGCGAGGCCCGGCAGCGTCACCCGGCCCGTCACTCGGCGTCGGTGGCTCGGTCGACGCCGGCGGCGGTGGCGGCGCCGGGGTCGGGGGTGGTTCCGGCGTTGCCGCAGGCAGAGGAGCCGTCACCTCGTCATGCTGCGCCCCTGCGTCCGGCTGGTCGACCCCACGTCGCCGCATCATCAGGAACAGGCCGACGACCATGCCGACGACGACCAGCCCGAGGATCGCGTACAGCCACGCGTTCCCGCCGGACCCTTCTTCCTCCGAGGCCCCGGCGGCCTCCGTTCCTTCCGTTCCCTGGGCGCCCTCGTCACCCTCCACGTCGTCACCCGACGCAGACGCGACCGCCTGCAACTCCGTGCGCTCGCCGAACACCGGGTCCCACGTGACCGTGGTGCCGTCCACCTGGCCGTTGGTCTCGAGCACCTCGCCGGGGAACGTGATCGCGATCCGGAGCTCCGCCGTGTCGAAGGTCTCGGTGAACTGGTCCTCGAACGGGTTCCCCTCCAGCGCCGCATCGTCGGTGGTGAGGTCCATCACACCGCTGACCTCGTACGTGTCGCCCGTGCGTTGGATCGACAGGGCGTCGGGAGCGGATCCTTCCTGCATGTCCTCGAGGGCGACGTCCTCGAACAGCACGCGTGTGCCGACGAATCGATCATCCTCGTAGGGCTCCTGGGTGGCGCCGGGAACGTCGTCGGGCACGGCCGCGCCGTCGAGCAGGTCGCCCACGCTCCGACCGGTCAGCTCGAGCAGCTCCTTGTTGACCGCGAACACCATCTCGCCGTCCACCGTGTCGTCGGGCGAGATCGTGAGCGCCATGTCAAGCTTGAGGCACCCCGCCAGCAGCAGGGTGAGTCCGGCCAGCAGGGTGGCGCTTCGGATCCATCTGCGAGCGGTGCTCATCCCGGTGTCCTCCGTTCGGGGGTCTCTCGGCCGAGCCTAGCGGCCCGTTGCCGCATACTCACGCACGCGCCCGAGGTCGTTCCGTCGCGGATAGACTCGCTGGTCGATGCTCGCGAGCCCGCTCACCGTCGGACACATCGAGGTCCTGGCGTTGCTCGACGGTCTCCGCGATCTCCAAGGGCAGATCACCGATTCCTTCCCCGACGTTCCCCCCAAGGCGCTCGAGGCGTTCCGCGACCGTGCGCCCGGCGTGTACGGAGAGGCGGGCGTCTGGCGACTGCACGTTCGAGCCTGGCTCGTCCGCCATCCCGGCGGGGTGGTGCTCGTGGACACCGGCGTCGGGCGCCAGGGAGCACCAGGTCCCGAGTGGTTCGGCGCCCCGGGCCGACTGCTCGACGCACTCCGCGAGGCGGGCACTCCTCCCGACTCGATCGACACGGTCGTGCTCAGCCACGTGCACGACGACCATCTCGGCGGCACGGTGCTCTTCGGCGACGAGGACGGCGAGCCGGCGCCCACCTTCCCCCGCGCGACCTACCTGCTGCAGCGGGCCGATCGCGAGTGGCAGACGGAGCTGGCTCGCGCCGACGACGAGGACCGGGTGATCGACTCGCTCCTGCTCCAGCCGCTCGAGCGGGCCGGGCAGCTCACGGTGCTCGATGGGGATCACGTGCTCGCCGACGGCGTCGAGATCCGCCACGCCCCCGGGCACACGCCGGGGCATCAGATCGTGCGACTCCGTTCCCGAGGTGAACGGGCGATCATCACCGCCGACGTGTTCAACCATCCGATCCAGATCCCCCATCCCGATTGGCCGTCGGGGACCGACACGATCCCCGCACAGGCGGCCGCCACTCGTCGCGTCGTGCTCGCCGAACTGCTCTCCCACCCCCGAACCACGATCGCCCCCACACATTTCGCCGAGGCGTACGGCCGCGTCGGGGCGGGGGACGACGGCCTCGCGACCTGGCAGCCGATCTGACGATCGGTCGCGAGATTTCTTCAAAACCGTTTCGCCTCCTGCCCAGGGAACCTCGGCGCGGAGTTCCCCTTCGAGTCAACCAAAGGAGGTGACGGGGAGGTCGAGCCTCGCTAGGGTCGTGCGATCGCATGAGGGGTGCGAAGACCTTCCTAACCAGCATCGTGCTCGCTGCCGTGCTCGTGGCGGCCGTTCCCATGACCTCGGGTGCGACCTCCCCGCAGGAGATGCGGCGCAAGATGCTCACGCTGACGAACTCGGCGCGCCGGAACAACGGGCTGCGCGCCCTCGAGCTGAACTGGCGTCTCTCCAGGGATGCGCTACAACACTCCCGGCGGATGGCGGAACGCGGCACCGTCTACCACACGGCGAACCTGTACCGGCTCGTCAGGCGGTGGCACCCCTCCGTCTGGGGCGAGAACGTCGGCATGGCGGGCACGGTGCGCCGGGTCCACAAGCTCTTCATGGCGAGCTCCTCGCATCGCGGCAACATCCTGAGGAACGGCTACGGCCGCGCCGGGATCGGCGTGGTGAGCAAGGGTGGCCGAACCTGGGTCACCGTGATGTTCTACGGCGGTTGACCCTCCGGCGCCGCGAGGCGCTTTCCCGAAGGCACGGTCAGCCGATCAACGAACGGATCTGCCGCAACGCCACCGTGAGCTGGGCGAGATCGCCCATGCCGTCGACCGCGAGGCTCCTCATGAATCGCTGCAGCCGCGTGAACGCGTCGTCGCGTGTCTCGAGGAACTTCTCCACGGCTTCGTCGATCGGCAGGCCGCCGCACTCGTCGAGCACCGTCTCGGCGAGGCTGCGGCGAAGCGTGAAGAGATCGTCCTCCATCGACTGAAGCGCCCAGCGCTGCCAGCGGGAACCTCCCGGCATCGCCTCGACCTGCTTCTCGAGCCAGTCGAGCTGCAGGCGCTCGCCCAGCAGGAAGAACGCCCGCGCCACCTCGAGCACGGTGCGTCCGGTCGTGTGCGCGACCGTGATGATGTCGGGCCCGTGCACGAGCTCGGCCTGGAAGGCGTGCCGGCGTGCGATCGCCGCGGGCACGCCCTCTGCCTCGAGCCGTCGGGCGGCGTGCTCGTGCTCCTCGCGCCACGCCTCAGGTCCGATCTGGTCGATCACACCCGAGAGCTCCTCGAACGACGTTCGCGCGTCGTCGACCGCCTCGGCCAGATGCTTGCCGGTCGCGTGCACCAGGTACCACCGAGACGAGGTCTCGACCAGCCAGTCGACGCCGGTCATCAGCTCGTTCTGGATGCCTGGATCGATCAGGCCGTCGAGCGCCTCGACGTCTGCCCACCGCTGTACCGCGCCGGTCACGTCGCGGGCGATCCGGAAGGCCCGGACGACCTCGGAGGGGCTCGCGCCCGTCTCGGTCACCATGCGCGAGACGAAGGTGATGCCCTGCGAGTTGACCACGTCGTTCGCTACGATCGTGCCGATGAGCTCGCGCCGGAGCGGATGCTGCTCGATCAGGCGCCCGAATCGCTCGACGATCTCGTCCGGGAAGTAGGCACGCAGGTCCTGCGCCAGGTAGGGCGAATCCGGGAGGTCGGAATCGGCCAACGCGGCGAAGATCGATCGCTTCGCGTACGCGAGGAGCACCGCGAGCTCCGGACGCCTGAGCCCCTCGCCGGCTGCGCGCCGCTCGATCATCTCCTCGGAGGAGGGCAGGAACTCGACATCACGCTCGAGCTCGCCGTCACCGGCCTCGAGCTGCTGCATCAGATCCTCGTACGCCTCGACGCGCTGGGCGCTGACCTCGACCTCCTGGGAGAGGATCTGGGCCTGCTGGTAGTTGTCGTAGAGCACGTGGGTGACCACGTCGTCGGCACACGCCTGCAGCAACTCGTTGCGCGCATCGAGCATCAGCTCCCCGCGTTGCACGGCGAGACCCAGCAGGATCTTGATGTTCACCTCATGGTCCGACGTATCGACGCCCGCCGAGTTGTCGATGAAGTCGGTGTTGATTCGGCCGCCGGAAGCCGCATACTCGATCCGTCCCCGCTGGGTGCATCCGAGGTTGCCTCCCTCGCCCACGACCCTGGCGCGGACCTGGTCACCGTTGACCCGGACCGGGTCGTTGGCCCGGTCGCCGACCTCCGTGTGCCCTTCGTCCGTCGCCTTCACGTAGGTGCCGATGCCGCCGTTCCAGAGCAGGTCGACAGGCGCCTGCAACGCGTGGCGGATCACGTCGGCAGGCGTCATGCTCGCCGGCACGTCGTCACCGATCCCCAGCGCCGTCCTGGCCTCGGGCGAGAGCGTGACGCTCTTCGCGCTTCGGTCGAGCACGTCGGCCCCCGCCGACATGAGGGTTCGGTCGTAGTCGGCCCACGTCGAGCCGGGCGTCGTGAACAGGCGCCGGCGCTCCGCGAACGACGTCGCGGGGTCGGGATCGGGGTCGACGAAGACGTGGCGGTGGTCGAACGCGCAGACGAGCTTGATCTGCGGCGTGTAGAGCATGCCGTTGCCGAACACGTCACCGGACATGTCGCCGATGCCGACCACGGTGAAGGGTTCGGTCATGACGTCGATGCCGATCTCACGGAAGTGCCGCTTCACCGATTCCCACGCCCCGCGCGCGGTGATGCCGAGCACCTTGTGGTCGTATCCCTGCGAACCACCGCTCGCGAACGCGTCCCCGAGCCAGAACCCGTAGTCGATGCTGACATCGTTCGCCGTGTCGCTGAACGTGGCGGTGCCCTTGTCGGCAGCGACCACGAGGTAGGGGTCATCGGCGTCGTGGATCCGCACGTGGTGCGGGTGCACGACGGTGCCGTCGACCAGGTTGTCGGTGATGTCGAGCATGCCGCGCATGAACGTTACGTACTGCGTCGACACCTCTGCCTTCAGCTCGTCGATCGCCGCCGGTGTCCGGCGCAGGATGAACCCCCCCTTGGAGCCGTCCGGCACGATCACGGCGTTCTTGACCTTCTGCGCCTTCATCAGGCCCAGCACCTCGGTGCGGTAGTCCTCCTTGCGATCGGACCACCGGATGCCGCCGCGAGCGATCATGCCGCCGCGGAGATGGATCGCCTCCATGTGCGGCGAGTACACGAAGATCTCGAACAGCGGGTGCGGCTTCGGCATCTCGGGCACGCGTGCGGAGCGCAGCTTGAAGCTCAACGACGAGCGGTCGGGCACGTAGGCGTTCGTGCGCACGATGGCCTCGATCGTGCCGAGCAGGCTGCGCAGGATGTTGTCCTGGTCGAGCGAGCTCACCTCACGCAGGTCGGCGTGGATCGATTGCCGGATCTCGTCGATCTCCTCCTCGGTCGCCCCCCGGGCGGGGTCGAACTTCGCCTCGAACATGCGCACGAGCGCTGCCGAGATGTGCGCGTGTTCCGCCATCGCGTCGTTGCGGTACTCCTCGGTGTAGCGGGCGGACACACGCATCCGGTACTTGCGGAGCGCTCGCAGGATCTGCGCGTGGCGCCAGTCGAGGTCGGACAGCGTGACCAGCCGGTTCAGCGAGTCCGACTCCGTCTCGCCGCGCCAGACCGCCGAGATCGTGGCCGCGACGTTCTCGGCTTCCTTCCCCAGGTCGAGTACGGCGCCGCGCGAGTCCAATACCCCGAAGTCGTGGATATAGGTCTTGCCCTCGCCGAGCACCTGCGTCGGGATCTCTTCAACCGCCCGCAGCCCCAGCGCCTCGAGGATCGGCATGAACGCCGACAGGTCGACCTTCCCGCCGGTCTTGTACAGCTTCACCCGCGTGAGCCGCTCGCCCTTGGTCTCGTTGCCGATGCCGACGAGGTAGCCGTCGGGGTTCGTCTCGAGCGCCTCGAGCGCGAGCACGTCGTCGACGATCAGCCCCCACTCGTCCGACGCCTTGTAGTAGCTCGGGAACCGCGGCGAGTACTTCTCGGCGAGGAGCGGGCCGCGCTCGGGTCCCACCCGCCCGGTCAGAGCGTCTCGCAGGTCGTCGTCCCAGCTGCGGGCGAGCCGCTCGACCTCGGCCTCCAGCTGCTCGTAAGGCACATCGGGGATGTGCGTGCCCGGAAGCACGTGCACCGTGAAGAAGATGCGGGCCGATTCGGTCTCACCGAGCGAGAGGTGATAGTCGACCGTGGTCCCGTTGAACTGCTGCAGAAAGTACTGCTGCAAGCGCTTGCGCAGCGCCGCGTTGAACCGATCACGAGGCAGCGCGACCACGACGGAGACACTGCGGCCGTAGAGGTCGCGGCGCACCAGCACCCGGATGCCGCCGTGCTTCTCGAGCTGCAGCAAGCCCACCACCAGGCCCCGCAGCTCATCGGTCGAGGCCTGGAAGAGCTCATCCTTCGGGAACGACTCGAAGAGCTCGACGGATTCCTTGTAGTCGTGGGATCCGGGGATCAGGTCCTCCGCCGCGAGGATCTGCTCGAGCTTGGCATGCAGTAGGGGCGTCTTCGCTGCCGGCTCCATGTACGCCTTCGAGGTGAAGAGCCCGATCAGCCTCGCCTCGCCCGTGATCACGCCCTCGGGGTTCACGACACGCACGCCGATGTAGTCCATGCGGGCGCGCCGGTGGACCGAGGAGTACGAGTTCGTCTTCGAGAAGACGAGGAGGTCACCGCCCTCGATGCGGGCCCGCACGACCTCGTCGAGATCCGACAGCCGCGTGGTGTCGGCGAAGGCCGAGCGTTGGACGTCGCTCAGGATGCCGAGCCCGCTGCCGGACACGGCGCGGATCGCGGCACGCTCCTCGCCGTCGATATCGACCAGCTCGTACTCTCGATAGCCGAGCAGCACGAAGTTCAGCTGCGCGAGCCATTCGAGGAAGTCGATCGCCTCGCCCACCTCGTGCGGCGGGTACCGGATCGCGGCGGTGCGGGCCAGCTCGATCATGTGACGGACCCGTTCCTGCATCGGCTCGAAATCGCGCACGGCCAGGCGGACGTCGTGCAGGATCGCCGTGACCCGGCGTTCGAGGTCGTCGGCTTCCCCGGGCGCGAGCTGACGGTCGAGCTCGAAATGCATCACCGACTCTCGATGGCTGGCGTCGCGCCCGGACATCACTCGCTCGATCCGACCCTGCTGGTCGCGGATCGTGCCGATCACGGGGTGCAGCAGTCGACGGACGCCGAGGCCCCTGGCGAGCAGTTCCTCCTGCACGGAGTCGACGAGGAAGGGCGAGTCGTCGGTATTCGTCTCGACGACCGACCCGGCGGTGTCGTACGCGTCGGATGCGAGGTCTGGATCGAAGACCCGCACCGCGGACGGGTGGGAGCCACGGCTGTCGGCGAACGCGAACGCCGAGCGAACGAGCCCCGAGAGACCGTCGACGCCGGAGGCCGCGAGCTCGTCCGGTGACAGCCTGCGCAGGAAGGCCTTCGCGAACGCGAGAACGGCGTCACGACGCTCGGCCTCCGCGCTCCGATCGATCGCCTCGAGCAGGGACTGCATCACGACGGGTGGCTCACCCGGCGTGGGGACCGTCGTGATCTCGGAATGCGCGTCCACGAGCCGCCATTCTCGCAGGTCGCTCCCACCCTTGCGATGGCTCCGACGTCCGAACCCCGATGCGTCGATGCGCCGTCTCGGACCTCCGGTCAGGCCGTGGTCGAAACGAGGCGAGCGGCATGCTCCCCGTAGGAGTCGCGCACGATCGGCAGCAACCCGGTGGTGTAGGCCCCGCCCACACACCCCCGACACCACGCCGAGGCGTTGATCGCACGCGCCGTCGCCTCGGCCGAGCCGCAACGTCGCAGGCTCTCGACGATCGCTCCGTACCCGTAGGACTCCGCACCCAGGAGCAGGGTGTCGCGAGAGGCGTCGAGCCCTTGCCGGAGCGAGGCGTAGTGCTTCACCCCGACCGTGTTCATGTCGGACGCACCCGGCATGTCGCGCGTCGTGGCCAACGGATTGAACGCGGCCGAGGTCGACTCGGCGGTCTCCCACGTCACCACGATCAACAGGTTCTCGCCGCACGCCGGGGCACCCAGCCGCCCCAGGAACGCCCCTGCCCACCCCTCGTAGGTAACGGGCTCGCCGGGAGCGAGCCCGCTCGCACGGTCGTCGGACGGTGCCTCGTCGGCGGGAGGAGTGGGGCGGAGCGCACGCTCACGTGCCCGCACCACCTCGGCGAGGTATGCGCTCCAGGTATCGAGCTCGGCCTGCACATGGCGGGCCCACGGGTCCGTGAGCGTGGCACGCAGATCGCGCCGGGCCCTTGCCAGCAGGAAGGTCGGCTCGTGCGTCCTCGGCATCGTGCGGCGCACGACGGGAACCGGCTCGGTCGTCGCCACATGCTCGGCGATCGCTTCGAGCCGCTCGACCCGGGCCGAAGCGCGGTCGATCCGCAGGTACCAGCGTTCGATCCGCTCGTACCACCGGTTCACGCGAGCCTGCGCGCGCTCGATCCGCGCGTCGAGGGTCGCGACGTCGGCCGCGCCGATGGGCGCGCCCGTGGCGACCGTCATGCCGGACGGCACGACGGTGAGCAGGAGCAGCACGACGACGATGACACGACGAGACATGGACAGGCGAGAGTATCGGCGCCAGGACCATCCGCCTTGACCGTCGGAGCGAGGAGGGGTTCCTCGACGGAGCGACGCCCGCTACGATCCGCGGATGCCGTCCCGCTGGGGTGCCGCCTGGGCGTTCGTCGCGGTCGCGCTGGCGGCCTGCACGTCCGGATCGGGATCCGATGATCCTCCGTCGGCTGCCGCGGCCTCGTCGCAGGGCACGCCGACCGAGCAGGTCGAGATCGACGGGATCGTGATCGACGAGCCGGATTGGAAGGCGAGCGGAGCGAACTGGCGGCTGCGCGTCTCGTGGGAGGAGCCAGACGATGTCGCGGTCGACCACTACGAGCTGCGGCGCGACGGCGTGACGGTCGACCGTGAGATCGAGGCGACGACGTTCCTCGACGACGACGTGGAACCGGGAGCGCGCTACCGATACCAGGTCGTCGGCGTCGACCTGGACGGCGTCGAGACACACGCGGCCACTGCGTCGATCACGACCGATCGCCCCCGGCTGTCGGAGGCTCGCCTCCAGGGAACGTTCACCGTGCGCATGGTGGTCAAGCGGGCCTCGGGCACGAACGATCCCGTACGAGGTGGTGCGATCTACTTCACCTTCGATCCTCGATGTCGCTCGGGCGCGTGCGACGTCCGGTGGACCGTGCGCGGGGCCAGAACCCGAGGGACGCTCCTGCGAGCCGATGCCGTCTACACCGCGACGCTGCGAACGCCGTTGTTCGTGCGCAACTGCTTCGGTGATGTGACCGACGAAACGGTCGACGTGCGACTCCGGGTCAGCGGGGCAGCCCCGTTGCGCGGTCGATGGCGAGCGACGACGTTCGAGGGCGCGATCGACGAGGTCTCGTCGTACGGTGGGTGCATGATCGCGACGATCGACTGGGGCGTCCGGGGATCGCTGCAGGCCTGAGTCCACCATGGAACCCGCCACCCCGAACCCTCCGTATCCCGACAACGTGACGGACCCCGACACGCCGGCCCGCCGCGACCGGCGTCTGGCGATCGGGATCGTCGTGGTCGCGTTCGGCGTGCTGATCGCATCGCTCCTCTGGTTCACACGGTCGCCGGGGCGCCCGACGGTCCCGATCGCCCTCACGGCAAGTGCGACGGCATGCGAGGAGCCCTGCGAGCGGTTCACGCCGAGCGTCACGCTGGAGTGGGCCCCGCCGGAATCCGGTGCGAGCGCGGAGGGATACCGACTCCTCCGCGACGGCGCGCCGCTCGGGGTCGTCGACGGCAGCGAGCGCACGTTCGTCGACCGCGAGGTCACCCTCGGGCAACGGTACGTCTATCAGGTCGTTGCCGTGAGCGGCGAGGGCGACTCGCCCCCGACCGCAGAGGAAGAGGCCGTGGTCCCGACGCCCCCCGACGAGATGGCACAGCTCGCCGGCATCTATCGGGTCCGGCTGACGCTGCGTTCGGCTCGGTCGATCGGAGCCGCCTTCGGCATCGAGGATCCGATCCCCGGTAAGCGCGGCACCGACCGGTGGTCTTTCGAGTCGACGTGCGACGAGGATCAGGGGGGATGTCCCTCGACGTGGTCGGGGCTCGAGGGTGAGATCGTGCCCGACGACGGTCGTTGGATCGGCACGGTCGACGGTCTCCCGGCTCGGTGCGGTAGCGATGGCAGCGCTCCGGCGCCGATCGACGTCGACCTTGACGCGGTCGACGTGGGCGTCGTCGAGGGCGCGTGGGCGGTGACCGGCTTCAGAGGAACGGCGACGGTTTCCTTCCGATGCCCCGGGTTCCCCGCCGCATCGGCCACGGTCGAAGTCACGGGAAGGCTCTGACCTGAGCCTTCACCCCGTGACGATCTCGTGCGAGTGACTGAGATGCACGACCGACCGGAGGGTCGCGGCGACCGAACAGTACTTCGACTCCGACAGCTCGATCGCCCATGACGCCTTGCCGTCGTCGACCGTGCCCGTGAGGACGAAGTGCATGTGGATCGACCGGAAGGTCCACGGTGGGTCTGGGTCCTGCTCGCTCGTGATGCGCACCTCGAGAGCCCGCAGGTCCTGTCGCTGCTTGCGCAGGATCACGACGACTTCGTAGACGGTGCAGGCCGCGAGCGAGATCGGCAACAGATCCGAGGGCTTCGACCCCGGTCCCTCCCGATCCTCACCGGTGAGGATCGGGTCGCCGTACGTGGCCTGCGACCGGAACGTCAGGCCATCCCCGGTCCACCACAGCATCACCTCGCCCATTCGAACACCTCCCCGTCAGTCCGATCGGGCCGAGCCAGAGGTCAAGGTTGTACCCCTATCCGCCGAGTGTAGGGGCAGGACCGACACGGCTCGGCAAAGGAACTAGCTCGCTCGGGCCATTGAGTTTTCCGCCGCATGGCTGGCGGGTCTTCGTGAGACCATGCGGTACGCTCCCGCTCAGATGGGGGCCGAACAGAGGACAGCGAACGCATGAGTGCACGAGGCGTCCGCATCGTCGTCGGAGAGGGCCCGTCCACACGGAAGGGCCTGCTCCGCTTCGTCGTGGACGGGGAGGGGTACGACGTCGTGGCCGAGGCTTCCACGACGGCTGAACTCGCGCGTCTCATGGCGACCCACCGCCCCGATGTGGTGGTGCTCGACGACGGCATCGGCGCCACGGCCGTCGGCATGATCAACGAGATGTCCCCCAACACCAAGGTGGTGCTGGTGTGGCCGGGGGCGGTCATGCCGATCGGCGGCGCCGCGCGTGTCGAACCCGCGCGTGTGCTGCAGGATCTCGGCCCGACGATCGAGCGTCTCACGGGCCAGCAGAGCGCGACGACGGCCGGCCGCGGGCCGGCGCTGATCGAGAGCGCGACGAGCGATCCCGACATGCTCAACGCGATGCTGCTCGGCGGCATGGCAACGTCCGGCGAGGCGATCATCGAGGATCGAGAGCCGGCGCCCGTCGTGATCCTGCCGCTCACACCGACGATCGATCACGACGAGTTGATCCTGAACGTGCCGGATGCCGAGCCCGACGACGAGCACGTGGGTGCGGGCGCAGCGGCCGGAGTTGTCGGGGCGGTGGCGGGCGCAGCGGCACTCGCCGGTTCCGTGCCCGCCGCGGCCTCCGAGAGCGCCGGCTCGGGCGCGGCCGTCACGTCGATCGGCGCTCGTGGCGGCGCGGTGGGTGCGCAGAGCGCGCTGAACCGCCGGCTGGGGAACCTCGCACTGAGCGGCGCGGCGGTCGCGAGCGCGATCGTGTTGGCGCTCGCGCTCAGCGGCACCCGCGTGACGATCGATGGCATCGAAGGGCAGATGGCCTCACCCACCCCCATCGTCTCTCCGGACCCCGGATCCGGGGGCACCCCAGGTTCAGACGAGGAGCCTGGCGGTGAGAACGGGAACGACGATCGCGGCGGCCAGGGGGGGAACGGTACGCTCGACGGTGATCTCGGCGAGACAGGCTCCACCGGCGTCACGCTCGGGGGCGACCCGACGCCCGAGCCTCCGGGACCGCCCGATGTCGGGATCGACGCCGGTGACATCGGCGCCGGCGGCGGGGGCGACGGCGGGGGCGGCGACGACGGTGGTGGGGACGGCGACGGCGACGGTGGCGGTGGCGGTGGGGGCGGCGGCAGCGGCATCGACGACGGCGGCGGGGGCGACGACCACAGCGGCGGAGATGCCGGCGGTGAGGATCGCAGCGACGGCGACGGCGACGACCAGGACAAGGGTGGCGGCAACGACGGCGACGGCGTCGACCACGACAACGGCGGCGGCAACGACGGCGACGGCGGCGACCTCGACAACGGTGGCGGCAACGACGATCCCGACAACCCGGGCGGCAACGGCAACGACGGCGACGGCGACGGCGACGGCGACGGCGGCGGCGACGGCAACGGCAACGGCGGCGGCGGCGGCGGTGACGGCGACCACGACAACGGCGTCGACAGCGGCGGCGACGGCGTCGACGAGGGCCACTGACCCGCACCCGGAGCGACCGGCCCGGTGACGATCCAGAACGCAGTCGGCACGATCCGCCGCATCTACGTGAGACCGCCCGACCCTCAGGCCCTTGTCTCGTGGCGCGACTATGCCTGGCGTGCCGCCCCCGACCCCGTGAAGGCCGCCGAGGAGCATGCCGCCCTCCGGGAAGCACTGGGTGCCGACGGCGCCGAGGTCGTGGTGGGCGAGACGGCCGTGCCCGGCGACCCCGACGCGATCTACGCGTACGACCCCACGTTGCCGACCGATCGAGGCGTCATCACCCTTCGGCCCGGCAAGTCTGGTCGACGCGACGAACCGGCGGCGGTCACGGTCGACCTCACGGGCGCGGGCCTCGGCCTGCTCGGGACGCTCACGCCTCCGGCAACCGCCGAGGGCGGCGACATGTTCTGGCTCGACACCGAACGTTGCTGGTTGGACGCGGCTACCGGACGAACGACGACGGCATCGAGCAGACCCGAACGTTCCTCGGTGATGGCATCGACGTGATCGCCTTCGACCTCCCGCACGCCGAGGGGCCTGAGGCGTGCCTGCACCTGATGTCGTTCATCTCCCCGCTCGACCACGATCTCGCCGTGGTCTACCTCCCGATGATGCCGGTCCGATTGGTCGAGCTGCTTCGGGAGCGAGGCATCGGGCTCGTCGAGGTGCCCGACGAAGAGTTCGACACGCAGGGCCCCAACGTGCTCGCACTCGCGCCGCGTGTGGCGCTGGCCGTCGACGGCAACCCCGAATCGCGCCGCCGCATGGAAGCTGCGGGGGTGGACGTCCGAACGTTCGCCGGATCGGAGATCTCGCGCAAGGGCGACGGCGGGCCGACCTGCCTCACACGGCCTCTCGATCGCGACTGACGGCACGCCCCCGGCGGTCGCCGGTATGCTCCGGCGCGATGTACGAGTACTGGCTCCTGCTGCACATCGTGGCGGCCATCGTCTTCGCGGGCTCTCACGGTGTCTCGATGTTCGCCCTCTACCGGATCCGCGGGCTGGGGCTCGACCGGACCCGCATCGCGGACACGATCGCCTTCTCCGGCACCACCACACGGCCGATGTACGTCTCGCTCCTCGTGGTGATCGTCGCTGGGTTCGTCCTCGGGATCCAGGGGAAGTTCCTGGGCTACTGGTGGATGTGGCTCGCGTTCGCCGTGCTGATCGTCACCACCGTCCTGATGACGCTGATCGCCAAGCCGTACTTCCAGCGGATCACGGCGGCGTGCGCGATCCGTCCGTCGGGGGTCCCCAGGGTGAGCGACGAGGAACTCCAGGAACTCGTCGCCGGGCCCAAGAGCAAGGCACACCTCATCACGGCGATCGGCGTGGTCGGCTTGGTGGTGATCGTCTACCTGATGGTCACGAAGCCCGGCTGGCCCTAGGTCAGGCGGGCGGCAGGGGCCGTGCGGCCGGCCCGTTCACGACCTCGCCGCGAGGGCCGAACCGAGATCCGTGGCAGGGGCATTCGAAGACGTGGTCGGCCGTGCTCCACGCGACCGTGCACCCCATGTGCGTGCACCGCGCCGACATCAGATGCAGCTCACCCTGCTCGTCCATGAACGCGGCCAGTCGCTCTCCTGCCTGCACCAGGATGCCGCCTTCCCCCGGCTCGAGCTCCGAGGCGACCTGCGCGATCGTGCGGGCCACGAGCACGTCGCGGTCGCACAAGTCGACGACCTTCTCCGGAACCGGGTTCAGGAAGAAGCGCTTGGCCCCCGTCATACCCTTGTTCCCGATCACGATCAGATCCGCCCCGACCTCACGGGCCACCGCGAGGATCTCCTCTGCCGGGTCGCCCTGACGCAGTACGACGTCGCAGTCGGCCTCCGCGCCGTAGACCGCGACCGTGTCGTCGGTGACGAGGGTGCCCGTGGCTGGATGCCCCACGAAGACGAGGGTCACGGCGGCGCCGACCGAGGCGGCGAGATCGAATCCCTTGCGCGCGGCTCGGTCGGCCGTCGCCGAACCATCGGTGGCGATCAAGATGCGGCGGTAGAGGCGCTCGCCGTCGCCACGCTCGACGTCCATCGCGATCAACAGATCGCGGGGCGCCCGATGCGAGAGCCGGTCGGCGGTCGGCCCGATCTCGGTCCTGCTGCGGCCCCCGCTCACGACCACCAACCCGACGTCACGGTCCTCGGCGAGGGCGATCAGCACGTCGGCCGGCGAGCGTCCTCCGTGGAGCTCACCCTTGACCTTCTTGACGCCCGCTTCCTGCGCCGCGGCGACGGCCACGTCGAGCACCTGGTGCGCGCCCTCGGGTCGTTCCCACACGTAGGCGACGATCAACTCGGCCTTGCCGGCCTTCGCGAGCTCGGTGGCCACCCGACTGCTGGCCGCCGCACGGGCGGTGCCATCGGTGCCGAACAGGATGCGCTTGTACGCCACGGGCGACCTCTCCTCGGGCCTCGCACGCTACCGCGCGCCCACCCTCGTCGACACCCGGTCCCGGTTCCGGCGGGCCGCACGGCCGATAGCGGTCTCGCCCCGCGACACTACGGTCGAGTTGAGGAGGGATCGCGATGACGCCGCATGTGCCACCCCCGACCTGGTCCGAGGCGCATCGAGCCGAGATGGAGTCACGCGAGCACAGGCCGGCACCGGCGAGCGGACGGCGGGGACGCCTTCCCAACCGGGTGCACCTGCGGCGGGGCTGGCGTCTGCGGGGCCGCATCACGATGCCGCGCATCTTCCGTCACGTTCGGCGCGGGGGCTGAACGCGCAGGACCCGACACCGTGGTCGGCCCGTATCCTTCGGGCATGTACCGGTTCTGGGTGTTCGTGCATCTCGTGGGCGTCGCGGGCTTCCTCGTGACGCACGGGATCTCGATGTGGGCCCTCTTCGCCGTGCGCGCCGTCGACGGGGACCGTGACCGCATCCTCGACTGGTGCGAGACGTCGAAGCGCACCACGATGCCGATGTACATCTCGTTCGGCCTACTGCTGCTCGGGGGCGTCGCCGCGGGCATCGACGGGGCTCTGTTCGCCGACTGGTGGCTGTTGGGCTCGCTGCTCCTGCTGCTCGTGCTGACGGCCCTGATGTCCGTGGTCGCGACCCCCCACATGAAGCGCCTGCGCGAAGGATGCACCCGGTGGGCGGACGGCACCTACACGATGACGGACGACGAGCTCCGGGCGGCCCTCGAGGGACCCGCGACCACGATCACGGTGACGAGCGGATCGGTCGGCCTGCTCGTGATCCTGTACCTCATGGTGTTCAAGCCCGGCGCCTGACGCGTGCGTGGGCCGAGCGGATCCGCGCGGTGTCAGTAGCCTGGTCGTCGTGAGCGATCGTGTCGTCAACTTCGGCTCAGGGCCGGCGAGGCTTCCGTTGCCGGTGCTCGAGCAGGCGCAGCGCGACCTGATCTCTCTCCCGCGCGTCGGCATCTCGCCGCTCGAGATCTCCCATCGCGGCGCGTGGTTCCGCGGGGTGCTCGATGAGGCGACGGGGAACCTGCGATCGCTGCTCGGCGTGCCGCCGACCCACCGCATCGTCTTCTGCCAGGGCGGGGCCACACAGCAGTTCTCGATGGTGGCGATGAACCTGCTCCGCGGTTCCGGCCGCACCGCCGAGTACGTCGTGACCGGTTCCTGGGGCACGAAGGCGGTCCGCGAGGCCGAGCGGGAGGGGCCGGTCCGGGTCACGTGGAGCGGTGCGGAGGGTGGGTTCGTCCGGGTGCCGCGCGATGACGGATGGACCTCCTCACCCGATGCCGCGTACCTGCACGTGACAACGAACGAGACGATCGAAGGGGTCGAGTGGCCGGTCCCGCCCACGCCGGCGCCCGAGGTGCCGCTCGTGGCCGACGCGTCGTCGGACCTGCTGTCGCGCCCGATCGACGTGGGTGACTTCGGCCTGCTCTACGCGGGCGCCCAGAAGAACGCCGGCCCGGCCGGTGTCACGATCGCGATCGTGCGTGAGGACCTCCTCCGGCGCGTGCCCGACGACCTGCCGACGATGCTCGACTACCGGACGTTCGTCGAGCACGACTCCCTGTACAACACGCCGCCGGTGTTCACGATCTACGTGGTGATGCTCGTGACCCGCTGGCTCCGCGACGAGGTCGGCGGCCTCGAGGAACAGGGGCGGCGCAATCGCGCGAAAGCAACGGTCCTGTACGAGGCGATCGACGCGAGCGAGGGGTTCTACCGGGGACACGCGGACCCGGACTCGCGGTCGCTGATGAACGTCACGTTCCGCCTGCCGAGCGATGAGCTCGACGCCCGCTTCGTGACCGAGGCCGCCGCGCGCGGACTCGCGGAACTCCGTGGGCACCGCAGCCTCGGCGGCATCAGGGCCAGCATCTACAACGCGATGCCGATCGACGACGTCGAGAGGCTCGCGACATTCATGGACGACTTCGCCACGAGGACCCTCTAGTCTCGTCTGGGCTACCGTCCATCGGCAGCGCGATATCGACTCCGTGCCCTCGAGATCGGAGAGCCGTCAGGCTCCCACCAGCTCGTCGGCCATCTCCGAGTACACCTCGGTGTGACGGTCGACGTCGTCGGCCGTGGTCGCCGGCGACATCAGCGCCATGTTGTGGAACGGCGTCATCAGGATGCCCCGGTTCAGCAGGTAGAGATGGATGTATGGATCCACGTCCTCGTCCTGTCCGGCCGCCGCCTCCGCGCCGTTGCGGGCGACGTCGGGCCGGAACAGGTACTCGACGCGACAGCCCAGCCGCACGACGTGCCACGGCAGCTCACGCGACTCGATCACGCCTCGGACGCCCTGCTCGAACCGCTCCCCCAGCGCGATCATGCGCTCGAAGGCCTCGTCGGTCATGACCTGGCCGAGGGTGGCTCGCATCGCCGCGAGCGACAGGGCGTTGCCGGCCAAGGTCCCGCCCACGCCGCCCACGTCGGCGTTCTTCCAGTCGGTGTGCTCGTAGACGAGATCGCTGACCCGTTGGGTCATGCCGTAGGCACCGCTCGCGATCCCGGCGCCGAGCGTCTTCCCGATCGTGACGAAATCTGGATCGAGGCCCCACGCCTTCGTGCAACCGCCGGGACCCGCGCTGATCGTGTGCGTCTCGTCGATCACGAGCAGGGTGCCGTACTTCGTGCACAGCTCGCGCACGGCCTCGTGGTAGCCGGAGTCGGGCAGCACGATGCCGATGTTCGTGAGGGCGGGCTCGAACAGACACGCCGCCACGTCACCGTGCGCGAGGGCCGCCTCGAGCCCCTCGAGATCGTTGATCTCGACCACTCGCGTGGTCTCGTCGAGAGGCACGGGCTTGCCGATGTTCCCCTCGCGGGCCACCGTGCGTCCGCCGGTGAGGGTGGCGAACGTCTCGTCGACCGACCCGTGGTAGCACCAGTTGTGCACCACGATCTTCGGACGCTTCGTGATCTCGCGGGCCCACCTGATCACGAAGCGGTTCGCGTCGGTGGCCGTCACCGTGAACTGCCAGTACGGCACTCCGAACCGCCGCACCATCTCCGTGCCGACCCATGTGGCATCCTCGGTCGGCAGCATCAACGTGATGCCCTTGCCCGCCTGCTCGGCGATCGCGTCGACCGCGACCTTGGGCGAGTGCCCGGCCATGCCGCCCGTGTCCCCGAGGCAGAGGTCCACGAACTCGTTCCCGTCGGCGTCCCAGAAGTGCGCGCCTTCGGCGCGGTCGACGAAGACGGGGTGGTCCCCTGGCCATCGCGTCATCCAGTTCATCGGCACGCCGAACAGCAGCGACCCTTTGGCCTCCTCGGCGAGCTGTCCACTGCGGACATGCCGCGCCCGGAACGTCGCGCGCTCGCGCTCCATCAGCTCGGCCACCCGAGCTCGGTCGATAGTCTTCACGTCGGTTCCCCCTCGGATCGTCGCCAGATGCCGGTTCGTGGCCGGAGTCTAGTCGTGCCCCTCACGGTGATGCGCCGTCCCCGATAGCCTCACGCCCATGGCGTGGCCGGTGATACGGGCGTCGGGGGGCCCTCGCGAGCGAGGCCGCGCCTACGGCGAGGGTGCTCGCGAGCGCGTGCATCGTTCGATCGATCTATACGCCGCGGTCTTCCGCCACTACACGGGGCTGGAGTGGGCCGAGGTCTGCGACCGGGCGGGCACGTTCGCCGAGTGGCTCGACGACACCGACGTGCAACTCCTGCCCGAGATCGAGGGCATCGCCGAGGGTGCGGGCGTCGATGCCGAGGACGTGCTCGCCCTCAACGTTCGGACCGAGGTGATGTTCGGTCTCGACGCGCGCGCGGCACGCTCCGCCGCCAAAGAATGCACGGCGATCGGCGTGGGGCCGCCGGCTACCGCCGACGGACGGGTGTTCGTCGCGCAGACTTGGGACTGGAAGCCCGGAGCCCGCGAGACGTGCGTGCTCCTGGCGATGCGCCCGGCCGGACGCCCCGCCTTCGTGACGCTCGTGGAGGCCGGCCTGCTCGCGAAGGCTGGCATGAACGACGCGGGGATCGGACTCGCGACGAACGCACTGACCTCGAGCAAGGACCGAGGGGCCCCTGGCGTGCCGTACCACGCGATCCTGCGCGGGGTGCTGACCAGCGCCACGCACGAGGAAGCCGTCACGGAGGTCACCGCGCGTACGCGCGCGTCCTCGGCGAACTACCTGATCGGCTCGCGCACCGGACAACTCACGGACCTCGAGGTGGCACCCGGAGGCCCCGACGCGGTATGGCGAGTCGACGGCGGCACGATCTGCCACGCGAACCACTTCGTCCAGCCCCACCGCTCATTCAAAGACCTAGCGCTGCTCGACGGCCGAGAGTCGCCCCTTCGACAGGCCTGTGCGGAGAGGAGCGTCGGCACCGACCCGATCGGCACGCGCGAGATCGAGTCCGCGCTCCGGGCCCACGCCGGCTCCCCTCTGGGTGAAGGATCGGTCTGCGCCCACGGCGACCCCTCGGAACCTCCCGAGGCGGACTACGTTACCGTGGCCGGGATCATCGCGGACGTCACCACCGGCACGCTCCACCTCACGCACGGCAATCCTTGCACCGCACCGTTCAACACCTTCGATCTCATGTCGCTCCTCGGCTGAGCGGAACGTCAGACGTGATCCGCGCCGGGGGTCAGGTATACGCCGACGCAACCGATAACCCGAAGGATGTCTCGCAACGTGTGGTTCTTCGTCGCCCCCATGGCCGGGGTTGCCGCCGCTGTGTCCGGTGGCGAACCATGGCAACTCGGCGTGGCGATGGGTGGCCTTGTGCCGGTCGCGATCCTGCTCGGGGTCCATCGACACGAACCGCGACACAGGATCGCCTGGCTGTTGCTGGCGTTGGGCGTGGTGCTGCTCGCGATCCCGCCCCTGATCGACCGGCTCCTCGTCTGGACCGGTGGGTCCAACGCCCTCCCGGAGGCGACGGCGTGGCTTGCCCTCGGTGTACCGGTCGCCCTCATCACGGCGTCGACCGTGATCGTGAGGGCGCGCTGCGGGGGGTCCGACCGTACTGCGGCGATCGACGCCTTCACGGTCGCCATCGGCATCGGCACGATCGCGTGGGTCGCCGTCCTGCAGCCGACCCTGACCGCGAGCGCCCTCGACCTCGACACCCGCATCATCTACCTCGCCGGGGGGATCCTGGACGTCTGTCTGGTGGGTGCCGCGGTCCGGCTCGCCATCACGCCCCGACCGAGGAGCGCCTCGCTGTGGGCCCTCGTGGGCGCCTTGGTCGCCGTCGCCATCGGTCACGCCGGCGCGATCCTGCTCCTCACGACCAGCGTGACCATCACGATGTTGGGGCCCGATCAGTTGATGCTCTTCGGCGCGGTGACGGCCGCGCTCCTGATCGGGCTCGCCGCCGTGCACCCCACGATGACATCGCTGACCGAAGCCTCCAGCGACGAGCGGCCCCTCGGGTTGCTCCGGCTCGCCCTGCTATCGGCCGCATCGCTCATCGCGCCGGCGATGATCGCTCTGCAGCTGCTGCCCGGTGAGACCGGAGAAGGCGTCGGAGTGCTCGTCGACGCCACGATCGTGATGTTCCTGCTCGTCGTCGCACGTATGTGGGGTCTGGCACGAGCGCAGGAGGGATCCGCGGTCAGGGAGAAGGCGCTCCGCGAGGCGGGCGCCAAGCTCGCGACGGCAACGAGCCAGGACGGCATCCACCGTGCCGCGATCGACGGCGTCGCGGCGCTGGCGGGGTCCGACGCCGCCGTGCGCATGTGCGACTCGCCGCAGCGGCCCGGACGGTTCGTGGTGTTGGCGTCGTCGGGAGGCGGCGATGCGAAGGGCGCCCGCTTCACGTTGACCCTGTTCCCGGTCTGGAAGCGCGAGCAGCTGCAGGCGAACACGGCCTTCGTCGTCCAGACGCACGAGAGCACTCTCGTCTCCGACCTCTACCTCGCGCGGATCGAGCAGGGCTCTGTCTTCACGGCGCCCCTGTTCGTCCAGGACGAGCTCCGGGGGCTGATGGTCGTCGCGACTCCCAACGAGATGGACCGGTCCCTCACCGACTCGCTGACCGCCCTGAGCACGCAGGTCGCGCTCGCTCTGGAGTCGGCCGCCCTCACCCGGAACCTGCTCCAGCAGCAGAGCGAGGCGAGGTTCGCGTCGCTCGTGAGCAACTCGTCCGACGTCGTCTGCGTGGTCAACCGCGACACCACGATCAGCTACGTGAGCCCCGCGGTCGCACGCATGCTCGGCTACGACCCGGAGGCCTTGGAGGGCAGCAGGTTCGCAGAGCTGGTGCACCCCGACGACGTGCCGAAGGCGCTCCACGCGATGGAGCCGCACGACGAGGAGACTCGGGATTCGGTGCTCGTCGAGCTTCGGGTACGACACAACCGGGGTGAGCATCTGCACACGGAGACGCTGATCTCCGATCAGTCGGACGACCCCAACGTCGGGGGCATCGTGCTGAACGTCCGAGACGTGACGGAGCGCAAGCGCTTCGAGGAGCAACTGGAACATCAGGCGTTCCACGACTCCGTCACGACGCTGGCGAACCGGGCCCTGTTCCACGACCGTGTCTCGCACGCCCTCCAGCGCCAGTCGCGCGATCACGAGCCCATCTCGGTGCTGTTCATGGATCTCGACGACTTCAAGACGATCAATGACTCGCTGGGCCACGCCGCGGGCGACCAGTTGCTGTACGAGGTGGGCGAGCGGCTGCGCAGGTGCCTGCGGGCGGCCGACACCGCGGCGCGGCTCGGAGGCGACGAGTTCGCCGTGCTCCTCGAGGACGGCGAGGAGGGCGTGACGGCCGCCGACGTCGCCGAGCGCATCATGGCGATGCTCGAGGACCCGTTCACCCTCGAAGGCAAGGAGGTGTTCGTGCGGTCGTCGGTGGGCATCGCGACCGCCGACGGCGACCGCGGGGGCGACGTCGAAGAGCTGCTCCGCAACGCCGACGTCGCGATGTACATGAACAAGGAACGCGGGAAGGGCCGCTACCAGGTCTTCGAGCCGGCGATGCACGACACGGCCCTGAAGCGACTGGAGCTCAAGGCCGACCTGCAGCGCGCGATCGAGCACGAGGAGTACCGGCTGCACTTCCAGCCGGTGATCGAGCTCGAGAGCGGACGCATCGCGGGGGTCGAGGCCTTGATCCGATGGATCCACCCTGTCCGCGGTGTGGTCCCGCCGCTCGAGTTCATCCCGCTCGCCGAGGAGACCGGGTTGATCGTGCCGATCGGCCGATGGGTCATGCACGAGGCCTGCCGCCGTGCCGTCGAGCTGCAAGAGCGGTTCCCGAGCGATCCGCCCCTGCACATGGCCGTCAACCTCTCGGTCCGGCAGATCGCGCGGCCCGAACTCGTCGACGAGGTGCGCGAGATCCTCGCCGATACGGGACTCGATCCCCGCTCGCTGATCCTGGAGATCACCGAGAGCGTGATGATGCAAGACATGGAGCTCTCGATCGAACGGCTCGGCGACCTGAAGCGGCTCGGCGTTCAGCTCGCCGTCGACGACTTCGGCACCGGGTACTCGTCCCTCAACTACATCCGGCGGTTCCCGGTCGACATCCTTAAGGTAGACAAGTCCTTCATCGACGGCGTGAACGACGGTGGCGAGGCCTCGGCGCTCACCGAGGCCGTGATCAAGCTCGCGGGCATCCTGAACCTCAGGCCGGTGGCCGAAGGCATCGAGCGAGCCGACCAGCTGCAGCGGCTCCTGGAGCTCCGCTGCGAGATGGGACAGGGCTTCTTCTTCGCGAAGCCCCTTCCTCCCGATGAGCTGGCAACGCTGCTCGAGGAGCGGGTGGCGATGCACGGCGAGGCCGAGGCGCTCGCGCGGGGCCGGCAGCTCTGATCGCGCGAGCCTCCATGGCGTCGGCGCCTCGACCCCGTACCCTGAAACGATCGATGCGTGCCCGACGGTTCCTGTTCGCCATCTGCATGGGTGTCTCGGCGACCCTGTTCGCGCAGACGCCGGCCGTCGCCGCTCCCCCGCGCTGGGTGCAGCGGGTCGACTCCCTCGTCGGTGACCTGCCGATCTCGGTGGCGATCTCGCTCGACGGGGATCGCCTCTACCGGCACCAGGATTGGGTTCGCCGGCCACCTGCCTCCAACGAGAAGCTCCTGCTGTCGATGGCGCTGCTGAAGCGGATCGGGGCCGACACGACGATCCCCACCCGGATGTTCGCCACCGAGCGCGTGGGAGCCGACGATGTGCTCGACGGGAACCTGTGGATCGTCGGCCACGGCGACCCGGAGATCGACGCCCACGACATGGCCGATCTCTCGAGATCCCTCGTCGACGCCGGCGTCGACCGGGTCCGCGGGCGCGTCTTCGGTGCGACGGGACCGTTCGCGCGCGACTGGTGGGCACCCGGCTGGCGCGACTACTTCCCGGACGTGTACATCGCCCTGCCGACGGCGCTGACGTTCCGGTTCAACGAGGGAGCGGGTGGCCGCCATCTCCGCGACCCGGAGCGCCTCGCCGCGAAGGCCTTGACGAAGAAGCTCGAGGCACGCGGCATCGAGGTCACCGGCAGGCCGGGCCTCGGCTCGCCACCGCCGGGGCTGGTGTCGATGGCCACGGTGCGCAGCGACCCGCTCGCCACGATCATGCGTCGGATGAACCTCGTCTCGAGCAACTTCCGGGCCGAGGTGCTCGCCAAGCTGCTCGGCGCGACGCGACTGGGGTCACCCGGCACGATCGCGAAGGGCGCCCGGGTGATCGAGGGGTTCGCCGACGCGCAGGGCGTGCGCCTGGAGGCGCACGACGGCTCCGGCCTGTCCTATGACAACCGCGTGAGCGCAGACGGCGTGGTCGAGATGCTGCGGGTCGCCGAGCAGGCGCCGTGGGGCGACGCGCTGCGAGGGACGTTGCCGGCCGGCGGCGAGGGAACGCTCGAGGACCGCCTGCAGACGGTCACCGTGCGCGCGAAGACCGGCACACTGATCGAGGTCTCGGCGCTCTCGGGGTGGGTCTGGCTCGAGCGGGAAGACGCCTGGGCGGCGTTCTCGATCCTGTCGAGCGGCATGAACACCGACCATGCCAAGTCGATCGAGAACAGGATCGTGCGCGTGGTCGCCGCCAACGCCGCACCCAGATAGGGACGTCTCCCTCACGCCTCCGGCGCGCGTGGATGCAACAGGCCGTACGTGTACCCGTCGACCAACGCTTCCCACGATGCCTCGATGATGTTCTCGCTCACGCCGACCGTGGTCCATTCGCGCTCACCGTTCGACAGGTCGATCAGCACCCGCACGACGGCCCCGGTGCCGTGGGTGCCGGAGAGCACCCGCACGCGGAAGTCCTCGAGCCCCATCTCGTCGAGTGCGGGGTAGTCGTTCGTGAGCGCCTTGCGCAGCGCGGTGTCGAGCGCGCCCACCGGCCCCTGTCCTTCGGCCGACTCGATGTGCCGCGTGCCCTGCGTGCGGACCTTCACGGTCGCCTCGGCGAGCGGCGGCTCGTCGTCGCCGACGCGTTCCTCGACGTGGACGCGGTAACTCTCGATCTCGAAGAACGGCTGGGACCATCCACCGGCTCGACGCATCAACATCTCGAGCGAAGCCTCCGCCACATCGAACGCGTACCCTTGCGACTCGCGTTCCTTGATCTGCGCGACGATCGTGGGGATCGCGGCATCGTCGAGCTCGAGCCCGAGTTCGTCAGCCTTCATGCGGATCGTGGCGCCGCCGCCGTAGTCCGACGCCACGATGCCCCGGCGGTTGCCCACGGTCTCGGGCGGCACGTGCTCGTAGGCCCGTGAGACCCGTGCGACCCCGCTCGTATGTAAACCGGCCTTGTGCGTGAACGCGTAGCGCCCCGTGTACGGCTGGCGGGAATCCGGCGCGAGGTTCGCGATGTCCGCGACGTAGTGGGCGAGCTCGGTGAGGTGCTCGACCGCCCCCTCGGGCAGGGCGTCGGCAACACCCATCTTCAGCACGAGGTCGGCGGTGAGCGGGATCAGGTCGGCGTTGCCGGTCCGCTCCCCGTAGCCGTTGATCGTGCCCTGCACCTGGTGCACACCGGCATCGACCGCGACCAGGGAATTCGCGACCGCGCAGCCGGCGTCGTTGTGCACGTGGATGCCGAGCGGAACGCTCGCCTGGGACTTCACGTCCTCCACCACGCGCGCGACGTCGAACGGCAGCATGCCTCCGTTCGTGTCGCAGAGCACCAGACGCTCGGCGCCGGCCTCCTCGGCGGCGGCGAGCACCGCCATCGCGAACGTCGCATCGCTGCGGTGGCCGTCGAAGAAGTGCTCGGCGTCGAAGAACACCCTCCGGCCCTGGCCGCGCAGGAACTCGACCGAGTCGCGGACCATCGCGACGCCTTCGTCGAGATCGGTGCGCAGCGCCTCGGTGACGTGCAGGTCCCAGGCCTTCCCCACGAGGCAGACGACCTCTGTGCCGGCGCCGAGCAGGTCGCGCAGCGCCTGCGAGTCTTCCGCCCGCTCCCCTGCCCGCCGCGTCATGCCGAACGCGGTGAGGGTGCTCGTCTTGAGCGTCTCCTTCGTTGCCAGCTGGAAGAACTCCGTGTCGCGCGGATTCGCGCCGGGCCAGCCACCTTCCACGTACGGGAAGCCGACCTGGTCGAGCTTGTGCAGGATGCGGAGCCGGTCCTCGACCGTGTACGAGAGGTCGGCCTGCTGCGCCCCGTCGCGCAGCGTCGTGTCGTAGAGCTCGACCCGGGGACCCGGATCGCTCACGACGTCGCCCCCTCGACCACGAGGTCGCCGACCTGCGTCGTCGTGTAGCCCATCTCGCCGGCCCGCATCGACTTCATCTGCTGGGTCGCGGTGCGGATGCCTCGGTCGATCCGGTCGGCCGCCCCCGTCTCGCCGAGCTGGCGCAGCAGCATCTCGAGGGCGCCGATCGCCGCCAGCGGGTTGATCGTGCCCTTGCCGGTCTCGCTCGGCGCGGTGCCCCCGATCGGCTCGAACATCGACACCCCCCGCGG
>JBGGNG010000123.1:0-12561 GCA_041287635.1 Actinomycetota bacterium | reverse complement strand
ACCGGGACAAGATCGAGGCCGATTTGATCGTGCTCGCGACCCCGGCTCACGAGGCGGCGAGGCTGCTCACCGCCGCCGCGCCCGGCGTGGCCGCTGATCTCGCCGGTATCACGTACGCCTCGACCGCGGTCGTGCTGATGGTCTACCCCGAGGGCACGCAGCCGGGTCTGCCCGACGGGACGGGCTTCGTCGTGCCGCGAGGCAAGGCGCCGATGACTGCCGCCACGTGGCTCAGCAGCAAGTGGCCGAGCGAGGCGTTCGGCACCAGGGCCGTCGTGCGCTGCTACGTCGGCGCGGTCGGCGAGGACGATGTCCTCGACGCCGACGATGCCGACATCGTCGAGGCATGCGCCCGGCACCTGGCGGCCGTCGTGCGGTTGCCCGACATGCCCGAGCGCGCCAGGGTCGTGCGATGGCCCGCGTCGATGCCGCAGTACGAGGTGGGCCACATCGAGCGCGTCGCCAGCATCCGCGACCGCCTGCCCCCCGGTATCGTCGTGGTGGGTCAGGCCTACGACGGCGTGGGGGTGCCCGACTGCGTGCGCGTCGCGAACGAGACCGCCGATCGCCTGATCGCCGCGAACGAGCACGCGCCGACCGACCACGAGGAGACGGTTCGATGACCGACCAGCCGACGACGATCTACACGTTGTACCCGGTGTTCAAGGCCACGCCCGACTTCCGCGTCGAGCTCGCAGGGACCGACGATCTGCGCGACGCCGTGCAGGAGGTCGAGAACCTCTACAAGGCATGGGATGGGCGGGTCGCGGTCCGCGGCACCTACTCGACGGTCGGCTTCCGCGCCGACGCCGACCTGATGCTGTGGCTCGTCGGCGACTCGCCGGACGACGTGCAGCGGTTCCTCGTCGAGTTCCGGCGCACGCGCGCCGGGCGTCTGATGGACCTGTCGTGGACGTTCATGGGGGTCGTGAAGCCCGCGGAGTTCACGCCCGACCACCAGCCGGCGTTCGTGAAGGGGGTGCCACCCGAGACGTTCCTCTGCGTGTACCCGTTCGTGCGCATCCCTGAGTGGTACCTGCTGCCGCGCGAGGAGCGCGGTGAGCTGCTGCGCGAGCACGGCATCGTCGGTCGCGAGTACCCGCAGGTGCTCGCCAACACCACGAGCGGATTCGGGCTCGGCGATTGGGAGTGGATCCTCGCGTTCGAGGCCGAGCGGGCCGACACGCTCGTCGACGTGATCCGGGAGCTGCGCAACACGAAGGCCCGTCTCTACACGAAGGTCGAGATCCCGTTCGTCACGGGCATCCGCAAGCCGGTCGCGGAAGCCCTCGACGACCTCGTCTGAGCCGGAGCGGTGCGGTCCAGTAGTCCGGATCAGACTACTGGTTGTGCTTCGCCTCGTGCAGCACGTCGTCGGCGTGGTCGGGCACGTAGGTGTACATCTCGCGAGGCGGCCGCACGTAACCCTCGTCCCGCTGGCGTGGCGGCATCACGATCTCGGGGACGGGCCTCGGCTCGTACGGGACCATCGAGAGCAGGTGCGAGATGCAGTTCAGCCGCGCCTTCTTCTTGTTGTCGGCGTCGACCACGTGCCAGGGCGCCTCGGGGATGTCGGTGTGCACGAACATCTCGTCCTTGGCGCGTGAGTAGTCGACCCACTTCGTGCGCGAGTACAGGTCGGTCTCGCTGAGCTTCCAGCGGCGCAGCGGATCGTCGATGCGCTTGGCGAACCGGCGTTCCTGCTCCTCGTCGCTCACGGAGAACCAGTACTTGATCAGCACGATGCCGTCCTCGACGAGCAACCGCTCGAAGATCGGGGTCTGGCGCAAGAAGCGGTAGTACTCGGCCTGCGTGCAGAACCCGAGCACGCGTTCGACGCCGGCGCGGTTGTACCAGCTGCGGTCGAAGAGCACGATCTCGCCCGCCGCCGGTAGCTCCTCGATGTATCGCTGGAAGTACCACTGCGAGCGTTCCCGGTCCGAGGGCTTGGGCAGCGCGACATGCCGGGTGATCCGCGGGTTCGTGTGTTCGGTGATGCGCTTGATCGCGCCGCCCTTGCCGGCCGCGTCGCGCCCTTCGAAGATCGCCACGACCCGGGCCTTCGTGTCGGAGACCCACTGCTCCATCTTCACGAGCTCCTCCTGCAGTCGGAAGAGCTCGCGCTCGTAGATCTTGTTCGGGTACTTCGCCCTGCCGGACCCCTCGCGTTCCATCGCCTCGGACATGGACCCCACCTCGCGCGTCGTCGTGGGGGGAAGTCTATGTGCCCTACCCTTGAGGTGATGGCTCCCTCAGACGTCGACCCCGACGTGCTCGCCGACAAGGCGACCCTGCGTGCGATCCCGATCCACGAGCGGCCGAAGCCGCGCATGCGGGGGCGGCTGCACCAGGGCGCCTTCATCGCCTCGATCCCGGCCGGCTTGCTGCTCGTGCTGCTCGCGCCCGATGCCCGAGCGCGCGTGGCGACGCTGATCTACGCCCTCACGCTCACCGGCCTGTTCGCGGCGAGCGCGGCCTACCACCTGGGGGATTGGACCGAGGCCGCCTACGCCCGGATGCGCCGCCTCGATCATTCGATGATCTTCGTGCTGATCGCCGGCACGTACACGCCGTACTGCCTGCTGGTGTTGCAGGGCACGATGGCGACCGTCGTCCTGATCGCGGTGTGGGTCGGAGCGGCAGTGGGCGTCGCGACGAAGCTGTACCGCGTCGACCTGCACGTGCTCTCGGGATTCATGTACATCGGCCTCGGGTGGCTCGTCGCGGTGAGTCTGCCCGCGCTGCTGCGTGGGCTCGACACCGCCGAGACGGTGCTGTTGATCGCCGGCGGGTTGCTCTACTCGTTCGGCGCGCTCGTGCTCGCCACGAACAGGCCCAATCCCTGGCCGCGGACGTTCGGCTACCACGAGGTGTGGCACGCGGCGACGATCGCCGCTGCGGTGTGCCAGTACCTCTCGATCGTGCTCGTCGTGCTCGGCCTCCGCGGCTAGGCGTCGGGCTCGAGCAGGGGTACCAGCGTCTCGATGGGCCTATGTCCGTTGAGGTCGGTCGGGCGGCCTTCGAGCGCCTCCTCCGGTCGCAGGATCAGGAACGTCTGCAGGCCGATCGCCGCCGCCCCGTCGCAGTAGCGCACCTGGTCGTCGACGAACACCGAGCGCGCCGGATCGGGGCCGCCCAGACGCGCGAGCGCCTCGCGGTAGATCGTCGGGTCGGGCTTCATCGCGCCGACCTCGAACGAGAGGATCACCGCGTCGAACTCCCGCTCGAGCCCGAGACGATCGACGATCGGGCGCGTGTTGTGGGAGCAGTTGCTCACGAGGGCGGTCGGCACGGCGCGTTCGCGGAGCGCGCGAACCACGTCGAGGGAATCGTCGTATAGCCGCACCGAGTCGGCCATCTCCCGTTCCATCTCGATGAGCTCGGCGATCGCGTCCGGCGTGGGCTCGACGTCGGCGGCCTCGAGCATCGCCACGAGGTCGGCCGCGGTGTCGGGGGTCATGCCGACGCTGCGCGCCGGGCGCGTCTGGCTGAATGCCCGTCCCACCGTGTCGTGCGTGACCCCGAGGTGATCGGCGACCTTGCCCTGCCAGGAGTACCAGTCGCTCCAGACGAGCGTGTCGTACAGATCGAGTAGCACCGCGTCGTAGCTCATCGGTGTCAGTCGGGGTCGGGGGGCAACGGCGCGAGGACGCAGAACTCGTTTCCCTCGGGATCGGCCAGCACGACCCACGTCACATCGCCCGACTGGCCCACGTCGACGCGCTCGGCGCCGAGTCCGAGGATGCGGTCCACCTCGTGCGCCTGGTCCTTCGGCCGCAGGTCGAAGTGCAGCCGGTTCTTCAGCGTCTTCATATCGGGCACCTTCACGAAGAGGATGTCGGGCGCGACATCGTTCGCGGGGCTTCCTTCAGGAGGCTCGATACACCACTCCGAGTCACTCTCGTAGGTGATGCGCCAGCCGAGCACCTTCGACCAGAACCGAGCGAGCGAACCGCAGTCGTGGGCGTCGACGACGACGCACTGGATCCGGATGTCCACCGCTCGACGCTACCAGCGGCGACCGGCTATCCCGACCAGAGGCCGGCGAGGTAGGCGTCGACGTCGACGGCGCCACGCACGTCGACGCCTTCGGGCGCCGCGTCGACCCGCGGGCCGTGGTCCTCGAACGTCGACCGCACCGATGCCGGCTCGAGGAAGCGCGAGAGCTGCGAGAACGAGTGCGGGTCACCCTTCGGCTTGCGGTAGTAGCGCATCGGCCGGTACACGTGCAGAGCGTCGCGAGCGCGGGTGAGCGCGACGTAGAGCAGACGGCGTTCCTCCTCGATCTCGTCGTCATCGCCGGTCGCCATGTCGCTCGGGATCATGCCGTGGGCCGCGTGGATCACGTGCACGACGTCCCACTCGAGTCCCTTCGCCGAGTGGATCGTCGAGAGCACGAGCCAGTCCTCGTCGAGCAGCGGCGGACCGGCGAGATCACCGGTGCTCGACGGAGGATCGAGCGTGAGCTCCGCGAGGAATCGCTGTCGGGCCTCGTAGCCGGCGGCGAGCGCCGCGAGCTGATCGAGATCACGCAGCCGGGCTGCCGCGGCGTCATAGCGCCGAGCGAAGATGGGCGCGAGGAACTCGCGCAGCCGCTCGATCTGGGCCCCGGGGGCGAGCACCGTCTCGTCGGCGCATCCGCGCAGGGCGGAGCGCAGCTCCTGCACACCGTCGAGCGCCGCCTTCGGCACCTCGACCGGTTCGTCGAGGAAGCGGGCCAGCGGCGATGCGCCCTCGTCGTCGGTGGTTCGCACGCCGATCGCCTCCATCAGCCTGCGCGCGGTCGCCGGACCCATGCCCTCGGGCAGTTGCAACACCCGGAACCACGCCACCTCGTCGTGCGGGTTCTCGAGCACCCGCAGGATCGCGAGCGTGTCCTTCACGTGGGCGGCTTCCATGAACTTCAGGCCGCCGTACTTCACGAACGGGATGTTGCGCCGCGTGAGCTCGACCTCGAGGTGATCGCTATGGTGGGCGGCGCGGAAGAGCACCGCCTGTTCCTTGAGCGGCATGCCCTGTTCCCGGTGCATGAGCACGCTCTCGCAGACGGCGTCGCACTGCTCGGCCTCGTCGAGGCAGGTGCGCAGCGTGGGCGCACCGTCACTACGCCGCGCCGACCACAGCGTCTTCTCGTGGCGCTGGGGGCTGAGGGCGATCACCGCGTTCGACGCGTCGAGGATCGTCGGCGTCGACCGGAAGTTCTGCTCGAGCCGCACGATCGCGGCCTCCGGGAACCGCGAGGGGAACTCGAGGATGTTGCGCACGGTCGCCGCGCGGAACCCGTAGATCGCCTGCGCATCGTCGCCGACGACGGTGAGGTTGCGCGCGGTGCCGTGGGGGCGGAGCCCCTCGAGGATGTCGGCCTGCAGCGCGTTCGTGTCCTGGTACTCGTCGACGAGCACGTGGTCGAACATCTCCGACAGCGGACCGCGAGTGGCGTCGCTCGTGACGAGCGCCTTCCAGAACAGCAGCAGGTCGTCGTAGTCGAGCGTGTGCTGCGAGCGCTTGCGCTCGGTATAGGCGGCGAAGATCTCCCGGATGCCGTCGGCCTCGTCGAGACACCAGGGGTAGTGGCGCTTCAGCACGTCACCGAGTCGTTCACCGGCGTTGACGGTCCGCGAGTAGATGCCCGCGAGCGTCTCCTTGCGAGGAAAACGTCGCTCGCGCGCGCTGAACCCCAGATCGTCGCGGAGCAGGTTCATCACATCGGCGGCGTCGGCCTGGTCGAGCACCGTGAACGACGGGTCGAGGCCGAGGGCGCGTCCGTGCAGACGCAGCAGTCGGTTGCCGATCGCGTGGAACGTGCCGCTCCAGATGCGCGAGGCGTCGACGCCGGGCAGGTCCTGCTCGCCGGCGATGCGCTCGGCCCGCGAGGTCATCTCACGCGCTGAGCGCCGGCTGAAGGTGAGCAGCAACAGGCGCTCGGGTCGCACGCCTTGGGCGAGCAGCCAGGCGACGCGCGACGCCAGCGTCGTGGTCTTCCCGGTGCCGGCGCCGGCCACGATCAGCAGCGGCCCCTCACCGTGGGCGGCCGCTGCTCGCTGGGCCTCGTTCAGCGCATCCCCGAACATGTGTTCGAGGATGCTACACCCTCAGGTCGGCAGGATCTGGAAGAGATCGAAGGCGTTGTAGGTCTTGGTGGTCTCGGTCAGCCGCTTCAGCACCCCTCCGCCGACAGGGGTCGAGAAGAGATCCATCGATTCGGACGTGAGTCGGGAGAACATCACCCGCTTACCGTCGGGCGTGTACATCACGCGCCCGTTGATGCCCGGCTTGTCGGTGATCAGTCGCTTCCCACCGCCTTCGGAACGGATCGAGTACACGGGTTGCTCGATGACCGGACCGCGAAGACCGGGCCGGAGCACTGGCTCGCGGCCGAAGAGGGTCATCGTCGTGAACGTCTCGACGAGGAACGCGACCCGGTCGCCGTCGGGCGACCAATCGCCCGCGATCTCGTTCGTCGGCGTCTCGGTCAGCCACCGGCGTCCCGTGCCGTCGATCGTCTTCGTCATGAGGTCGTAGTTCCCGTCACCGCGAAGGGGCGCCCCGCGGGGGGCGGAGAAGAGCACCCGCTGCCCGTCGGAGGAGACGCTCGGGAACAACAGGTAGTCCGCCTCGGTTCGATGGATCTCCCGTCGCCGGGTTCCGTCGGCGTCGCGGCGCACGATCGCCGAGTACGTGACCTCGTCGGTCTCCATGAAGACGACGAGTTCCCCGTCTGGCGACCACATCGGCGAGTACTCGTTGCGACCCGGTGTGTCGGTGATCTGCTTCGTGCCGCCGCCGATCCGCTTGACGAACAGATCGAACTGGATGCCGTCGGACGCGGAGAAGGCGACCCGACGGCCGTCCGGAGCCATCGCGCTCGCGTAGACGAAGCTCCCCTTCGTGGGTCCGAAGACCTTGTGCTCCTCGGTGCCGTTGGGCCGCATCTCGAAGATGCGGGTGTCCGCGCCGTCGTAACGGACGAATGACACGGCGTCCTGTCCCTGGAAGGACGCCGATGCGCCGCCGATCGTGGTGGCCAGCAGCCCGGCAACCATCACTGCCGTGAGCACGTGGTTCCGCAACCTCATGGATCCTCCTGTCGGAACGGGCGCGAACGAGGAGGGGAAGTGATGCGGAGTATCGCAGACGGGCTGCCGCGCTGCGAGTTCCATCGGGGTGACACGGCGGCCGAACGAGACGACGATGGTGCCCGTGACGGTGCACGAGGGCGACGAGCCGCAGATCGAGATCCGGGAGCACGGCCCCTACGTGGTGCGGGGAGACGTGCCGCTCGGCCGGACCGCCCAGGTCGAGACCGAGTTCGGAGAACCCGTGGGGTGGGTCCCCGACGAGCCCATCGACGACGCCGAGGAGACCTACGAGCTCTGCCGCTGCGGGCGGTCGAACGACAAGCCGTTCTGCGACGGGAGCCACGAGACCGTCGAGTTCGACGGCACCGAGACCTTCGCTCGGTCGACGATCGCCGAGCGCCGATACGAGTTCCCGGCCGGCGACGGAACGGTCGGCTTCGACCTCGCGACCTGTGAACACGCGGGCTACTGCGGCGACCGGTTCACGAACTGGCGGCGGATGGCCCGGCAGGCCGGCGACCCCGCCGTGCGGGAACGACTGATGCAGATGGTGCGGCTCTGTCCGTCGGGAGCGCTCGAGATGCGACCGGACGCCGACGGCGAGCAGCTCGAGCCGGCGCTTCCGGTGAGCATCGGGGTCGTGCGCGACGGCCCGTACTGGGTCCGGGGCGGCATCCCGGTGACGAGCGCCGACGGGGAGGCTTATGAGGTGCGCAACCGGGTGACCCTCTGCCGGTGCGGACACTCCGAGACCAAGCCGTTCTGCGACGGCTCCCACGTGCACGCCGGGTTCCGCGACGGATGATCGATCGGCCGGCGCCGAACATCCGTGTCGTGCGAGGCGGACCGCTGATCGTGGAGGGCGTGTCGCTCACTCGGCTCGAACGCCGAGACGGCGGCTGGGCTCTCTCGGCAGCCCTCGACACCGTCGCGGAGTACGCCCTCTGCCGGTGCGGGGGATCGTCGGGTCTGCCGTTCTGCGACCGTGAGGAGCCCTACACATGCTTCGACGAGGAAGCACCCACGGGCGCGCTGCCGAAGCCGTTCGCCTGGGAGCTCCCCGACGGGAGACGGCCGGAGATCGCGCTGAAGCCGAACGGTCCGGTCCGGCTGGCGGGCGGTGTGCCGGTCCATGACGCGGGGTCCGGGGCTGTCGTCGATGCCGGCGAGCGCGTCTCGCTCTGTCGCTGCGGCGCGTCGCGGTGCCAACCCCTCTGCGACGGCTCCCACAAGGTCGTCGGGTACCGTGAGCCGGAATGACGCGGGGTCGGCCGGGGTCGACCGCGTCGAACCGGCTCACGCCTGGGAGCCGATGAGCCCGAGGCGCTCGAGCACCCCCGTCGGGAGCACGTGGCAGTAGGGCTCGTGCCAGGTCTGCTCGTAGTAGCGCTGGTGGTAGTCCTCCGCGGCGTAGCACGGGCCGGCCTCGGCGATCTCGGTCGCGATCGGCCGATCGAAGGACGCCTGTGCTCGGTCACGGGACGCCTCGGCCGCCGCTCGCTGCTCGGGCGAGTGGGTGAGGATCACGCTGCGGTACTGGGAGCCCACGTCGGGGCCCTGCCGGTTCACCTGGGTCGGGTCGTGCATCGCCCAGAAGACCTCGAGCAACTGCTGGTAGCCGACGATCGCCGGGTCGAACTCGACCTGGACCACCTCGGCATGGCCGGTAGTGCCGGTGCAGACCAGCCGGTAGTCGGGATCCTCGACGAACCCGCCGGCGTAGCCGGAGACCGCCTCGACCACGCCTGGCACCTGCCGGAACACCCACTCGACGCCCCAGAAACATCCGGCTCCGAACGTGGCGATCTCGTGCATGGTCAGGACCTCCTCGGCTGGCTGGGATGGGCATCACCATGGTCTCAGTCGGGCCGCGATCCGTTACGCGCTTGGTTCCGGTCCCACAAGGTCACGTTGAGGACGGCTCCCGCGACGACCGCTCTTCCCGAGAAGTAGAGCCACGCCAGGGCCGCGACGGCGACCCCCAGGGACCCGTACGTCGAGGACGCCCGGTCGAAGCGACCGGGCAGGTAGACAACGCTCACCATGTGCATCAGCTCGACCACGGTGCCGACGAGCAGTGCCCCGGGCACGAGGGCTCGCACCGGCACATCGCCGGGGCGCGGGAGCATCGACGAGGCCAGGGTCCAGAACGCGGCGATCGCGACGATGCTCGCGGCCATGCCGATCAGGCCGAAGCCGAGCGACCGATCCCGGAGCCAGCTGACCGTCGGGAACACCACCGCGATGCCGGCCATCAGTCCCGAGACCGCGACCACCGCGCGCGCCGTCCAGGTGATCGGCGGGACCGGGCGAATCTCCCACGAGAGGGCGTGAACGGCGCGAAGGGAGACGGCGAGCGACCGAGACGCCCAGACGAGGGCGATCAGACCGACGATCAAGCCGAGCCACCGGCCTCGACCCGACGTCTCGAGAGCCTGACTCACCGACCCCGTGATGAAGGCGGTGACGCCGAGGTCGTCGGCGAGATCCGCGGCCTCCGACGGGTCTGCTGCGGAGTAGAAGCCGAACGCCGAGACGACGACCACGGCGAGCGGCACGATCCAGAGGAAGACGCGGAACGCGACGGCGCTCGCGAGGAGTCCCCCGACGACGAGCCGATCGCGGCTGACCACCTGGAACCCCGCATCGATCAGGGGGTAATCGACCCGCGCAGCGGTCAGCCTCGCCGAGCCCTCGTGCACCGAGCGGCGCAGGCGGTCGAGCCTGCCTCGTTCGAGATCGGACGAGGGCTCCGGCGTCGGTCGGTCGCTCACCCCGTCGCGACGTCGGCCTGGCCGGTCACCCGCTCGTGCAGGTACGTGAGCACGAACCAGGCCGCGGCGACGAGCGCCATCACGACCAGAAGCGACATCCAACCGAGGTTGGCGAAGAAGAGGACCAGTGCCCCGAGCGCGACGGCGATCACGCGGAGGACGAGCCCGTGCTCACCGATCCAGCGGATCCATCCCGCGTCGCGTGGCACCAGCGTGCCGTCAGACGCACGCTCGAGCGTTCGCGTCAGCCATGGTGGCCGTCCGGCGAGATAGGCCCCGACGCCGATCAGGATCGCCGCCACCAACATCAGCGTCGTGAAGTTGCGCAGGTCCTGGAAGACGTCGCTCGTGACCGCGCCCACCGCCGCTTGGTTCGTCTCGCCGGTCACTCGGGCGACGATCGCATCGTCGAGGCGGAGTGCGAGGCGCCGGACGACGATCAGTCCGATCGCCACGCCGAACCCCAGCCAGAGCGCGGTGCGCAGGCGCCGGGTGGACAGCACGAAGGCCACGATGGCCAAGAGGATCGTGAGCGCCACCAGCGCGTAGACCACCTTGTCCATCGTTGCGATTGCCGCCTGCGCGGCCGGCAACGCGTCGGACTCGAAGACCTTGATCTGGCCGAAGTCATCCGGCAGGTCGACGCCGAACTGCTGCTCGAGCAGGCCCACCGCCTGGTCGAGGTTCTGCTCGGTGATCGCGGGGATGTCGATCGATCGGTTGAAGATCTCCGACAACTGACCCTCGAGCGAAGCCAGCGCGTCGTTGATGAACGGGAGCAGGTTGATGTAGACGGCGTCGCCCTCGATCGTGGCGTTCGTGCTCTCGCCCCTGAGCAGCGCGATCGCCTGGGAGTGCGCCCTCGTGAGGGCGGTGTTCCAGAGGTTCTGGAACGCGTCGCTCGAGATCGCCTGCTCAGTGCGCTTCAGCAGCACGTTGCGGATGCCGTCGGCGATGGGCGCGGCGAGCAGCGCGGGCGACACGGGGAGCTCGCCCTGATCCAAGCCCGCCAGCGCGGTCGAGACCCGATCCTCGACCTGGAGGCCCTCCATGACGCGATCGGTCAGTCGGATGCTGAGCGCTTGCTGCACGGCGGGGTCCTCGATCACGGGACCGACCGTCGCGACGAACCGGTCGGTGTCGAGCGCGACGGCGCGCGCCCAGGCCCCCACGACCGTCACGACGAGCGACAGCACCGTGAGGAAGACGAACAACCCGGAGAGTCGGCGCCGCAGCTTCAGGCGTCCCGGCTCGCCTCGCAGGGGAGAGCCGCACGTGGGGCAGAAATTGATGTCGGGGTCGGTCTCCACGCGTCCGCAGCGCGGGCACTCGACGCGCGTTCCCTGGTCGCTCACGATCGATCCTTCCGTCCGGCGGTATGGGGACCTTATGGCCCAGCCATTATGGTCGCCACACCGGCCGGTGGGTTCACCCCGATGGCACGAACTCCGAAGGACCGGTTACCCCCCGCCCGCGAGGCCGGTGTAGGCTTCGCCTACCCGTTTGAACGGAGATTCAATATGTCGCAGCAGCAGGGGAACCGGTACGACGCCATCGTGATCGGCGGTGGACACAACGGCCTCGTCGCCGCCGCGCTCTTGGCCAAGCGCGGCGCGCGCACGCTCGTGCTCGAGAAGCGCCACAAGACCGGCGGGGCGGCCGACACGAGCGAGCCGTGGCCCGACGAGTATCCCGGCGTCAAGGTCAACACGCTCAGCTACACGATGAGCCTGATGCCGCCGTCGCTCCGGCGCGAGCTGCAGCTGGAGCGGTTCGGCTTCAAGCTCCTCCCCCTGGGCCAGGGGTACATGCCCATGCGAGGCGGCGGTTCGATCATCCAGGCCGAGGATGACCGCACGACCCGAGAGTCGATCGCGAAGGTCTCCAAGCGCGACGCCGACGCCTACTTCGAGTTCTACGGGTGGATCTCGCGCATCTCCGACATCCTCGGGCCGATGCTGATGGAGACGCCGCCCCACGTCGGCTCGAAGAAGCCCGCCGACCTGTGGGACCTCGGCAAGCTCGCGTGGAAGCTCCGCTCGCACGTCGACGAGGCCACCGTGGCCGATGTCACGCGGCTGTTCACGATGAGCGCCACCGAGCTGCTGGAACGGTGGTTCGAGTCCCCGGAGATAAAGGGATTCATGGCGGTCAACGGCATCATCGGCACGTGGGCCGGCCCCGACGCGCCCGGCACGGCGTACGTGCTGATGCACCACTCCGTCGGCGACATCGGCGACGGCCAGGTGGCGAGCTGGGGCTTCATGGAAGGCGGCATGGGGGCCGTCTCGAAGGCCTGCGATGAGTCGGCGAAGTTCTTCGGCGCTGAGGTCCGCGTCAACGCGCCGGTCCGGACGATCACCACGTCGAACGGTCGTGTCACCGGCGTCGTCCTCGACGGCGGCGAGGAGGTAAGCGCTCCGCTGGTCGTCACCGCCGTGCACCCGAAGATCACGTTCCTGCAGCAGCTCGACCGAGCCGAGCTGCCGAGCTCGTTCGTGCACGACATCGAGCACTGGAAGACCCGCAGCGGCACGGTGAAGGTGAACCTCGCGATCGACCGGCTGCCGACCTTCTCGGCCGACCCGGACTTCGACCCCGAGATCCACGGCGGAGCGATCGAGCTGCTCGACGACGTGGAGCAGCTCGAGCAGGCCTATCAGCAGGCCCGCTTCGGTGAGGCGGCGACCCGTCCCTTCAGCGACACC
>JBGGNG010000122.1:0-4061 GCA_041287635.1 Actinomycetota bacterium | reverse complement strand
CTACCGCTTCACGATGCCGGCGACCGCCCCGATCCCTCCGCTCGACGGCGGGGAATTCGGGGTCGCGACGGGCCATGACAAAGACTACGGTCGCTTCCTCGTGGCGTCGGGGCCCTACATGTTCAAGGGGTCTGAGGCGCTGGACTTCAGTGTGCCGGCCAAGGACCAGGAGCCGGTCGCTGGCTACGTCCCCGGCCGGTCGATCGAACTCGTCCGCAACCCGTCATGGAGCGCGGACACCGACGAACTCCGGCTGGCGTACCCCGACGAGATCACGACCGAGATCGGCGGTGACAACGACGACCTCTACAACAAGGTCGAGCAGGGCGCGATCGACCTCGTGGTCGACGGCGTGGTCCCGCCGGAGAAGCTCAAGGCCTATCAGACCGACCCAGACCTGCAGAACCGGTTGAAGGTGTACCCGGCTGACGGCGTGTACTACGTTTCGTTCAATCTCGCGATGCCGCCGTTCGACGACGTCCACGTTCGCAAGGCGTTCAACTGGATCTTCGACAAGGAAGGGTTCCGCCAGTTGCGTGGCGGCGAGACGACGGGCGAGCTGGCCGGGCACAACATCATCAACGCCGTCACCGGTAACATCAACGCCGAATATGACCCGTACGCGACGCCGAACGGTGCGGGCGACGTCGAGAAGGCCAAAGAGGAGATGGCCCAATCGAAGTACGACAATGACGGCGACGGGGTCTGCGACGACCCGGCGTGCGAGGGCATCCTCACGATGACGGATCGCGAGGATCCGTACCCGAAGCAGGCGGCGCTCATGCAGCAGTTCCTCGAGCCGATCGGCATCTCGCTCGACGTCAAAGAACTCGAGCGCACGGTCATGTACAACAAGTGCAACGACATGAACGAGCAGGTCGCCTTCTGCGCAGGACCTGGGTGGTTCAAGGATTACGCCGACGGATATACGTTCGGCAACCCGCTGTTCACCTCCGATGGGCTTTGGGAGAGTTGCTGCAACTACAGCGGCCTCGGCGCGTCGGCGGATCAGCTGTCGGAGTGGGGTTACGACGCCACGGAGGTTCCGAGCGTCGACGACAAGGCCGACGAGTGCACGGCCGCCACCGGCGATGAGCGCGTCCAATGTTGGGCCGAGCTCGATCAGCAACTGATGGAGGAGGTCGTGCCCTGGGTCCCGTACCTGTTCTTCAACCAGGTCGACCTCTTGTCGCCGAACCTCACGAACTACTCGTTCGATCAGTCGGCCGGGATCGCGGCGTTCGATCAACTCGCCCTGGTCGGCGAGGGGAACCTGACGAGCGGGTAGCCGAGGAGCACACGCGCCGGGAGCGGGGTCACCGAGCGTGACCCCGCTCCCGGCACGGAAGGAGAAGCGATGGGCAGGTACCTGATCAGGCGAACGCTGTTCCTGGTGCTGGTGCTCTTTATCGTCTCGTTGCTCACCTTCCTGATCTTCGTGAAACTGCCGGCCGGAGACCCGGCACGCCGAGCGGTCGGGAGGTCGACGACCCCCGAGCAGATCGAAGCGGCGCGACAGGCGTTCGGCCTCGACAAGCCGATCTACGTGCAGTACGCCCGGTTCGCCAAGGGCCTGATCCCTTGGCCCGGGCTGTTCCTGACAGAGGACGTCTACTACTCCTACGGCAACTTCGTGGCCGTCAAGGAAGAGATCTACCGGCGGCTCCCCGTCACGATCACGCTCGCGGTAGGGGCCGCCGTGATCTGGCTCGCGATGGGTGTGCCGATCGGCATCATCTCGGCCGTGCGCAAGGGTTCGGTCTGGGATCGCGCCGGCATGGTCTTCGCGCTGATCGGCGTCTCGATGCCGGTCTTCTGGCTTGGTCAGCTGCTCCTGTATTTCTTCTGGTTCAAGCTCGGCTGGGCCCCGTCGTCGGGGCTCGAGATCGGCGACACGATCTGGCAGTCGATCGCGAAGGGGAAGTTCATCCTGCCCTGGATCACCCTCGCGTTCACGTCGGCCGCCTTCTACGCCCGCATGGTGCGCGGGAACCTGATCGAGACGATGAACGAGGACTACATCCGCACGGCCCGAGCCAAAGGCCTCGCCGAGAAGCGCGTGATCTACAAGCACGGCCTGCGAGGCGCGCTGACGCCCGTCGTCACGATGCTCGGCCTCGACATCGGCCTGCTGCTCGGGGGGGCGTTCATCACCGAGACGCTCTTCGGACTGCCGGGCATCGGCCAGCTCGCCGTCACGTCGATCGGCACGAACGACTTCCCGATGGTGATGGGTGTCACGGTGCTGGGCGCGTTCTTCATCGCGGTCGCGAACCTCGTGGTCGACGTCGTGTACGCGTTCCTGGATCCGAGAGTGAGGTACACGTAGGTGCCCGAGCCGCTGCTGGAGGTCAAAGACCTCACGGTGCACTTCAACACCGACGACGGCGTGGTCAAGGCCGTCGACGGTGTCTCCTACTCGATCGAGCCGGGGGAGACCCTCGGTATCGTCGGGGAATCGGGGTCGGGCAAGTCCGTGAGCTCGCTCACGGTGATGGGCCTGATCTCACCCCAACAGGCCACGATCTCCGGCGAGGTGATCTTCCAGGGTCAGGATCTGCTCAAGCTGCCGGCCGACGAGATGCGCACCATCCGCGGGGACAAGATCTCGATGATCTTCCAGGATCCCATGACGTCGCTGCACCCCTTCTACCGGGTTGGCGATCAGATCTCCGAGGCGATCTTGCAGCACCAGAAGATCTCCAAGAAGGAAGCGTCCCACCAGGCCGTCGACATGCTCGGCAAGGTCAACATCCCCAAGCCCGAGGAGCGTGCGAAGCAGTACCCGCACGAGTTCTCGGGCGGCATGAGACAGCGGGCGATGATCGCGATGGCGCTGGCCCTCAACCCCGACCTGCTGATCGCCGACGAGCCGACCACCGCGCTCGACGTCACCGTGCAGGCACAGATCCTCGACCTGATCGACCGCCTGAAGGACGAGTTCAACGCGGCGGTCATCATCATCACGCACGACCTCGGCGTCGTGGCCGAGCACTGCGACGACATCCAGGTGATGTACGGCGGTAAGGCGGTGGAGTACGGGAACACCGACGACATCTACTACCGGCCGCTGCACCCGTACACGTGGGGCCTGCTCGGGTCGATCCCGAAGCTGGGTGAGGAGACCGATCGCCTCAACCCGATCCGCGGGCTCCCGCCGTCGCTGATCAACGTGCCGCCGGGCTGTTCGTTCCACCCGCGGTGTCCCTACCGCTTCGAGCCGTGCGACAAGGACGTGCCGGCCCTCGTGCCCGTCGACGGACACCATGCCTCCGCCTGTCACCTCCCGCTCGCCGAGAAGGAGCGCATCATCCGCGAGGAGGTCCTCGCGAGCCGATGAGCGTGCAGGTGAACGAGAGGACCGAGCCGTCGCCCGCGAACCGCGGAGAACCTCTGATCAAGGTCACCGGTCTCAAGAAGTACTTCCCGATCACGCAGGGCATCCTGGTCCAACGCCATGTGGGCGACGTCCATGCCGTCGATGGGGTCGACCTCGAGGTCTATCCCGGAGAGACCGTCGGCCTCGTGGGCGAGACAGGGTGCGGCAAGTCCACCCTGGCCCGCGTCGTGACGCGGCTGTTCGAGCCCACCGCCGGAACCGTCGAGTTCGAGGGACAGGACATCACGAAGCTGAAGGGGCAGGAGCTCCGGCAGATCCGCCGCGACATGCAGATGATCTTCCAGGACCCCTACGCCTCGCTGAACCCGCGCAAGACCGTCGGCTCGATCATCGGGGCCCCGTACCGCCTGCACAAGACGGTGCCCAAGGACAAGGTGAAGGGCGAGGTCCAGCAACTGATGGAGCTCGTCGGCCTGAACCCCGAGCACTACAACCGCTACCCGCACGAATTCTCCGGCGGACAACGTCAGCGCATCGGCGTCGCGCGCGCCCTCGCGCTGCGACCCAAGCTGATCGTCGCCGACGAACCGGTGTCCGCCCTCGACGTCTCCGTGCAGGCGCAGATCCTCAACCTGCTCGACGATCTGCAGAACGAGTTCAACCTGACCTACCTGTTCATCGCCCACGACCTCTCGGTGGTCAAGCACGTCTCCGACCGGGT
>JBGGNG010000121.1:0-7568 GCA_041287635.1 Actinomycetota bacterium | reverse complement strand
CTCGATGCGCTGGCGTATGCGGTCCGCTACTCGTCCCGGCGCATCGCCGCCGTGATCGACGCCCGTCGGGGCGAGGTCTTCTCCGCGATCTACCGCGCCGTGCCGGGCGGCGTCGTCCGCGAACGCGAGTACGAGGTGCACGCTCCCGACCGTCTGGCGGCGGAGCTCCAGGCGCTGCCCGGCGAGGTGTTGGCCGTCGGCAACGGTGCGATGCTGTACCGACATGTGCTCGAGGAGACAGGAACCCGGATCGAGTTCGCGTCGTCGATCGCCGCGCACCCCGACGCTGCCGCGTTGGTCGAGCTCGCCGTGCCTCGGTTCCTGCGAGAGGAGCACGATCGCTTGTTCGACGTCGTCCCCCTGTACCTGAGGAAGTCCGATGCTGAGATCGCGTGGGATCGGCGAGCACGGGGCATCTAGGGTCGAGGTCGGGCGCATGCGCAGGCGTCACCTGCGCGGCGTCATGGCGATCGAACGCCAGGTGTACGCGCGCCCCTGGAGCCCGAACCTCTTCGTCGCCGAGATGACCGAGCCCAACAATCGCTGCTACCTCGTCGCGCGGGTCGAGAAGACCGTCGTCGGCTACGGTGGGTTGATCTGCTACGGCGACGAGGCCCACGTGACGAACATCGCCGTCGACCCGCAGCGGCACCGCCTCGGCATCGGCACGAAGCTGCTGCACGAGCTCCTGATCCAGGCGATCGAGATGGGGGGCCACGCGGTCTCCCTCGAGGTGCGGGTGACGAACTGGGGGGCACAGCGCCTGTACGGGCGATTCGGTTTCCGGCCGGTCGGCATCCGGAGGAACTACTACCAGGAGCTGCACGAGGACGCGCTGATCATGTGGACCGACGACATCCGCACGGGGCCCTTCGCGAGCCGACTGGCGGCGATCGCCTCGTCGATGCCGGACCCGGTGCGCCCCGAGTGATCACGCTCGGCATCGAGACGTCGTGCGACGAGACCGCCGTCGCCCTGGTGGAGGACGGGTTCGAGCTGCGTGCCAACCTGATCGCCTCGCAGGTGCACCTGCACGAGCGGTTCGGAGGGGTCGTGCCCGAGGTCGCGGCACGCGCGCACGTGGAGGCGTTGAACCCATTGCTCGAAGAGGCTCTGGCCGTCGCGGGCGTCGGGTTCGGCGAGATCGACGCGGTGGCGGTGACCACCGGGCCGGGTCTCGTCGGCGCGCTGTTGGTGGGCATGGCCGGCGCGAAGGCCGTCTCCCTCGCGACCGGCGCCGACCTCGTCGGGGTGAACCACCTCGAGGGTCACTACTGGGCGAACTTCCTGGAGCACGGACGGCCCCGGCCGCCCTACGTCGGGCTGATCGTGAGCGGCGGACACACGATGCTCGTGCACGTGCCGGAGATGTTCCATCACGTCGTGCTCGGCCAGACGCTCGACGACGCGGCGGGGGAGGCCTTCGACAAGGTGGCCCGCCTGATCGGACTCGGGTTCCCGGGGGGTCCGGCGCTCGACGCGATGGCACGCCAGGGTGATCCCCATGCGATCCGCTTCCCGCGGGCGATGCAGGACTCCGGTGACTACGACTTCTCGCTGAGCGGGCTGAAGACGGCCGTGCTGCGCCACGTGAAGGCCGCCCGGGCGGCGGGTCAAGATCTGCACCTGCCCGATCTGGCCGCAAGCTTCCAAGAGGCGATCGTCGACGTGCAGGTGTCGAAGACGATCACCGCCGCGAAGGACGTCGGCGCCCCCACGGTGCTGCTGGGCGGCGGCGTCGTCGCGAACACGCGGTTGCGCGAGCGGCTCGCGGCGGCCGGGGAGCAGGAGGGGCTCGAGGTGCTGTTCCCGTCGATGCCGCTGTGCACCGACAACGCCGCGATGATCGCCTGCCTGGGCGCGGCGAGATGGGCTCGAGGGGAGCGCACCTCGCTCGACATCGCCGCCGATCCGCAGCTAAGGTTGACCGCGTGAGCACCGTCCTGGTGACCGGGGGCGCCGGGTTCATCGGCTCGCACCTCGCAGATCGTCTGCTGGCCGAGGGTCATCGCGTGATCAGCGTGGACGACCTGTCCACCGGCCGCATCGCCAACCTCGTCGACGCGCGCGGGTACGGCAAGGAGTTCACGTTCTTCAACATGGACGTGCGCGCCGACGGTCTGCAGCCCCTCTTCGAACGGCACCGGCCCGAGGTGGTCTTCCACCTCGCCGCGCAGTCCGGGGTGCGTCCCTCCCTCGACGATCCCACGCTCGACGCGTCGATCAACGTGATGGGCACGCTGAACGTGCTGGCCTGCGCCGCCAAGGTCGAGACGCGGAAGGTCGTCTACGCGGCCAGCGGCGGCACGATCTACGGGGAGCCCCGCCGCCTTCCGGCCAAGGAGACGGCCGCGCAGGGCTCGCACCCGCTCAGCCCCTACGGCATCTCGAAGAAGGTCGTGCTCGACTACCTCGGCTTCTACCAGCGCTACCGGGGGCTCGAGCACACGGCGCTCGCGCTCGCCAACGTCTACGGCCCGCGCCAGGACCCTCACGGCGAGGCCGGCGTGGTGGCGATCTTCGCGTCGCGCATGCTCGCCGGTGAGCCCGTCACGATCTTCGGCGACGGGAACCAGACGCGCGACTACGTGTTCATCGACGACGTCGTGCACGCATTCGTGCAGGCCGTCGATCGCGGCCCCGGCAAGCTCGTGAACGTCGGCACGGGGCTCGAGACGAGCGTGAGCCACCTCTACCGCCTGCTCGCCGACATCGTGGGTTACGAGCTGGAGCCAGAGTTCGGGCCGCTCCCGCCGGGGGAGCTCAGGCGCATCGCCCTCGACATCGGCTCGGCCGCGAACGCGATCGCGTGGAAGCCGTGGACCCACCTGGAGGACGGCCTGGCCGAGACCGTCGCCTACCTGAAAGGGGTGTGACGGTGAGCGACCGCAGCCCGGCGATCGAGGCGTTCTGGCGGTCGTTCGCCGACGCGTCCGGGGTCGACGCGCCATACGAGGCGTGGGCGTTCGGCGGTGACGAGACCCCGGAGCTCGCGACGGAGCTGGGGCTGCTCGTGCGCGACGGACCGAAGCGTGCGACGACCGCGCGTCTCGACTCCTACGAGGCCGAGGGCGAGCTCCTCCCCGATGTCGGTGCGTACAGCGTGATCCTCGACGGGGCCGGGCAACCCGTGTGCATCATCCGCACGACGCAGGTCGACACGAAGCCGTTCGGCGAGGTCGACGAGGAGTTCGCGTGGGTCGAGGGTGAGGGCGATCGCTCGCTCGCGTATTGGCGCGCGGCCCACGAGCGGTTCTTCGCCGACGAGCGCACGCCGATCTCCGACGACGACCTCGTCGTGCTCGAGCGGTTCGAGCTCGTCTGGCCGGTGGCGGACGCCTGAGCTCGGGTAGCCTCGTCCGATGGATCGCACGTCCGACCCCAGCGTCGCCGGCAGCGTCGCCACCTCCTTCGCCGTGCGGGCCCTCGACGTGCCGCTCGAGCCCGGTGAGCTCGACCCATCGCAGGTGATCGACGGCACGCCCGAGATCACCGAGGCCGTGTTGTCGGAGTCCGCCGACGGGCGCGTCGTGCGCGGCGTGTGGCGCATCACCGAGGGAACCGTCACCGACACCGAAGAGGACGAGGTGTTCGTGGTGCTCGAGGGCCGGGCGACCATCGCCGTGGACGACGGACCGAGGCTCGAGGTCGGCCCCGGCGACGTGTGCGTGTTGGAACGCGGCGCCCGCACGACGTGGACGGTGCACGAGGCGCTCCGCAAGGTTTTCCAAGTCACGCTCGCCGACGCCGAGCCGGCCCCGGGGGAGCGGTAGCGTCGTGGCCCTCGTCGCCGACCGGCTCCGCGAGACGTACGCCGACGCCTCGCCGGTGCCGTTCTGGCTCGACCAACCGGGCGCACCCGAGCCGAGCGTGCCGCTCGACGCGCCGACCGAGGCCGGCCTCGCGATCGTCGGTGGCGGGTTCACCGGCCTGTGGGCGGCGATCCAGGCGAAGGAGGAGCGGCCCGATCGCGACGTGCTGCTGCTGGAGCGGGACACGGTCGCGTTCGGCGCCAGCGGGCGCAACGGCGGGTTCTGCGACGCGTCGCTCACGCATGGTCTGCCGAACGGCATCGACCGGTTCCCCGACGAGATCGCCACGATCGAGCGGCTCGCGGCCGAGAGCTTCCGTGGCATCGAGGAGACGATCGCTCGGTTCGGCATCGACTGCGACTGGAACCCCGAGGGCGAGGTGCTCGTCGCCCGAGAGCCCCACGAGGTCGAGTGGATGCGCGAGGGCGTCGAGCTCGGACGGCGGTTCGGGCACGACACGGTGTTCCTCGATCGCGACCAGGTGCGGGCGGAGCTCGATTCCCCCACCTACCTCGCCGGCATGTGGAAGCGGAGCGAGTGCGCGATGGTCGACCCGGCGCGACTCGCCTGGGGCCTGCGTCGAGCCGCGCTGGATCTCGGCGTGCGCCTGCACGAGCGAACCCCGGTCACCGGACTGACGAAGACGACGAGCGGCGTCGCGCTCGACACCCCAGGGGGCCGCGTCGATGCGCGGCGCGTCGTGCTCGCGACGAACGCGTTCCCGCCGCTGGTGCGGTCGATCCGGCGCTACGTCGTGCCCGTCTACGACTACGTGCTGATGACCGAGCCGCTCACTGCCGACCAACTCGCCTCGATCGGGTGGATGCGCCGCCAGGGGTTCGCCGACAGCGCCAATCACTTCCACTACTACCGCATGAGCGCCGACGGCCGCATCCTCTGGGGCGGCTACGACGCCGTCTACCACTGGCGGAACTCGGTGGCCCCCCGGCTCGAACAACGCGAGGCGACGTTCTCCAGGCTCGCCGCCCACTTCTTCGAGACGTTCCCGCAACTCGAAGGTGTGCGGTTTTCGCACCGCTGGGGTGGCGTGATCGACACGTGCAGTCGCTTCTCGGTGATGTTCGGCACGGCCCTCGACGCCCGCGTCGCCTACGCCGTCGGGTACACGGGCATGGGGGTCGCGGCCACGCGGTTCGGCGCCCGCACGGCGCTCGACCTGGTCGACGGGCGCGACACCGAACGCACCAGGCTGCGGCTCGTGCGTTCCAAGCCTGTGCCGTTCCCCCCCGAACCCCTGCGATCCGTGGGCATCGGACTGACGACCCGCGCCCTCACGAAGGCCGACCGGCTCGCGGGACGCAGAGGCCTCTGGCTTCGTATGCTCGACGCGGTGGGCCTGGGTTTCGACAGCTGAGATCGCGTTCGCTCGGCGGTCGCCATTTCCGCCCGAACGGTCTAATACCGTTGCCGTAGCCAAGTGCTACGTCTTCGGGTACAACGGACGCACGCGAGGACGACACCAGCCGGCGGGGTCCCCCCCGGGAGCGAGCCGGTGGTGGAGGGATCGTCACGATGGGACGGGGCTCGAACGAAAGGAATGGAACGATCATGCAGAGGCGTGCGGTCGTCGGCGGGGCCGGCGGGTTCATCGGTCATCACATGGTCCGGTACCTGAAGGACAAGGGCTACTGGGTCCGCGGCGTCGACATCAAGGAGCCGGAGTACGAGGCCACGGCGGCCGACGAGTTCCTGGTGCTCGACCTCCGTGAGTGGGAGAACTGCCTGAAAGCGACCGAGGGCGTCGAGGAGGTCTACCAGCTCGCGGCCGACATGGGCGGCATCGGCTACATCACGGGCAACCGGGTGGAGATCGCGCGCAACAACGTGTTGATCAACGCCCACATGCTGGAGGCGGCGTTCCAGAACGGCGTGCAGCGCCATTTCTACTCGTCGAGCGCGTGCATCTACCCGATGTACAAGCAGCACGACCCCGACGTGACCCCGCTGAAGGAAGAGGACGCCTACCCGGCCGACCCCGAGGAGGGCTACGGCTGGGAGAAGCTCTACTCCGAGAAGCTCTGCCAGTACTACCAAGAGGAAGGCAAGCTCGAGACGCGGGTCGCGCGCTTCCACAACATCTACGGGCCCCTCGGCACCTTCGAGGGCGGACGCGAGAAGGCCCCCGCGGCGATCAGCCGCAAGGTGGCGCTGGCGAACGACGGCGACGACATCGAGATCTGGGGCGACGGACAGCAGACCCGCTCGTTCACCTACGTCGACGACTGCGTCGAGGGCATCTACCGCATCGCGCAGAGCGAGCACTGGGAGCCGTTGAACCTGGGATCCGACCGGCTCGTGACGATCGATCAGCTCGTCGACCTCGTGAGCGAGGTCGCCGGCAAGAAGCTCGTGAAGCAGCACGACCTGACGAAGCCGCAGGGCGTGCGGGGGCGCAACAGCGACAACGACCTCTGCAAGGCGACGCTCGGCTGGGCGCCCGAGGTCACGCTCGAGGATGGCCTCAAGTCCACGTACGCCTGGATCGAGGATCAGCTCGAGGCGGCGGGGCGGCTGTCGATGTCGGCGAGCGCGTAAGCGCCGAGTTGCACCGCAAAGGCCGAGGGGCCCCCGCTTGGGGGCCCCTCGTGCATCCCGGGTCGGGAACAGGGGCAGCGCCGCGGGCGTTGCAGATGCGATGGACGACCAGCAGACGATGCCCGCCCTCTACCTCGGCCACGGCGCCCCGCCGTTGCTCGACGACGAGCGCTGGACGGGCGAACTCGCCCGGTGGGCGGGGGAGCTGCCCCGCCCTCGTGCCGTGCTGATCGTCTCGGCCCACTGGGAGTCGGCGCCCCTCACGCTCGGGGCCACCGAGACGGGTGCTGCGCTCACGTATGACTTCTACGGCTTCCCCGAGCGCTTCTACCAGCTGACGTACCCGTCGCCCGGGGCACCGGAGCTCGCCGCCCGTGTGAAGGCCTTGATGCCCGACACCGAGCCCGTGGCGCAGGAGCCGGGCTACGGGCTCGACCACGGGGCGTTCGTGCCGTTGATGGTCATGTACCCCGAGGCGGACGTGCCGGTCCTGCAGCTCTCCATGCCGTCGCTCGACCCGCAGCGCCTGTTCGATCTCGGGACCCGCCTGCGACCGCTTCGTGACGAAGGCGTCCTGGTGATCGGGTCCGGCTTCCTGACACATGGTCTGCCGTTCCTCACCGACTGGCGGACCGACGCGGATCCCCCGGGGTGGTCCCGGGAGTTCGACCTCTGGGCGGCCGATGCGCTGGAGCGCGGCGCGGTCGACGAGCTGATGGACTTCCGGCATCAAGCGCCCGGCATGCCGTACGCGCATCCCACGACCGAGCACTTCGCGCCGTTGTTCGTGACCCTCGGCGCCGCGAGCGACCCGGAGACCTCGCCCGAGACCGCGATCGACGGATTCTTCATGGGGCTGGCCAAACGCTCGCTGCAGCTGGCCTGATTCAGCCGCACCTCTGTCTTCGCACTGTGAGCGAGGTCACCCAACTCGGCAAGGACCTCCCTGTTGACGCCTGCGATCCGATAGGGAGCTCCCTGCCGAGTCGCCGATCAGGGGAGGGGAGGCCGCGTTCGACCGATCGTCCAAACTCGGGCTCGACGTTGACCACTTGGCACTCTCATGGCTATCCTGTTAGCACTCACCCAGCGTGAGTGCTAACGAGTTCGGAACGGACCGCTGACCGCAAGGAGGAGACGAGCACCATGGCGGACTTCAAGCTGAAGCCTCTCGACGACCGCATCATCGTGCAGGCCAAC
>JBGGNG010000120.1:0-7451 GCA_041287635.1 Actinomycetota bacterium | reverse complement strand
GGTCATCATCCAGGGGTTCACGGGCCAGCACGCGACGTTCCACGCCGAGGAGGCGATGAACACCGGCACGAACGTCGTCGGCGGCGTCACTCCCGGCAAGGGAGGCTCGACGCACCTCGGCCTGTCCGTGTTCAACAGCGTCGCGGAGGCCGTCGAGGAGACCGGCGCCGGCGTGAGCGGCATCTTCGTGCCCCCCGCGGTCGCGACCGACTCCCTGCTGGAGGCCGTGGACGCCGGCGTCGACGTCGCGGTGATCATCGCCGACGGCGTGCCGGTGCAGGACATGGTGCGCACGAAGCGCTACCTGGCGGGACGCTCGACCCGCATCATCGGTCCCAACTCGCCCGGCATCATCACGCCCGGCGAGTGCAAGGTCGGCATCATGCCGAGCCACATCTACATGAAGGGACGGGTCGGCGTGGTCTCGCGCTCGGGCACGCTGAACTACGAAGCGGTGTCGCAGATGACCGCGCTCGGGCTCGGTCAGTCGACGTGCGTCGGCATCGGCGGCGACCCGGTGAACGGCACCGACTTCAAAACCGTGCTCCAGGCGTTCGAGGGCGACGACTATACCGACGTCGTCGTGATGATCGGGGAGATCGGCGGTCAGCAGGAGGTCGCGGCTGCGTCGTGGGCTTCCCAGTACATGTCGAAGCCGCTCGTCGCGTTCATCGCCGGGGTATCGGCCCCGCGCGGGCGCCGCATGGGCCACGCGGGCGCGGTGATCGCCGGGGAGTCCGACACCGCGACCGCCAAGCTCGACGCGATCGAGGCGCTGGGGCACCGGGTGGTGCGCAACCCCGCCGACATCGGCGACACGGTGCTGCGAGCGGTCAAGGAGACCGGGGAACGGGCCGGCACCGGCGCGTCGTAGTCGTCAGCCCTGTTTCGTTCCCTTGCATCCGCGACTGTGGCTGCTTAGCCTGGGCCTGCCCGCAGGAGGATGGTGAGCGACGGTGAGCCTCGCGGCTTCCGCTCGATCGATCGTGGTCGGCGCGATCTGCTGCGCGGTCGCGATCGGTCCGTTCGTGCTCCCTGACGCCTCGGCCGCCGCGCCGACCCGGCCTCGATGGCTCGAGACCTTCACCCGTCCGACCACGCCGACGTCGGCATCCGTCCTCGCGGTCGATGCGTCCGGCCGACGGGTGTACGTGCTGATGTCGGACCTGCACGGAGGCCCTTCGATGATCGTGGCCTACTCGGCGCGGACCGGCGAGCGGCTGTGGCGATGGTCGAACCGGCGGATGGTCGTCAACGACATCGCGGCCGACCCGTCGCGTGCCCGCCTGTACATCACCGGTGGGAACCGGTGGAGCGGCGGACAACTCTTCCTCACATCCGCGCTCGACGGGCGCACGGGAGAACGGGTATGGCGGTCGCGCCTCGACCCCCCTGGAGCGGGCAGCTCGAACCACGTCGCGATCGCACCCAACGGTGGGCAGGTCTACATCGCGGGCTCGGTACGCAGCGAGGACGCGAGGGTGCACTGGCTCGTCGTCGCCTACGAGGGATCGTCCGGCTCCCGCAGATGGACGGGGCACCTGGGTCGAGCCTATCGACAAGGGTTCGCTAGTGATCTCTCCGTGACGCCCGACGGCTCGCCCGTGCTGGCCGGCACGGTCGACGTGCAAGGCGACTGCCACGCGGCAGCCGGTGCACTCGCGCCATCGGACGGCACCCGATCGTGGTTCAGGGTGCTTGGACCGACCCACGATTGCGGCTTCGAGCTTCTCGCGGTCGGCACATCGTCGGTCTTCGTCGAATGGGAGGACCGAGACCCGACCCTGGCGTCACTCGATCCCTCGGATGGGACGGTCATCTGGTCGCACGACCTGCCTCGGCTCCGTCTCGTCTCCACCCTTGCCGCCACACCCTCGGTGCTGGTCGTCGAGGGCGGTATCAGGCGGCTTGGCACCGTGGCCGCGTTCGACTCGGACGACGGCACGCGGGCATGGTCGACCGAGCTGCGTCGCGTCGATGCCTACGGGATCTACGCCCTGCACGCGCCACCCAGCGGCGACGCCGTCTACGCAGCCGGCTCCCGACGGCGCGGGGAAGCGTTCGTCACGGCGCTCGCCCTCGTGAACGGAGGACGGCGCGGGACCACGACCTACGATGGCACCTGGTCGTACACGCAGTGGGTCGCTCTCGCCGCGAGCCGCCGCCGTATCTACGTGGCCGGCGGATCGATCGAGGGCACGAACGGACTCACCGAAGGCGAAGCCGCCACGGCCTCCTACCGCGCTTGGGCGTGACCCCAACCGGGGTACGGTTCCCGGCATGGCCCCCACATCGACGACGGTCTCCGTGCAAGGGCGGGACATCAAGGTCACGAGCCCCGACAAGATCTACTTCCCCGATGCCGAGGGCGGGCCGATCACGAAGCTCGAAGTCGTGGAGTACTGGGCAACCGTGGCGGAGGCCGCCCTCAACGGATGCCGTGACCGGCCGGCGATCCTGCACCGCTTCCCCGGAGGGGTGACCGGCGAGGACACCGAACCCTTCTATCAGAAGCGCATCCCGAAGGGGGCTCCGGACTGGGTGCGCACCGCGACCGTCAAGTTCCCGAGCGGACGCACCGCGTCGATGCCCGTGATGCACGATGAGGCCGCTCTCGTGTGGGCGGCTACCCTCGGCTGTCTCGAGTGCAACCCGTGGCCCGTGCGCGCCGACGACGTCGACCATCCCGACGAGCTGCGCGTCGACCTCGATCCGACCGACGGCGTGCCGTGGGACGACGTGCGCCGCGTCGCCCTGATGGCCCGCAACGTGCTCGCCGAGCACGAGCTGACCGGATTCCCCAAGACGAGCGGGAAGCGGGGCATCCATGTGAACGCCCGCGTCGAGCGCGGCAACGGCTTCACGAACACCCGGCGGGCGGCCCTGGCCTTCGCGCGCGAGGTCGAACGGCGCATGCCCGGCGTCGCGACGACCGCGTGGTGGAAGGAAGAACGCACCGGCGTCTTCCTCGACTACAACCAGAACGCTCGCGATCGCACGGTGGCGAGCGCGTACTCGATCCGGCCGATGCCCGACGCGCGTGTCTCGACGCCGCTCGACTGGGACGAGGTCGCCGATGTCGAGCCCGAGCGGTTCACGCTGCGCACCGTGCCCGACCGCCTGCGCGAGCTCGGTGACCCCGGGGCCGGCATCGACGACTACACGGGCACGCTCGACTCCCTGCTCGAGCTCGCGGCGAAGGACGCGGAGGGCGGCCTCGGCGATGCGCCGTGGCCGCCCCACTTCCCGAAGGGCGACGACGAGCCGCTGCGCGTGAATCCCTCGCGGGCCAAGAAGGTCGCCGAGTGGGAGGCCTGGAAGCAGGAGCAGAAGGGGAAGCCTCGCGGCCAACACTGAGCGGGTTTGGGACCCCCGTGGCCGGGGAACCCTTCCGTCCGACTCCGGCGCATCCCGCGCCGGCCGAGCCCACGGGGGACCCGGATGGACGCGTTGAAGCTGCTGAAGCAGGACCACGACGAGGTCAAGGGGATGCTGTCCGACCTCGAGAGCACGACCGAGCGCGCCGAGAAGACTCGCGTCGCGGGCCTCGCCGAGCTGAAGTCCGAGCTCGAGGTGCACGAGGCGATCGAGGAGGAGATCTTCTACCCGGCGCTCAAGGAACATCCGAAGACGAAGGACCTCGCCCTCGAGGGCTACGAGGAGCACCACGTGGTCGACATGGTGATGGCCGAGATCGAGGGCGTCGAGCCGAGCGACGAGACCTGGATGGCCAAGTTCACCGTCATGAAGGAGAACCTCGAGCACCACATCGAGGAAGAGGAAGGCGAGATGTTCCCGCAGGCCGAGAAGGTCTTCGACGACTCGGAGCTCGACGAGCTCGGCGATCGGATGCAGGCCCGCAAGGAAGAGCTGAAGGCTCAGTCCGCGTAGCTAGTCCCATCCAGACTACTTCCCCACGGTTGCGTCGGCGTCGGGCCACTGGGGTGGCTCGACGCCGAGCTGCTCGAACCTCACGCTCCCTGGTTGCCGGTCGTCGCGCCAACGAACGAACGTTGCCGCATGCCGGAACCGTCCGTACTGCATGCGGTCTATCGTGACCTCGGCGACGAGCACCGGCTCGATCGCGACCCACTCGAGGTCGCGCCCGACGGTCCACCGGCTCGGTCCGCCCGGCGCGCGGCCGCCCTCGAAGCTCGGGCCTTCGAGCTTCCTGAGCTCGGCGAGCATCTCGCGGCGCTCCGCCGCCTTGAACGACGACGTGTGCCCGACGTAGTGCAACGTACCGTCGTCGTCGTAGAGGCCGAGCAGCAAGGCGCCGACGCCGTCGCGGGTCTTCGACAACCGGTACCCGCCGATCACCACGTCGAGCGTGCGGCGGTGCTTCACCTTCACCCAGCCACGCTCCCCGGGTAGGTACGGCTGGTCCCCGCGCTTCGCGAGGATGCCGTCTTGGCCGAGTCCGTCCTCGTCGTCGAACCACACCCGGGCGCCGGCGGGGTCGTCGGTCCACGGCGCCACGAGCACGACCGGCGCCGGCGGCATCGAGGGCAGGTCACCGGGCGCCTCAGCCCAGCCGAGCGCCGTGGCGAGCGCCCCGAGCCGGGTGCGCCGCTCCGAGAGCGACATGCTCGTGAGGTCCTCGCCGCCGTCGCTGAGCAGGTCGAACACCACGAGCGTCGCCGGGATCTCCTCCGCCAGCTTCTGCACGCGTGACTCCGCCGGGTGCAGCCTCAGCTGCAGCTCGTCGAACTCCATCGACCCGTCGGCCACCCGCACGATCTCGCCGTCGGCCACGTACGGGCCGTCGCCCGACGCCGCCACGGCCTGGACGACCTCGGGGAAGTAGCGCCCCAGCGGCCGCCCGTCGCGGCTCGCGAGCCGGACCTCGCCGTCGGCGCCGACCGCGACGATCGTGCGGAAGCCGTCCCACTTCGGTTCGTAAGTCCAGCCCTCGCCCGTCGGCATCTCGGGCTGGAGCTTCGCGAGCATCGGCGCGGGCAGGTCGCCCGCGATCGTGCGCTTCGGCATGCCGGGACCCTATCGGCTCAGGCGTCGGGCAGGAGGAGTCGGATCAGGGAGTCGGCGTACCACCGCTCGAAGCCTGCGGGCGTCCATCCACGCTCGTCGACGAGCAGCCGATAGGTCTCGGGGCTCCCGATCGCGAACACGGTGTCGACGGCCGCGCGCATCGACACTCCCGGGCGCATCGACGCGTCGCCGATGACGATCCGCACGAGGGCCCGCTGTCCCTCGAGACGTTGCGCGGCGTACCGCTCGAGCACCTCGGCCGCGGCCGGCTCGACGCCGGCGGCGCCCACCAGCATCCGGTGGATCGGGGCGATGCGCTCGAGGATCGCTCGGCCACCACGGGCGAGCATCCTGACACGCCGCTCGACGTCGGGCTCGTCGCGGAGGGCGGCGACCCACGGCCGCTCGAGCACCGGCACCGGCTGGTCGTCACCCGCGACCGAGGCATCGACGACCGCCTCGAGCAGCCCGCGCTTGGTCCGGAAGGCGGCGTAGACCGTCTCGGAGGACACGCCCGCTCGGGCGGCGACCGCGACGATCGTCGCCGCCGCGTAGCCCCGATCCACGAACAGCTCACGTGCCGCCGCGACCACGGCGGCACGGGTGGCCATCGCCTGCGCTCGTCGGCGAGGAGCGTCGTACGTGCGCTTCGATCGCTCTTCGGGAGGCATGACGAGCACGCTAGCATCAATCCGCTACAGTTAGACTGTATCGAACCCCCGAGGGAAGGAGCCGACGATGGGAGCGATCCTCCGGATCGAGCACCCGGTGCCCGACTACGATGCCTGGAAACATGCGTTCGACGCCGATCCGATCGGGCGCGCGCAGGCAGGCGTGCAGCGGTACCGCATCATGCGACCGGTCGACGACGTCGGCCGGGTCCTGGTCGACCTCGAGTTCGACGACCTCGGCGAGGCCGAGGCCATGCTCGCCCGGCTCCAGGGACTCTGGGCGAGCATCGACGGCACGATCATGTCCTCGCCCGAAGCCCGGGTCGTGGACGTCGTCGAGTTTGCCGTGGTCTAACCGCGCAGGCCGCCATTCAGCGCTGGACGAAGCGGCGCCGGAGCCCGTAGAGGACGCTGCCCCCCAGGAGCAGGCAGGCGACCGTGATCGCCCACGACAGCAGCCCGCTGGCATCGGGTGGCGTGAGGCTCCTGGCCAGCCCGAGGGCCGCGACGAGCGCCACGACGTTCAGCCCGAACCAGATGAACGGGATCTCCAGCACGCGCGGGCGCATCGGGTCTCGGGAGCGCACATCGCGAGCGTACCGGCGGGATATCTCGGGCGCTACCGACATGTCCGCTCTCTGGACGAGTGCGGCGAACCGGAGCGGCCAGACCTTCATCGAGATGAGCAACGGCAACGTCAGCGCCGCCGAGACCAGGTTCATCACGCCGACCGTCGTGTAGCCGGCGGCGATGTCCATCACGGCCTGCGGGAGCGTGAACGCCGTGGCGATCACGAAGGCGACGAGGAAGACCCGGCGCCCGCTCCGTCTGGACTCGGGCTCGCCGGGATACTCGCCGAGGGTGAGCACCGGCTCGAGGAGGCGGCGCCAGCGGGAGACGTCGGCCATGCCGCGGACCCTACCCCGGATCGTGTCCCGTTCCCGCGAGCCTCAGTCCGGCTTCGGTCGGCCTCGGCGCGAGGCCTTCTGTCGCTCGTTCTGGTCGAGCAGCACCTTGCGCAGGCGCACGTTCTTCGGCGTGACCTCGACGCACTCGTCCTCGCGCAGGAACTCCAGCGCCTGTTCGAGCGAGAGCTGCGTCTTCGGGATCAGCCGCACGAGCTCCTCGGCGTTGGCCTTACGCATGTTCGTGAGGTGCTTCTCCTTCGTGGGGTTCACGTCCATGTCCTCGGCGCGCGCGTTCTCGCCGACGATCATGCCCTCGTAGACCTCCTCGCCGGGGCCGACGAACATCGAGCCTCGCTCCTGCAGGTTCAACAGCGCGAATTGGGTGGTCTCGCCGCGGCGGTCGGCCACGAGCGAGCCGCTCGGCCGCGTGCGTAGCTCGCCGTGCCAGGGCTCGTACCCCTCGAAGACGTGGTGCAGCTGCCCGGTGCCGCGGGTCTCGGTCATGAACTCGGTGCGGAAGCCGATCAGGCCGCGCGCCGGCACCAGGTACTCCATGCGGATCCAGCCGGTGCCGTGGTTCACCATCTGCTCCATGCGGCCCTTGCGCAGGGCCAGCAACTGGCTGATCACGCCGAGGAACTCCTCGGGCGCGTCGACGGCGACACGCTCCATCGGCTCGAGGAGCTTCCCCTCGACGGTCTTCGTCACGACTTGCGGCTTGCCGACCGTGAGCTCGAAGCCTTCGCGCCGCATCATCTCGACGAGGATCGCGAGCTGCAGCTCACCGCGGCCCTGCACCTCCCACATCTCCGGACGCTCGGTGTCGACGACGCGGATCGAGACGTTGCCCACGACCTCCTGATCCAGTCGCGACTTCAGCAGT
>JBGGNG010000119.1:0-7362 GCA_041287635.1 Actinomycetota bacterium | reverse complement strand
CTCGTCGACGTGCTCAACCACCTCTTCTTGCCGCTGCTCACGCTCACCCTCGGGTATCTGGGGCAATACGCGATCATCATGCGCTCGTCCATGATCGACGTGACCCATGAGGACTTCGTCATGAGCGCCCGGGCGAAGGGTGTGCCCGAGTACCAGGTCCGACGGAGACACGTCGTGCCCAACGCCTTCCTGCCCACGTTCACGCTGATCTTCCTCAACTTCGGGTTCGTGCTCGGCGGCGCGATCGTCGTCGAAGCGGTCTTCTCGTGGCCCGGCCTCGGTCTGCTGACGTACGAGGCGATCAACCACCTCGACTACCCGGTGATCCAGGGCGTGTTCCTGCTTTCGAGCGCCGCCGTGATCGCGTTCAACCTCGCAGCCGACATCACATACGGCTACCTCGACCCTCGGGTGCGGGAGGCCTGAGGTGGCGACGGGCGAGCACGCACGGGAGCTCCGGTCACCGCGAGCGTTGGTCTGGCAGCGCCGCCGGGATACCGCCGCCGCACACTGGGCCACGTTCCGCCGCAACCCTCAGGGGATTGTGGGTCTCGCCGTCCTGACGTTCTTCGTCCTGGTCGCGGTGATCGGACCGATGTTCATCGACCCCGCATCGATCGAGCCGGCGACCGCCGACGGTCCACTGCTCGCCCCCCCGTCGCTCGAGTACCCGATGGGGACCGACAACTACGGCCGCTCCGTGCTGTTGCTGATGGTGCAGGGTGCGCGCATCTCCCTGCTCGTGGGATTCACGGCGGCGCTCGGCACGATCCTGATCGGCTCGGGCATCGGCATCACGGCGGGCTACTTCGGCGGCACGCGGGTCGACTCGATGCTCAGCGGTGTGACGAACTGGTTCCTCGTGTTGCCGTGGATCGCGCTCGCGATCGCTCTGACCTCCGTGATCGGACCCACGCTCGTCAACGTGATCATCGTGATCGCGATCACCTCGTGGGCGAGCACGGCGCGCGTCGTGCGGTCGCAGGCACTGTCGGTCAAGGAGCGTCCCTTCATCGAGCGTTCACGTGCCCTCGGCGCCGGACATCTGCACCTGATCACGCGTCATGTGCTGCCCAGCGTGTTCCCCATCCTCTTCGCCAACGCCGTGCTGATGATCGCGCTCGCGATCCTGTCGGAGACGACGCTGTCGATCCTCGGGCTCGGACCGGCGAACGCGATCTCGTGGGGCCGCATCATCGACGACTCGTTCTCTGCCGGCGCGCTCTCGGCGGGGTGGTGGTGGTGGCTGATCCCGCCCGGCGTCGCGATCATGTTCGTCACGCTGTCGTTCACGATGGTGGGGTTCGCGCTCGACGAGGTGCTCAGTCCGCGGCTCCGCACGCGTTGACGGCGGGGATCGCATGGTGAGGCTCCTGATCAGGTGGGCGATCACGGCCGTCGCCGTGTTCGTGGCCGGTGAGCTTGTGTCCGGTATCGAGCTCCGAGAGGGGATCGTCTCGCTGCTGATCGTCGCGGGCATCCTCGGCCTGGTGAACGCCCTGCTCGGCACGGTGCTGCGCATCCTGAGCATCCCGTTCCTGATCGTGACGCTGGGTCTCTTCGCGATCGTGATCAACATGGCCGTGCTCTGGGTGACGACGATGCTGACCGATCGCATCGAGATCGACGGGTTCTGGGCGTACGTCTGGGCGGCGCTGATCATCTCGATCGTGACGTTGGCGCTGCGCATCGCGTTCCCCGACCGCGATGCCGATTGACGCCCGTGGCTGGGCGAAAAGGGGGCAACCGCGTCGCTCGCCGGGTACCCTGGTCGCATGCCGGAGAGCTACGGGAAGCGTCAGCGCCAAGACGTCAAGGCGCGCAAGGCGGCCGCTCGCGAAGAGCGGCGAGTCGCGCGCGCCAAGCGCGACGCCGACCGCGCCGCCGGTCTCGTCGAGTCGGGGACACCGATCGAGGCGACCGACCCCGCGGTGCTCGGCCTGCCCGACGACGAGGTCGAGACGGGCGACGCTCCCGCGACCGGCACCCCCGCCTGATCCGCCATCCGCTCAACGCGAGCGCCCGGCTTCCGTCGTCCCCTGTTTCGCCCTCGGTCGATGGCGGCTCGAGCCGACTAGGCTGGGCCGATGGATCTCGACGAAGAACGGATCGCGCTGTTCCTCGACTATGAGAACCTCGCGATCGGGGCGCGCGACCGGCTCGAGGGCATGCGCTTCGACCTGCGGCCCGTGCTCGATGCGCTGGCCGAGCGGGGTCGGGTGATCGCCCGCAAGGCGTACGCCGACTGGTCCTACTTCGACGAGGATCGCCGCATGCTGACGCGGAGTCACGTCGAGCTGATCGAGATCCCCCAGCGGATGGGCGCGTCGCGGAAGAACTCCGCCGACATCAAGCTCTGCGTCGACGCGCTCGAGATGGCGTTCGAACGCGACTACGTGACGACGTTCGTGATCTGTACCGGCGACAGCGACTTCACCCCGCTCGTGCACAAGCTGCGTGAGCTGAACAAGCGGGTGATCGGGGTCGGCATCAAGGAGTCGACCTCGAAGCTGCTGCCCCCCGCCTGCGACGAGTTCCTCTACTACGAGGCGCTGGAAGGCGTCGACGTGCCGGCGGAGCGGCGCCGTCGCGGAAGGAAGGGCGGCGGTGGGCGCCCTGCCTCCGAGGATCGTCCCGCCCAGCCGGAGCCCGAACCCGTCGAGGACGAGGAACAGCCGGAGTCGACGGCACCCCTCGACGAGAACCAGCTGGCGATCCTGATCGCGCAGACCGTTGCCGGTCTCGAGCAGAGCGCGACGGGGCCCGTGCTGGCGTCCTCGGTGAAGCGCGCGCTGTTGCGCAAGGATCCGACGTTCAGCGAGGCCGACCACGGGTTCCGCGCGTTCGGCGAGCTGCTGCGCCACCTCTCCGAACGCAACGTGATCGAGTTGAGCGAAGGCGCCGCGAAGGGTGACCCCGAGGTCTCGCTACCGTCGCAGGGAGGAGAGAGCGAGGCGTTCGAGCTGCTGCGGGACGTCGTCGGCGATCTCGGCGCTCAGGGAACGGTGCAACTGTCGGGCCTGAAGAACCGCGTGCGCAAGGCGCGCCCCGACTTCAGCGAGAAGAAGTACGGGTACCGAGGGTTCTTGCAGTTCTGCAGAGCCGCTGCCACCCAGGGGTTCGTCACGCTCGAGTGGGACGACGACGCCGAGGACTACGTCGTCGCCATCCCCTAGGGCACGCGTGTGGCGACGATGGTCGACTGCCTGGTCGAGGTCGGCTCGAAGCGCGCGTTCGCGTCGGCCGCTGAATGGCCAGGGTGGTGCCGTCCGGGACGCGACGAGGACGCCGCGATGCAGGCCCTCGACGCCTATCGACCCAGATACGCCGCGTCGCTGAAGGCTGCGGGCGTCCCGTTCGGTGGAGTCCGCGGCGTCCTCAGGCCCGCCGAGCGGATCGGCGGCAATGCGACGACCGACTTCGGTGCCCCCGACGGCGTGTACGAGCTCGATGCCGGTGAGATCTCGGCTCGGGAGTGGACTCGGCTGCGCCGTGTTCTCGAAGCTTGCTGGGCGGCGTTCGACCGAGCGGCCACGGCCGCCGACGGAGTGGAGTTGACGAAGGGGCCTCGGGGCGGTGGTCGTGATCTCGAGGCGATCGTCGGCCACGTCGTGGGAGCAGAGGTCAGCTATCTGCGCAAGCTCACCGGCAAGGGGGTGGCCGTCGACGAAGACGATCCCTGGGGCGGGCGCGTACCCGAACGCGCCGCCGTGCTCGCGGGGCTGGACCGTGCGAAGTCGGGCGACCTCCCGGAGCGCGGCCCGAGAGGTGGGGTGATGTGGACGCCTCGACGCTTCCTGCGGCGGGTCGCGTGGCACGTGCTCGACCACGCATGGGAGATCGAGGACCGCTCGGGCGGCTGACTCAGCCCGAGCGGGCAGCCGACCAGGCGTACAGGGCCACCGGCGCCCCGTGGTACTCGAATCTCTTCTCGAACCGCATCCCGATCTTCTCGGCCACACGGATCGAGGCCGTGTTCTCTGGGTAGATGCACGAGACGAGCCGCTCTCGGCCCAGCTCGCGCGCGGCCCGATCGCGGATCGCCTCGGCGACCTCGGTGCCGAGGCCCCGCCCCCACGCCGTGCGGTCGAGCAGGTACGCGACCTCGAGCTCCTCGTCGCCGTCGATGTCGGGCCAGACGATCAGCCCGCAGAGTCCGACCATCTCGCCGCTCTCCCGGAGCACGGTCGCCCACTCCCCGAAGCCCCGCTCCCGATAGGAATCGAGCTGCCGCTCGATGGAGCGTGCGGCGTCGTCGCGACCGAGCACGCCACCGGTGCCGATGAAGCGCATGACCTCCTCGTCCGCGTACATCGCCGCGAGGATGTCGACGTCAGCGAGGGTGAGTTCCCGCAGGATCAGACGTGGCGTCTCGATCGCGATCGCGACGCGGGGTTCCCCTTCGTCCATGCGCCGGAGTGTCGCAGGTGGTCCCGCCCGTGCCGGGGACTTCGGCCGTTCTCGGCGCGGCGGAGGTGGTGCACGATGACCACGGGTGAGTTGGATCCGGATACCCGGGAGGAGGTGGACGGCATGAAGGCCGTGGTCGGCGATCTGCTCCGCATCAAGGGCCACCATATCGGCGAGCCCGATCGCGACGCCGAGATCCTGGAGGTTCGCGGCGACGACGGTGGACCCCCGTTCCTCGTGCGGTGGGAGGACGGACAGGTGGGCCTGATGTTCCCCGAGTCCGACGCCGAGGTCGTGCACATCGGGCAGGCGGGCGCGGCTCCGAGCTAGATGAAGTGGTCTTCGTTGGGGTCGGTGCCCGGTTCCCATCCCTCGTATCCGTCAGGGAACGCGAACGCTCCGCCGTACGTCGGCGCGGTCGTCTTGCCGAACACCGGGTCGCGAGGCTTCTTCTTGAAGTTGAAGACGTGCTCGAACGAGTGCGTCTTCTCGATGCGCGGCGTCAGGTACGGGAGGCCCCAGTTGTCGGAGATGAACCGCAGGGGCGTCGAGAACTCACCGATCTCGGTGTCGATGACGCCGCGCTCGGTATAAGGACTGATGGTCAGCAGCGGGACGCGCACCCCGAGGCCGAGGTCGTCGACGGCGGGAGGGAGCACGGGGTCGTAGAAGCCGCCCCACTCGTCCCACGTGAGGAAGATCGCCGTGTGCTCCCACATCGGGCTGCGCATGATCGAGTTCACGATCTCGCTCACCCAGTTGTGGGCATGGCCCGTGGAGTACGGCGGGTGATCGGAGAGTTCGAACCGCGGCGTGATCCACGTGACGGCGGGCAACCGGCCGGCCTCGATGTCGGGAACGATGCGATCGACCGGGCGCATGTGCTCATGCCACATGTCGGTGTGGAACACGTCACCGATGCCGTTGTAGGCGTTCCAGAAGTAGCCGACCTGTCCCGGTGATGCCGAGTAGTACGCCCAGTCGACGCCGATATCGCTGAGCTGCTGACCGACCGTGCGGTAGCTGAAGCAGGTGTCATGCTTCGTGAGGTTGCCCTTGTCGTCCTTCACGAAGACGAAGACGTCGTCGCCGAGGGCGTCACAGCCCCAGCTCTTGAAGCGCTGGCCGGCCTCCACCCGGGTCTCGATGTTCTCGGGGTTGTCGAGCACGCCGCCGGACTGCCCAGCGATGAAGTAGTAGTGGTTCGGGTACGAGGGTCCACCGACGCTGGCGAAGAAGTGGTCGGAGAGCGCGTACTCCCGCGCCCAGGTGTAGTAGTTCGGGATCTGGTCCTCGTCGAAGATCGAGTAGGCGTACGTCGAGCCGAACTCCCCGTTGCCGAACCCATCCATCGTGTCGCCGTTGAGGCAGCTGAGGTGCGCGGCTCGGTCGTGTGGGATATCGCCGGGCAGCCACTCGGGGCACCGGATCAGCGGCTTCTCCTTGCCCAGCTCGACCCCGACCGTCGTGCCTTCCACGCCGGGGAACTTGCCAAACATGTTGTTGAAGCTGCGGTTCTCGAGCATCACGTACACGACGCGCTTGATCGGTGTCGCGGTGTCGATCTCCGGTGTGGGGTCGCCGAGCTTCGGGACCACCTTGCCGCCAGTACACGAGAAGAGCACGCCGCCGGCGAGCGCCATCGCTGAGCCGTGCAGGAACCGGCGGCGGGTGAGGTAGGGGATCGGGTGGCGCGGCGCGCGTTCTTCGTCACGGCGATGCATGTGTTCGGGCATGCTTCCTTTGTATCAAGCCACTGGCCCATCGCTATCCTGGGCGGACCGTGCACATAGGTTCGTCACACCGCGCCCCGATACTGTCTGCCGTGCAGGAGCAGGCAGAACGGCCCATCCGATCGCGTCCGCCGATGCGTAGGTTCGTCGTCGTCCTCGCGTTGCTCGCGACGGTGGCCACGGCCTGTGACGACGGCGGGGGCGAGGAGCCCGACGGTGCCTTCGCGTCGGCGCCGTCTGCGGGCTCGCCGACGCCGAGCGAGTCGTTCGTGCCGTCGGCCAGTGTCGCGCCCTCGCCGACCCAGCCCGCGGCTCCCGAGCCGGTCCCGTCGACCCGTGGGGCGCCCTCGCCGACCTGCGTCGAGGGCTGGCGGACGCCTCCTCGCGACACCCCGCAGTTCACCGATCCACTCGGCATCGTCCGGCGCACGGCGCCGGTCGATGGGGACTTCGTCGTCGTCGACATGCGCTACTTCACCGGATCGGAGTCACCGCCCTCCGACAAGGGGTACATCCTCGAGATCGACCGTTGGTACATCAAGCTCTACGTGGAGTCCGACTGGAGCTACCAGGGACGATTCATCGTGGAGCAGCGCACGTTCGGCCGGGGTCTGGCCGCCGTCGCTCCCTATGACACGAAAGGGTTCCGCTCGCCGGACTGGACCGGGTTCCAGTGGAACTCGGCCGACACCACCGCGCGCGAGTATCCGGGCCTGCCGGGGCGGTGGCAGGGCATCCCCTACGACTTCGTGAAGGGCGGTGCGGGGCTCGAGATCGCCGGTCTCCCCGACGAGGTGCGTGGGTGCCTCCAGGGAACCTGAGACCTCGGGCCCAGGGCTTGTGGCCGTTGCGCCATCCCCCGCCGAGGGGTTCGATGAGCCCATGAAGGTCGCCGTCGCTACCACATCACCTCGAGGGAGCATCTCGGCACCGTCGCCTTCATGTGCGGAGTGGCCGGGACCGTGACGACCGCCGTGCTCTGGCTCTATCAGCGGCGCCCGCACTCCCTGGTGCTCGGGCGCTACGGGCACGAGATTGCGAACGGTGGCCCGTTGCGCGAAGACCTGATCCTGTTCGGCACGGTGGCCATCGTCGGGGCGATCCTCTCGTCGATGGGCGGGACCGCCGATGCGTCGGCCATCGCGTCGATGTGCCTCGGCGCGGTCGCGCTGACCTACCCCGTGATGTCCTGGCTCGACCTGGTGAGCGCGCCGCTCCT
>JBGGNG010000118.1:0-28219 GCA_041287635.1 Actinomycetota bacterium | reverse complement strand
TTCGCCGCCCAGTCGAGGAATCCGAGGTGTGAATCGAACGTGATGCCGACGGCGTCGCCGAACGAGTGGACCCATAGCCGCAGGGGCCTCGAGGCGGTCACCTTCGGGTCCTTCTGACGCAGCGAACCCGCGGCGGCGTTGCGCGGGTTCGCGAACGCCTTGCCGCCCGCCTCGAGCAGCTGCTCGTTCAGCTGCTCGAACGCGCCGACCGGGAAGTACATCTCGCCTCTGATCTCGACCACGGCGGGCGGGTCGTCGACGCTCAGGGTTCGCGGGATGCCCTTCACGGTGCGGACGTTCGACGTGATGTCCTCGCCGACGCGTCCGTCGCCACGTGTCGCCGCCTTCACCAGGCGCCCCCGCTCGTACGTGAGCGCACATGCGACCCCGTCGATCTTCAGCTCGCAGGCGTAGCGGGCCTCGTCCCCCACCCCCCGCTCGATGCGCGCCGCCCACGCGTCGAGCTCCTCGAAGCTGAACGCGTTGTCGAGCGAGAGCATCGGCGCCCGGTGGGTCACCGGCGCGAACAGGTCGGCCGCGGCGACGCCGCCCACGGTCACGGTGGGCGAGTCCGGGGTCTGCAGCTCGGGGAACCGGTCCTCGAGGTCGCGGAGCTCGCGCATCAGCTCGTCGTACTCGGCGTCGGCGACCTCGGGATCGTCGAGCACGTGGTACCGGTAGCGGTGGTGCTCGATCTCGGACCGCAGCTCCTCGACGCGGACCTTCGCATCGGCTCGCTCACGCTCGTCGGGAGCCCTTGCCGCGCCGGTCGTCTTCACCCGAGGGCTCACGCGGCGATCTCCACCCCGCCGGCGACCCCGATCTCGAGGCCGGCGACGATCACGCCCCCGTGGACCCCGGGTACCTGCCGCAGGTACTGCAGCGAGCGATGGAAGCCGCCGGGCTTGCCGAGCACCGCCTGGACGCCCGCTGCGGCGGCGTCGGCGAGCATGCACGTGTCGGCGATCACCGCCAAGCCGTCGGGACCGCCGCCTCCGCGACCCCGTCCCAGCGTCGTGGACACCCCGACCCCAGACGGCGACGGGGACAGCGCCACCGTGATCGGCTCGCCACCGCGGCGCTTGACCCCGAGCTTCATGCGCTTGCGCGATCGGATGTAGTAGTCGCCGTCGCACGCGACCGTGAGCTCGTGTAGCTGCTCCCCGAGGAAGCGGCCCACCTGGTCGACCACCGCCCCCCGGAACGTGAACATCGGCCCCACGCCGGCGCTCGTGGCCGCCTGCACCATCTCCTTCACGATGTCGGGCGCATCGGCCGTGATTCGATCGAGCGGTCGCTTGCTCTGGCGGAACGCCGGATACCGCAGGGTATAGCTCTGCAGCTGTTCCCAGAAGCTGAGCGCGGCCGCGCGCGATTCCTCGGCGTAGTCCTCGGGTGCCGAGATGTGCAGCACCAGATCCTGCACCTGGATGTCGAAGCTCTTGGCGCGGCGCCGTAGCAGCTTCAGGGTGGGGTCCCTTCCTCTCGGCTCGGAAGGCGATGATAGCCGAGGCAACCGACGGCTCCGAGAGCCACCGACGACGCGGCTCAGCGACTCAGCGCAGCGACTCGACGATGCGGCCGCCGCCGAGGAGCTCGTCGCCTCGATACACGACCGCCGCCTGTCCGGGCGCGACCGCCCGCTGCGGCTCACGGAACTCGACCCGGAACCCCGTGGGCGTCGCCTCGACCACCGACGGGACGTCGTGGCCGCGATAGCGGATACGCACGTCGGCCTCGAACGGACCGTCGCCGGGCGTGTCGCCGGCGACCCACGACGCCCGGTCGGCGACGAGCCCTCGGCGTGACAGCAGCTCCTGGGGGCCGACCACGACGCGGTTGTGCGCGGCATCGACCTCGAGGACGTAGGCCGGCTCCCCCACCGCGACGCCGAGGCCGCGCCGCTGGCCCACCGTGAACCCGAACGTGCCGTCGTGCTCGCCGAGGACCCGGCCGCCGGGGTCGACGACCTCGCCCCCCGGGTGCACGAGGGCCTGCGCCTGCGTTCGCACGAACCCGCCGGCATCGCCGCTCGGGGCGAAGCAGAGCTCCTGCGAGTCGGGCTTCGTCGCGACCGGGAGGCCGAACCGCTCCGCGTGCGCCCGCGTCTCGCGCTTCGGGATGTTCCCCACGGGGAAGAGGGACCGCGCGAGCTGACGCTGGCCCAGCATGTGGAGCATGTACGACTGATCCTTGTCCGCGTCCGCACCGCGGCGCAGATGCCAGGCGCCCTCACGTCCGCGGTCGGTGCGCACGTAATGCCCGGTCGCCACCAAGTCTACCCCGAGCTCGTCGGCCCTCCTGAGGAACGCGCCGAACTTGATCTCTCCGTTGCACCGGGCGCATGGATTCGGGGTTCGTCCCGCATCGTGCTCGGCGACGAAGTCGGCGATCACGCGTTGCTCGAACTCGGCCGTCATCTCCGCGATCTCGAACGGGAACCCGCCGATCCGCGCCACCGCCTCGGCGTGGGCGCGGGCCGCCGGACCGCAGCAGCCGTGCTCGACGCCGTCGAGATGCACGAGACGCATGTGCGATCCGATCACCTCGTAGCCCTGCTCGGCGAGCAGACAGGCGGCGACGGACGAGTCGACCCCGCCCGACATCGCGACCAGCACGGACCCCTTCGACGTCATGACGACAAGGCTACCGTCGAGCCGCGGTCAGCCGACGCGCCGAGGCCGTGGTCCGTACGGCTATCGTTCCGCGCATGATCGAGGCGCGGTTCGACGACCTGACCGGGGCTTCGGACTCGTTCCGCCTCATCGGACCCGCGGGCGTGCTGGAGGCGCTCCACGCCGACGAGGTCCCCGGCGTGCTCGCTGCCGCCGAGGGCGCCGTCGCCCGGGGCATGTGGGTGGCCGGATTCGTCTCGTACGAGGCGGCACCGGGCCTCGACCCCGCGATGCGGGTACGGGAACGGACCGGCGGCGACCCCTTCGTCCGGCTGCCCCTGGCGTGGTTCGCGCTGTTCGAGGACCGCGAGCGCACCACACTGCCGGAGCCGCAGGAGGGCGCCCCTCGGGGATCGGCCGACGCGTGGCGTCCTTCGATCGATCGAGCCTCCTACGACGCCGCGATCGCACGCATCCGGGAGCACATCGCGGCCGGCGACACCTACCAGGTCAACCACACCCTGCGGCTCCACTCGCGGGTGCAAGGCGACGAGCGGGGCCTCTACCGAGACCTCTGCTACGCGCAGCGAGGCGCGTACGCCGCCTACCTCAACCTCGGGCGCTACAGGGTGCTCTCCGCCTCCCCCGAGCTGTTCTTCCGGATCGACGACGGCCGCATCACGACGAGGCCGATGAAGGGAACGGCACCCAGGGGCCGTTGGTCGGCCGAGGACGACGAGGTGGCGGCCGGCCTGCGGGGATCGGTCAAGGACCGGGCCGAGAACGCGATGATCGTCGACCTGCTCCGCAACGACATGGGAAGGATCGCCCGCACCGGCACGGTGACCTGGAGCGACGTGTTCGACCTCGAGCGCTACGAGACCGTGTGGCAACTGACGTCCACGGTCTCGGCCGAGCTCGAGCCGGCGACGCCGTTGATCGACGTCTTCCGTGCCCTCTTCCCCTGCGGTTCCGTCACGGGCGCGCCCAAGGTCCGGACCATGGAGATCATCGCCGAGCTCGAGGGTGCTCCGCGCGGCGTGTACTGCGGTGCCGTCGGCTTCCTCGCCCCGACCGGGTCGGACGCCCCCGCCGCAAGATTCAGCGTGCCGATCCGCACGGTGCTCCTGGACACCGAGAGCCGGAGCGCCGAATACGGGGTGGGGGGCGGCATCACGTGGGGGTCGAGCACCCAGGGCGAGTACGACGAGACGGTCGCGAAGGCGCGGGTGCTCACGGCCAGACGGCCGCGGTTCGAGCTGTACGAGACGCTCCGCCATGATCCCGGGAAGGGGTTTCGCCACCTCGACCGGCACCTCAGGCGCCTCCGGGAGTCGAGCGCTTACTTCGGGTTCGCGTTCGACGAGCAGGCAGTCGTGCGGGCCCTTCACGAAGGAGCGGGTCGGTTCCCCGATCGGCCCGCCCGTCTCCGCGTCTCCGTCGATCGCCGGGGGGCGATCGACGTCGGCGCGACCGCTCTCGTCACGTCGCCCGAGCCCGTGAGGCTGGCGATCGATCACGGCCATCCTGTGGACCACACCGACCCGATGATGTTCCACAAGAACAGCCTGCGCGGCGTCTACGAACAGGCGCGTGCCCGCCATCCCGACGCCGACGAGGTGCTGCTCGTGAACGATCGCGGCGAGATCACCGAGGCGACGATCGCCAACGTCGCCGTCTCGCTCGACGGGCGGTGGGTGACCCCGCCCCTCGATGCCGGACTGCTGCCCGGTGTGGGCCGTGAGGTCGCCCTCGAGGAAGGCTGGCTGGTCGAGGCCACCGTGCGGCTCGACGACCTACGTCGAGCCGACGCGATCGAGCTGGTGAGCGACGTCCGCGGGCGACGTCAGGTGCTGCTGGTCGACTGAGCACCGAGCTAGCTCGCGCCGGCTACTCCGGATCGACCGGAGCCCTCTCGCCCGGGAAGAGGAAGGGACGAACGCCGTGCTCGTCGAGGGGGCAGGCGCAGAGCGGGCAACGGGGCGGCTCCTCGTACACGAGCACGGTTCGCTCGCAGTACGGGCAGGCGCCCTCGCGCATCGCAGGAGGCTCGGCGGTCTCGTTCGTCATAGAGGTTGTCGCGCTCGGGGGGAGCGGTCCCACCCAGTGTCGGCAGCCCCCGTCCCTACCTTGAATCGGGGAGGCGGACCGGTCTCATCATCTCCGCGAGAGGCGATCTTGGGCGCTCGCCGAACTCGCCCGCTGTACCCCGTCCGGGGGAAGCCTCGACGGCCGACCCGGCAACGGAACGAGGCCCTCCCGAAGGGAGGGCCTCGTGGTCGGGTCGGATCGTCGGTGTGGGTGTCAGGCGGCGGCCTTCCTGCTCTTTCGCTTGCCGCGAGGCACGTAGCTGTGCACGGGCTCGTGCTGCCAGCAGAACTGCCACTTGTTGTAACGCGAGAGCTTCGTCTCACACCCTCGCTCGGCGCAGACGCGGTCGCCCGCGTACTGCCGGTTCGGACGCGGGAGCGTCCGGACCGATGCTCCCCGGTACCTCTCCTCTGCCACGTCGTTCACTTCCTTTCGGACGGGACCGGCGGACGTCTCGGGTGTCGGTCCCGCTTTGCACGTTCTTCGAACGGCGAGCGGCATCGGTTCATTCCACGAGATGAACGGCGTGTGACTGCATAGGTTCCGGGCCATTGGCCCTTCGAACCGATGCAGGGGTCAGGAGCCGAAGTCGGGGTCGCGCTTGTCCAGGAATGCCCGCATGCCCTCGCGCTGGTCGGCGGTGCCGAACAGCTCCAGGAAGAGCCGCCGTTCCTGCGCGATGCCCTCGGGACCGGGCGACGCGACGGCCGCAGCGATCGCCGCCTTGGCGGCCCCGAGCGCCTGCCGCGGGCCCTTGGCGAACCCTCGAGCGACCTCGACCGCTGTCTGCAGCACCTCGGTCGCCGGGACCACGCGGTCGGCGATGCCGAGGCGGAGGGCCTCGTCGGCCCGCACGAGACGCCCCGAGTACACGAGGTCGCGAGCACCACCCGGGCCGATCAGATGCGTGAGTCGTTGCGTGCCTCCCGCCCCCGGGATCACCCCGAGCGTGATCTCGGGCTGCCCCACGGTCGCGTCGTCTGCCAGGAAGCGCAGGTCCGCCCCGAGCGCGAGCTCGAGCCCCCCACCGAGCGCGAAGCCGTTGACCGCCGCGATCGAGATCGTGGGGATTTCCCCGAGCAGGTCGCAGGCCGCGCCCAGCGCGTCGACGCTCGGACGCACCTCGTCGGGACCCCACTCGGCCATCGCCTTGATGTCGGCGCCGGCGGCGAAGATGCGCTCGCCGCCCCACAGCACGAGCGAGCCGACGTCGTCGCGCCCTGCGGCGTCGCGGATCGCCTCCAGGAGCTCCGTTGCGAGCCGCAGATCGATCGCGTTCGCCGGTGGGCGGTCCATGCGGATCACCCCGACGCCGTCGTCCACCTCGAGGCTGACGTGGTCGGTCATCGTGGCGGCGATGCTACCGGCCCTGGGCGCCGGCCGTCGCGATGGAGGCGAGCGCCCCACGCACGCTCTCGCCGAACGGCGTCACGGAGAGGCCGAACCGCTCCGCGGCATCGGGCGCATCCGCTCGCCGGTGCGCGGTCAGGGCATCGACCACGTGCATGCTCACGTGGCGCCCGAGCAGGGTCGAGAGCCTGGAGCGTGCGGCCTCGCCCTCGAGATGCTCTGCGGCTGCGTCGGAGCCGGCGAGCATGCTAAGCACGTCGTCGGTGGTCACGCTGTCCGGGCCTTCGAGGGCCCACGTCCCGGCGAGATCTCCCTCGAGATCGTCGGCGACCGCGATCGCTGCGGCCAGATCGCCGACGGCCACCGGGGCGACCGATCGCCGGTCCGGCCCCCACGCGATCGGCGGCGATCGGAGCGCACCGGCCACCGTGGCGATGAACCAGAGGGACCCGGCGCCGACGACCGGAGCACTGCGGATCACCACATGCTGCAGACCCGACGTGGTCACGGCCTCCTCGGCGAGGCCTTTGGCCCGCAGGAACGGCACCGCCGACTCGGGTGAGGCTCCGGGCACCGAGGCAAACACGATCCGCTTCACTCCGGCCTCTCGAGCGGCGGCAACGGCTCGCACGGTCGACATGTGGTTCGCATCGAACAGCGCATGGTCATCGGGCTGGTCCGGCCCCCCGACCAGGTGCACGAGCGTGAACACCCCGCCGAGCACCTCGGCGAGGTCGTCGGCAGCGTCGAGCCGACCGAGCGTGACCTTCGCCCCGAGCGCACGGAGCGACTCCGCGGCCGCGGGATCGCGGATCGCGGCCCGGACCTCGTCCCTGCGTGCGAGCAAAGGCACGAGCGCGTGCCCGACCGGCCCCGACGCGCCTGTGACCATGACCGTCATGGCGCGATGCTACCGAGCGGCCACTCAAGGCACCTGCAACGCTCGTTGCACCTGCAACGCCCTGCTACCATCGGCGCGTGGAACGGACGGGACACGACTACGCAGACGTGATGGATCAGTTGCGCGCCAGGGGACTTCGCATGACCCCCCAGCGCCGCGCGATCGTCACGGAGGTCATGCGAACTCAGGGGCACATCTCCCCCAGCGTGATCGCCCGAACGGTGCAAGGCGAGATGCCGGGCGTGAACGCGTCGACCGTGTATCGCACCCTCACGCTGCTCGAAGAGGTGGGCGTCCTCTCGCATTCGCACCTGGAGACAGGCGCCGAGTACCACAAGACCGAGGAATCGGAGCACGTGCACCTGACGTGCGGGCGATGCGGCAAGGACGACCCGCTCTCGCTCGACGAGGCGCATGCGCTGCAGGATCTGATCCGCCGCCATCACGGGTTCGAGGCCGACCTCACCCACTTCGCGATCACCGGGCGCTGCGAGGCCTGCGCCACGAATGCCGGCTAGAGCCGGCGCGCCTCGCGGTCGGCTCGCTCGGCTTCCGCCTGCGCCGGGAAGAACCCGAACGGCAGCTCGAGACGGTTCGCGGACATCAGCGCCTCGTCCGCCAGGATCTCCGCTGTGCGGCCGTCGGCCACGATCCGCCCGCCGTTCATCACGAGCGACCGAGGGCAGAGCTCAAGGGCGTACGGCAGGTCGTGGGTCACCATCAGCATCGTGATGTCGAGCGAGCGCAGGATGTCGGCGAGCTCGCGGCGGCTCGCCGGGTCGAGGTTCGACGAAGGCTCGTCGAGCACGAGGATCTGGGGGCGCATCGCGAGCACCGTCGCCACGGAGACGCGGCGACGTTGCCCGAAGCTCAGGTGATGGGGCGCGCGATCGGCGAAGGCTTCCATGCCGACCGCCGTGAGCGCCTGTACGACCCGCTCGTCGAGCTCGTCGCCGCGAAGGCCGAGGTTCGCCGGTCCGAAGGCGACGTCGTCGCGGACCGTGGGCATGAAGAGTTGATCGTCGGGATCCTGGAACACGATGCCCACCCGGCGGCGCACCTCCTGGAGGTGTTCCTTCACGACCGGCAGCCCCCCCACGCGCACCGATCCGGCCTGCGCCGCGTGCACCCCGTTCAGGTGCAGCACGAGCGTGGTCTTCCCGGCCCCGTTGGGGCCGAGCAGCGCCACCCGCTCACCGGTCCCGATCGCGAGGTCCACACCGAACAGCGCCTGGGTTCCTCCCGGATAGGCGAACGCCAGGTCCTTCACCTCCAGGGCCGGTCCGGTCACGGGTTCGATCGTCTCGGTCATGCCTGTTGCACCCACGCGATCGCGCAGATCGGCAACGCCACGATCGGCAGGATCGACGCCGTGAGCCACTGCCTGGTCGTGGCGTGCACCTCGCCCATCTCCGGCATCGAGCCCGAGTACCCGCGCGAGAGCATCGCGAGGTAGACCCGCTCGCCGCGCTCGTACGCCCGGATGAAGAGCGCCCCTGCGCTCTTCCCGATCGCCTTCGTCTGCCAGATCCACCGACCTTCGAACCCTCGCGACTGGCGGGCGATCCGCATGCGGCGCATGTCGTCGGCGATCACGTCCATGTAGCGCACCATGAACGAGGCGATCGACGTGAACGCCCTCGGCACACGCAGCCGGTCGAACCCGGTGAGGAACTCCGCCATCGTCGTGGTCGCCGCCAGCAACGAGCTCGCGAGCACCCCGATCGTGGCCTTCGCGAGGATGTTCCACGCCCCCCAGAGCCCCTCGACCGAGAGCGAGACACCGAGCACGTCGACGCGTTCGCCCTGGCCGACGAACGGCAGGAAGAACGCAAAGGCGACGAACGGGATCTCGATCGCGAGGCGGCGCAGTAGGAACGTCGCCGGGATCGAAGCCCACGCTGCGGCGAGGAGCACCAGCGCCGCGTAGAGCCCGAAGGCCCAGAACGCCTCCCGAGGGGTGGCCACGACGATCAACACGAAGAGGAATTGGGCGACGAGCTTCGTCTCCGGCGCCAGCCGGTGCACGGCGCTGTGGCCGTGGAAGTAGAGCGCGTGCGCGTGGCTGCCGCTCACGAGCTTCGAGCTGAGCCGGCCGTGGCCGACGCCCGCGTCTGCGATGCTCCGTCGGCTTTCGGGCGACGGGCGTGGAAGATCCCGAACAGCAGGAGCGCGATGCCGAACGTGATCGCGACGCCGACGATGCCGGCAAGACCGGTGCTGAGCGACTCGTCCTCCACGCCGTCGACGCCGTACTCAGCCAACGGGCTGTCGGCGAGTTCGTGATCCTCGGCGGTGTCGATGAACCCCTCGTCTGTGGCGACCTTCTCCAGGCCGTCGGGGCTCGAGCTCGCCAGGGGACTCACGAGGAACGCGAGGCCGAGCGTCACGATCAACCCCCCGATCACGATCGCCGCGAGGCCCTTACGGGTCGCCGTCATCGTCACGACCTCCCCACCGCCACGTCGGAACCGAGCTGGAGCTCTGGCATCAGGTCGTGCGCCCCGTAGACGAGGTCGGGTCGGACGGCGACGACCGCGCCGACCGTCATCGCGGTGATCAACCCCTCGCCGATACCCACGAGGAAGTGCACGCTCAGCATCGCGGCCAGCACCGTGCTCACGGGCGCGTTACCGCTGCCTCCGATCGCGTACAGGAGCACGAACGCGAACGCTGCGATCACGACGGAGAGGAGGGCGGCGACGAACGAGGCCGCGACGACCGATCCTCGACTGGCTGGCAGGAACTTCCTGATGCCGAAGAAGATCGCGAGGCCGCTCCATCCGGGGATGATCGAGATCAGCAAGATGTTGGTGCCGAGCGCCGTCAGGCCCCCGTCGGCGAACAAGAGTGCTTGCACGACGAGCACGATGGCGACCGCGATCGTGCCGGCCCACGGACCGACCATGATGCACGCGAGCGCCCCACCGAGCAGGTGTCCACTCGTGCCCGCGGCGACAGGGAAGTTCAGCATCTGCACCGCGAAGACGAAGGCTGCCACGAGTCCCGCCATCGGCGCGAGGCGGTCCGAGAGCGACTCCTTGGCTCGCATCAGGGAGTAGCCGATGCCACCGGCCGACGCCACCCCGGTCGCGACCGAGACCCCGGCGCTCAGGAACCCATCAGGAACGTGCACCGATGCTTCCCTCCCATCTGCATGTACGCGTACATCCGTGGTGTTGCATATGCAACGTGCTGCATGAAGCCACCTCGAGGCTACCGAGGGATCGCCGTGTCCGTCAAGGTTGACGGGTCGGTGCACAGCTTCCGGCGTGGGGTCAGAACCGAGGGATCTCTCGGTAGTCGCCGAACACGACGGTGAGGGCGCGCACGATCTCGCCTTCGGTACATCGCGCGCGAGCGCACGTGATCAGCGGCTCGATCAGGTCGACATCGTCGGCGGCCGCGGCGGAGACGAGCGTGGCGAGCGCGCCGTCGGCCGCGGCCTGATCGCGCTGCGAGCGGGTTGCGGCGACCGCAGCCCGTTGGGACGCCTCGGCCTCAGGTCCGATCACCAGGGTGTCGACGCTCGGCGAGTCGTCGTCCACGAACGCGTTGACGCCGATCTTCACGAGGTCGCCGGACTCGAGCCTGCGCTGCTCCGCGAACGCGGCCTCGGCGATCAGCTGCTGGAACCAGCCTCGCTCGATGCCCGCGAGCACACCCTCGAGCATCGATCCGTCGCCCATCTCGTCGATGTGGGCGAACAGCTCCTCGGCGCTCGCCTCGATCTCGTCGGTCGCCCGTTCCACCACGTACGAGCCACCGAGCGGATCCGCGACATCGGCGACCCCGCTCTCGAACGCGATCACCTGCTGGGTCCGCAGGGCGAGGCGTGCGGCATGTTCCGTGGGCAGCGCCAGCACCTCGTCGAGCGCGTTCGTGTGCAGCGACTGCGTGCCGCCGAGCACGGCGGTGAGTGCCTCCAGCGCCGTACGGACGACGTTGTTCATCGGCTGCTGTGCCGTGTTCGACACCCCTGCGGTCTGCGTGTGGAACCGCAGGCGCCGGGCATCGGCATCCGTGATCCCGTAGCGCTGGCGGAGCCAGCGGTCCCAGATGCGGCGGGCGGCCCGGAACTTGCCGAGCTCCTCCAGCAGGTCGATGTGGCTGTTGAAGAAGAACGACAGCCCCGGCACGAACACCGTGGGATCGAGGCCGCGCTGCAGGCCGAGCTCGACGTAGGCGAAGCCGTCGGACAACGTGAACGCGAGCTCCTGCGCCGCGGTCGCTCCCGCCTCCCTGATGTGGTACCCACTCACGCTGATCGGATGGAACCTCGGCACGCGCGCGGCGCAGAACGTCATCAGGTCGCCGATCAGCCGCAGGTGGGGGCGCGGGGGGAAGAGCCATTCTTTCTGCGCGATGTACTCCTTGAGGATGTCTGTCTGCAGCGTGCCGCCGAGGCGTTCCCACGCCACCCCCTGCCGCTGCGCCGTCGCGAGGAAGAACGCGAACGCGATCGGCGCGGGCCCGCTGATCGTCATCGAGGTCGTGATGTCGCCGAGCGGGATACCGTCGAAGAGCTCCTCGAAGTCGTCGAGGGAGTCGGTGGCCACGCCGCACCGCCCGACCTCGCCCTCGCTGCGCGGGTCGTCGGAGTCCAGGCCCATCAGGGTGGGCATGTCGAACGCGACGCTCAGCCCACCCTGTCCCCGATCGAGCAGGAAGCGGTACCGAGCGTTGGTTTCTTCGGGGGTGCCGAAGCCGGCGAACTGGCGCATCGTCCAGACTCGGCCCCGATACATCGAAGGGTAGACACCGCGCGTGTACGGCGGCGATCCCGGCAACCCGAGCGCGGCATCGTCGTCGCGAGGCGATCCTTCCGCGTGGCCGACGAACGCAGGGATCGGCTCGCCCGACAGCGACGTGTGCGAGCGGTCTTGGCGCGGGGGCCTCACCCCGTCGTTCGCGTCGCTCATCGGACCTCCGGGCCGCGGTGGGGGCCGCCGGCGTCCCCACCCGGGGCGGGACTACCCCGCGGCCCTGTCGACCAGCATAGCGGCGGCACCGTACGGATCGATGCGCCGCTCGGCGAGGTCGCCCGCGAGCGCGGGGTCGGCCGCGAGCGCCGTGGCCACCTGCACGCGGAACCGCTCGGCGGCGAGCGACTCGACCTCGCGGAGAAGACGCGCCCGGCGCCGCTCGGCGAGCGTGCCGGTGGCGCCCAGGTGCGTGCGATGGGCCTCGATCGCCTCCCACAGCGCCTCCACCCCCCCGTGGTCGATCGCCGAGGTCGACAGCACCGGGGGATCCCAGTCGCGAGCGGCCCCCAGATGCAGCATCTGGCGCAGCTCGCGCACCACTTCATGCGCACCCTCGCGGTCGGCCTTGTTCACGACGAAGACGTCGGCGACCTCGAGGATGCCCGCCTTCGCCATCTGCACGGCGTCACCCATCCCCGGGGCCAGCACCACGACCGCGGTGTCGGTCGCCGCGGCGACGTCGACCTCGGCCTGGCCCACGCCGACCGTCTCGACGACGACCCGCTCGTACCCGGCCGCGTCGAGGATCCGGACCGCCTCCGGCGCCGCGAGCGCCATGCCACCCAGGTGACCGCGGGTGGCCATGGACCGGATGAAGACGCTCGGGTCAGTGGCATGCTCCTGCATGCGGACACGGTCGCCGAGTAGGGCGCCGCCGGTGTACGGGGAGGTCGGGTCGACGGCGAGCACGGCCGCGCGCAGCTCGCGAGCCCGGCACACGCGCACGAGCTCAGCAGCGAGCGTGGACTTGCCGACCCCGGGCGCACCCGTCAGGCCGATCGTGGCGGCGCGACCCGTGCTCGAGAAGATGCCGTGAGAGAGGGCCTCGAGGCCCGGATCCCCGTCCTCCACGGCGCTGATCGCTCGGGCGACGGCACGTCGGTCGCTTCCCAGCACCCCGCGCACCAGCTCGTCGACGTCCATGAGGCCAGCCTACCCGCGGCCCTCGGGGCCTTCGTCGCCTGCGGGGGCGGCGGCGGGGATCGCCCGGAGCGCATCGCGCAGCGAGCGGCAGTACGCACGCTGCCGCGAAAGCGCGGGGTCCTCGCCGTCGCCCACGCGTGAGGCCACCATCGCGAGATTCACCTGCTCGCGCTGGAGGCGATGGAGCAAGCCCGCCGCCCGTGGACCGGCCCGCCGGCGCATCGCGCGCCTGGCCGCCCGCCGTCGCCGCGGATGCTCGAGGAGGTGGAGCTCCGCGGCCGAGATGCCGTCAAGACCGATCTCGCCCGCGAGCGCCTGGTGGAGCCAACGCCGCTCGCGGCGCCGAGCGAGCGTCACCGCGATCGCGACGAAGACCAGCAGCGGCAGACCCTTCACCGCGGTCGCCACCACCACCAGCAGGTAGTCGGCGCCGGTCCACGGCTCCGCCGGGAACAACGTCAAAAGCGGCGAGTTCCACACGAAGTGGGCGAACGCCGCGAGAGCGCAGAGACCCGCGGCCACCCAGAGCCGGTGTCGCAGAGGCTCCGTCGCACGGCGCGAGACGACCACCCCGATCGCCATGCCCACCAGCCCCGTGTACAGCACGTGCCCGTAGAGGCCGCTGGCCACGACCCGCAGCCAGAAGCCCTGCACCACCCCCGACGGCTGACCGCCGAAGACCGCCATGAAGTAGAAGACGTCCTCGACGATCGCGAAGCCCAGCCCACAGATCGCGCCGTACACGAACCCGTCCATCACGTCGTCGACCTCGTCGCGGGCGATCAGGTAGATCAGCACGACGCCGCAACCCTTGAGGATCTCCTCCACGAACGGCGCCGTGAGGGCGGCCGTCCACCGCGCGGCGAACTCGGGGCCGCCGAGACGGGCGACCGTGAGACCCCATCCCGCGTTGCCGATCGCGGAGAGGGTGGTCGCGGCGATCGCTCCCCAGACGAACGCAGCCACGAGCAGCGGCACCGGCTCCCGCTCGTACAGGTCGAGCACGTAGACCACGAGCACGACCGGCAGGCCGTAGAGCGCGAGGAGGAACCACGACAGCGCCCACCCGCTCGGCGACATGCTCCGGTAGAGGCTCTGCTCGGCGAGCGCCACGATGCCGGTGAGCCCAACGATCAGCACGAAGAGCCAGAACGCGGGCAACCGTGGCTGCAGGAAGCGGGCGTGATGCAACCGCCGGCCGAGGCGCATCTCGCGGGTGCTCATGCAGCCGGACCGACGATCGCGGCGCTCACCATCGTGCGCAAGTCTCCGTCGACGAAGGCCAGCAGACCCTCCGAGGCGAGGCCGACGAACACCACCCCCTGACGGTCGGGCGAGATCACCGTGGTCACCTCTCCCTCGACCGCCGCGCCCGACTCCGCGTCGATGCCCACGAACGTGTACCGCTGCCCCTCGATGCCCTGGTCGAGCACGACCGGGGTGAGCACTTCGGAGACCGAGAGCTGGTCGAGCGACCCCTCGAGCACTTCGTCGCGGACATCGACCGCCAACGCTTCGGCGTCGCCGTCGAATGGACCCCATGCGACGGTGACGAGGGTGCCGCTTCCTCGGGTGACACGCACGAATGGCCGGTCGCCTACGGAGCCGGGCTCCGCCGGCTCCCAGCCCGTGAGCGGCTGGACCGAGACGACACCGGGGATCGACACGGGCGCGCCGGCCGGCTCCGCCAGCGCGGCGGCCGCGACGAACCCCCCCAGCGAGGTGACGAGGATGACCCCGAGCACCGCCAGCACGGGCAGCCATCGGCGGTCGTGGACCCCGCGCCGCATCCACGACGACGCGTCGGGCCGGGGCGGCGCGGGATCCGTCACCGGCCGGGCCGTTCCCGGACCGGCTCATGGACCGACAGCAACGATGTGAAGCGCGCGAGTCGCCGAGGATGACGCAGCATCCCGTGCACGTGCACGCGACCCGTGACCACGTCGGCGAGCACCGCGCGCCCGTCGCGGTGCAGCGGATCCGGCAGACCGGCACGCAGCGGCGCACCGGCGAGGGCAAGCAACCGATCGGCCGGCGCCACCACGTGCAGATGCGCCTCGGCCGCCACGCCGTCGGAGACCGATACGGCGCCGGGTGACAGCCGGACCGTCACGGCGACGTCGGCGTCGGGCGCCTCGAGCACGACGACCGATGGTCGCAGGTGGGCCGCGCGCTCGGGCTCCCGCGCCAGGTGCTGCTCGAGCAGACCGGCCAGCAGTTCGGCGAGCCCGCTCGGTTCCGAGCCCTCGAGGTCGACCCTCGCGACGCTCACGGCTCGATCAGCACCTTCGTCGCTAGCCGGCGATCGAACCGTTCGTAGCCGATCGGCGCATCTTCGAGGGAGAGGCGGTCACTCACGAGCGGCAGAGGGTCGAGCGATCCTGTCTCTACCCTGCGCATGACCTCCTGCCACTCGCGGTGGACCGGGCAGATGCCCGTGAACCGGATGTCGAGCGCCCGGGCCCAGGCGACGCCCAGCTGCAACTCCACCGACTCCCCCGCGTAGACGCCCGCGACGACGACCCGACCGCCCCTGCGCACGACCGTGGTCGCGGCGGCGTACGCGTCGGCCGCCCCCACGGCGTCGATCGACGCGTCGGCGCCTCGGTCGCCGGTAGCCTCGGCCAGCACGCTCTCGGCGCTCCGCTCCCCCACGTGCAGCGGCGTGGCCCCCGCGGCGTCGGCCAGCGCGAGCCGGGCCGGCTCGCGGTCGAGAAGGAACACTCGCTCGACCCCGAGGGCTCGCAGCGACGCGGCGGCGCACCACCCCACCGGGCCGGCCCCGAACACGGCGACGACGTCGCCGGCGGCCGCGCCCGTGAGGGAGGCCGCGTGGAAGCCGGTCGTGAGCACGTCGCCGACGAACACCGCGCGCTCGTCGTCAACGCCGGACGGCACCGCCAGCAGGTTCACGTCCGCCCACGGCACACGCACGGCCTCCGCCTGGGTGCCCGGCAGGTCCCCGCCGAACGGCCCGGCGCCGAAGACCGCGGCGTGTTCGCACAGGTTCGTCTGTCCGTGCGCACAGAACCAACAGGCGCCGCACGCCGCCGCGAACGAAACCACGACCCGGTCGCCGGGTCGCACCGAGCGGACCGCGTCGCCCACGTCCTCGACCACGCCGACCGCCTCGTGGCCCAGGACCTCCCCAGGGGCGGTGGGCGTCTTCGCGTGCAGGAAGTGCAGGTCCGACCCGCAGATCGCCGAACGGATCACGCGAACGAGCGCGTCGGTGGGCTCCACCAGGGTCGGCGCGGGCACGTCGGCCACCGCGACCTTCCCCGGCCCGACGAAGACGACCGCCCGCATCACGCCTCGTCGGGAAACCTCGTCGGCACCGCGCCGCAGACCACGACCAGCTCATGCGCCGCCTGCACGTAGCGCAGGATCGTGGGCAGATCGCCCCGCACGCGGAGCTTTCCCTGCATCATCGCTCGGACCGGATCGAGCTCGCCGCGGACGACGTCCTTCCAGCGGCGGTACGTCGCCGAGATCACGAACGCCGCAGTCGCCCCCTCGTCCGGCGCGACCAGCGTTCCCGATCGGCAGGCGCCGTGCCACAGGTCGAGGTAGCCCCAGACGTCGGACGGCACCCCGCGATCGGGGTCCGCCTCGACCACGAAGCTGATGTCGCCCTCCCAGTCCGAGGCGGCCTCGCGGTAGTCGGTCGACGCGTTGATCTCGTCGGCCAGCGCGCGGAACCACTCCTCCCGCGGGAAATCGAACATCCCCACCTCCCCTGCCGCATCAGCATACGGACGTAGTCCGGGGGCGGCGCCGGTCAGCGCAGCGCGTCGGAGACGATCACGGCGACGGCGATCAGGTTGAACGCGGCGTGGCCGACGATCGGCGAGAGCAGGGTCGTGCGCCATTCGTAGACGAGGGCGAGGCCGAGACCGGTGACGACCATCGTGATCTGGAGCGCCACCGCGTCGGGCCACGGACCCGGCACGTAGTGGATCACGCCGAACAGCAGCGCGGAGACGATCGCCCCGAGGGCCACACCGTGTCGGTCGCGGATCGATCGGTAGATCAGCCCTCGGAACAGGAACTCCTCCGTGATCGGCGCCACGACGACCGCGAACACCGCGAAGACGACGAGCTCGAAGCCCTGCAAGTCCCCGGTCACCTGCTCGGGCACGGCGACCTCCTCGTTCGTCACCGCGGCGAGGATCGCGATGACGATCGCCACCGCGATGCCGGCCACGATGCGCACGGCGATACCCAGCCCGGCGCCGATCGCGATCTCACGGCCGACACGCGAGGACGGGACGAGACGCAGGGCGTCGCGCCACCCCGCATGCCGCGTCCGGAGCCATACGAGCAGCGTGCCGACCAGCACCACGTCGACGACGATCCCCTGCGCGATCTCGCTGACACCGCTGGCGCCCCCTTCGCTGGTGTCGCCGAGCGCCGCGAAGAGCGGGGCCGCGGCGAGCGAACCGAGCACGAAGCCGAGGAGCACGACGCCGAGGGTGGGCAGGAACCGCCAGGTGACCTTCGGGCGACCGCCGGGGAGCGTCGCGACCGAGGGACCGGACGCGCTCGCCGCGCCGATCGGCGACCCATCGGCGCGCAGATCGGGTCGGCTGGGGGGTCCGGGCATCATCGGCGGATTCCTAGGGGAGGCGGATCGCCGGATCCTCGACGCGGCGAACCTCGACCCCGAGCGCGCGCAGCTTCTCGACGAACCCCTCGTAGCCGCGGTCGAGGTGGTGCAGCTCGGAGATCTCCGTGACGCCGTCGGCGGACAGGGCCGCGATCGCCATCGCGGCCCCGGCCCGGATGTCGAGGGCCCGCACCGGAGCGGCAGAGAGACGCTCGACGCCGCGGATCACCGCATGGTGACCCTCCGTGCGGATGTCTGCGCCCATGCGCCGGAGCTCGTCCACGTAGAGGAACCGGCTCTCGAAGACATTCTCGGTCGCGATGCTCGTGCCCTCGGCCGTCGCGAGCATCGCCATCAGGATCGGCTGGAAGTCGGTCGCCACCCCCGGGTACGGCAGCGTGACGAAGTCGATCGCTCGGGCTCGCTCGGTGCCACGGATGCGCAGCCCTTGCTCGGTCATCGCGACGTCGGCGCCGGCGTCGCCGAGCTTCTGCAGGAACAGGTCGAGGTGGTCGGGACGCGCGTGCTCGAGCGTCACGTCGCCACGGGTCGCCACCGCGGCCGTCGCCCATGTGCCGGCCTCGATGCGGTCGGGGATCGTCACATGATCGGCGGGGGTGAGCTCGTCGACGCCCTCGATCTCGATCGTGCTGGAGCCCGCGCCCTCGATGCGGGCGCCCATCGCCGCGAGGAAGCGGGCGATGTCGGCGATCTCGGGCTCGCGGGCGGCGTTGTCGATCGCCGTCGTGCCACGGGCGAGCACGGCGGCCATCATCAGGTTCTCGGTCGCGCCGACGCTCGGGTAGTCGAGGGTGATGGCCGCGCCGCGCAGCCCGCGGGTCTCTGCGACGAGGAACCCGTGCTCCGAGCCGATCTGGGCGCCCATCTTGCGCAGACCCTGGATGTGCAGGTCGATGGGGCGCGAGCCGATCTCGTCGCCGCCCGGCATCGCGACCCTCGCGCGACCGGCGCGTGCCAGCAGCGAGCCCAGCACGGCGGTCGAGGCGCGCATGCGCCGCACGAGCTCGTAGGGCGCCTCCACCGACGTGAGATCCGTTGCATCGATCGTGACCGTACCGCCCTGCCATGCGAGGCCCGCGCCGAGGTGCTCGAGCACCTCGCCCATCGTCAGACAATCCTGGATGTGCGGCACGTTGCGCAGCACGGTTCGCCCCGGCGCCAGCAGCGCCGCGGCCATCAGCTTGAGGGCGGAGTTCTTGGCGCCCGCGATCCGGATCGTGCCGGTGCATCGCGCCCCTCCCGAGACCAGGAGTCGTTCCATGGGGCTCACAGTGTAGGGGGCTCCGGCCGCCGGCGTGGGACCGACGATCAGCTGCCGACGGTGCTGAGCGCGATCCGGGCCAGGGCCTTCTTCAGCTCGCCTCGGATCGCCGCCACGTCGGCCTCGGCCAACTGCGTGTCGTGGTTCTGCAGCTGCTTTTCGAGCTCGGCGACCCTCGACCTCGCCGCATCGACGTCGATGTCGCCGGCGAGCTCGGCGTGAGCCGCGAGCACGTCGACGCGCGTGCCACGGCCTGCGTCTCCCGCACCGCCACCGCTCGTCACGTGCATGAATCCGCCGTCGATCACCGCGGCGATCTCGCCGCCGTCCTCACGGTGGATGCGGAGCGGCCCGATCGCGAGCTGCACCATCATCGGCGCGTGCCCGGCGAGGATGCCGACCTCGCCGTCGACGCCACGTGCGATCACGGTCTCGGCCTCACCGGCCCAGACCTCGCGCTCGGGCGTGACGAGATGCACATCGACCGACACGGGTTAGGCCGCCTCCAGCTGCTTGGCCTGCTCGACGGCTTCCTCGATGCCGCCGACGAGGAAGAACGCCTGCTCGGGCAGGTGATCGTACTCACCCTCGGTGAGGCCCTTGAACGAGGCGATCGTCTCGTCGACCGGGGTGTACTTGCCGGGCAGCCCGGTGAACTGCTCGGCCACGAAGAACGGCTGCGAGAGGAACCGCTGGATCTTGCGGGCCCGCGACACGATCACCTTGTCCTCCTCGGAGAGCTCGTCGATGCCGAGGATCGCGATGATGTCCTGCAGGTCCTTGTACCGCTGCAGGATCTCCTGCACGCGGCGGGCCACCGCGTAGTGCTCCTCGCCCACATAGCGCGGGTCGAGGATGCGCGACGAGGAGTCGAGGGGGTCGACGGCCGGGTAGATCCCGAGCGAGGCGATCTCCCGGGAGAGCACCGTGGTGGCATCGAGGTGCGCGAACGCCGCGTGCGGCGCCGGGTCGGTGATGTCGTCGGCGGGCACGTAGATCGCCTGCAGCGAGGTGATCGACCGGCCCCCGGCCGACGTGATGCGTTCCTGCAGGTCCCCCATCTCGCTCGCGAGGTTCGGCTGGTAACCGACCGAGGACGGCATGCGTCCGAGCAGCGTCGAGACCTCGGATCCCGCCTGGGTGAACCGGAAGATGTTGTCGACGAACAGCAGCACGTCGAGGTGCTTCTCGTCGCGGAAGTATTCGGCCATCGTGAGCGCCGACAGCGCCACGCGCAGCCGCACGCCCGGCGGCTCGTCCATCTGACCGAAGACGAGCGCGGTCTTCTCGATCACGCCCGACTCCGTCATCTCGAGGAAGAGGTCGTTGCCTTCACGGGTGCGCTCCCCCACGCCGGCGAAGACCGACACCCCGCCGTGCTGCTCGGCCTGGCGGCGGATCATCTCCTGGATGATCACCGTCTTGCCGACGCCCGCGCCGCCGAACATGCCGATCTTGCCGCCTTGCACGTACGGCTCGAGCAGGTCGATCACCTTGATGCCGGTCTCGAGCATGACCTTCTTCGGCTCGAGGTCGGCGAACGGTGGCGCGTCGCGGTGGATCGGCCAGTAGGTGTCGGGGCTGATCTGGTCGACGGTCGTGTCGAGTGGCTCGCCGAGCACGTTGTAGACGTGACCGAGCACGCCCTCGCCCACCGGCACGGTGATCGGGGAGCCGGTGTTCTCCACGGGCGAGCCGCGCACGACCCCGTCGGTCGGCTTCAGGGCGACCGCACGCACGGTGGCGTCGCCGATGTGCTGGGCGACCTCGCAGGTGATCGTCGTGATCTCCCCTCCGAGGTCGACGTCGAGCGTGAGCGCGGTGTTGATCTCGGGCAGCTCGGCCGGCGGGAACTCCACGTCCACCACAGGCCCGATCACCCGGACCACGCGACCCTTCGCGTGTCCGTTGGTTCCAGCCATCGTCATCCCTCCGATGTCGAGGCCAGGGCTTCCGCCCCGCCCACGATCTCCATGATCTCGGTCGTGATCTCATCCTGGCGGGCGCGGTTCGCCTGCCGGGTGAGCACCTTCATCAGTTCGTCCGCGTTGTCGGTCGCGGCCTTCATCGCTCGGCGCCTGGCGGCGTTCTCCGAGGCCGCCGACTCGAGCAGCGCCGCGTACACCTTCGTGATCAGGTACTGCGGCAGCAGGTGGTCGAGGATGCGCTCGGGCGCCGGCTCGAACAGGTACTCGGGGTGCACGCTCTTCGTGCCCGAGCCGGTCACCTCCTCGGGCGCGATCGGCAGGAACCGCTTCGCCGTGGCCCGCAGCGTGAACGCTGACCGGAAGTCGGTGTAGGCGCAGTGCAGCTCGTCGATCGTGCCCGCGGCGAAGTCGTCGATCAGGCGGGCGCCGATCTCCCGCGCCACGTCGTAGGCGGGCACCTCGGTATGCCCCTGCCAGTCGGCCTCGATCCTCTGGCCGCGGAACCGGAAGTACCCCACGCCCTTCTTGCCGCTCACGTAGAGCACCGGCTCGAGACCGCGCGCACGCACCGAGGCCAACACGTGCTCGGCTTCCTTGATCACGTTGGCGGTGTAGGCGCCGGCGAGACCGCGATCGGAGGTGCACACGAGCACGCCCGCCCGCCTCGGCTCGGAGCGTTCCTCGAGCAACGGATGCGAGAAGGAGCCGGAGTTGCGCGCGAGGTCCTCCATCGCCTCGGTGAGCTGGATCGCGTACGGCCGCGACGCCTCGACCCGCTGTTGGGCCTTCACGATGCGCGACGACGCGATGAGCTCCATCGCCCGGGTGATCTTCTTCGTCGACTGGACCGATCGGATCCGCCGGCGGACGACGCGGAGCTGGGCGCCCATCTACGCGGTCGGCGCCCCGTCGCCGCTCTCGCCTTCTTCGTCGTCGACCGAGGACATGCGATCCCAGCCCACGTCCGGCTTCACCTCGTCGGGAGGGGTGGTCTCGCCCAACGCCGCTTCCGACCCGCGGCCCGTCTGCGTCGACGCGAAGACGTCCCGGAACGCCGCGATGGCGCCCTTCAACGTCTCCTCGGTCTGCTCGGAAAGGTCCCCCGTGTCGCGGATCGCCGTGAAGACCTCGGGGCTGCGGGTCTCGAGGAACGTCGCGAACTCCTCGACGTAACGCTTCGCATCCTCGACCGGGTAGTCGTCCATGTAGCCCCCGGTCACGCTGTAGATCGCGACGACCTGCCGCTCGACCGGCTGCGGGTCGTACTGCGGCTGCTTCAACACCTCGACGACGCGGGCGCCGCGGGCGAGCTGCTGCTGGGACGCCTTGTCGAGCTCGGATCCGAATTGCGCGAACGCCTCGAGCGCCCGGAACTGCGCGAGGTCGAGGCGGAGCCGGCCGGCGACCTTCTTCATCGCCTTGATCTGCGCGGCGCCGCCCACGCGGGAGACCGAGACGCCCACGTTGATCGCGGGGCGGACCCCGGAGAAGAACAGCTCCGACTCGAGGAACAGCTGCCCGTCGGTGATGGAGATCACGTTCGTCGGGATGTAGGCGGAGATGTCGCCGCCCTTCGTCTCGATGATCGGCAGCGCCGTCATCGACCCCCCACCGTTCTCGTCCGAGAGCTTGGCAGAGCGCTCCAGCAACCGGGAGTGCAGGTAGAAGACGTCGCCCGGGTACGCCTCGCGGCCCGGCGGGCGGCGCAGCAGCAACGAGATCTCGCGGTAGGCGACGGCCTGCTTCGACAGGTCGTCATAGACGATCAGCACGGCGTCGCCGTTGTACATCCAGTGGGCGCCGAGCGCCGCGCCCGAGTACGGCGCGACGTACTGGAACGGCGCGGGGTCGGAGGCGGCGGCGTTCACGACGGTCGTGTACTCGAGGGCACCGTTCTCGCGGAGGGTCTCGACCACCTCGGCCACCGTCGATGCCTTCTGACCGATCGCCACGTAAATGCATTTCACGGCCTCGTCGGTGCCCCAGTACTGCTTCTGGGAGATGATCGTGTCGAGCGCGACGGCGGTCTTCCCGGTCTGCCGGTCGCCGATGATCAGCTGGCGCTGGCCGCGACCGATCGCCGTCATCGCGTCGATCGCGGTGATGCCCGTGTACATCGGTTCCTTGACGGGCTGACGCGCGACCACGTTCGGCGCCTGCACCTCGAGGTTCCTCGTCGCCTCCGCGGCGATCGGTCCCTTGTCGTCAATCGGGCGCGCGAGGCCGTCGACGACGCGGCCCAAGAACCCGTCGCCCACGGGGATCGACAGGATGCGGCCGGTCTGCGTGACCGGGTCGCCCTCCTCGATCAGGGCGGCGTCACCGAAGACGATGCAGCCGATCTCGTCCTCGTCGAGGTTGAAGGCCATGCCCAGCAGACCGCCGGGGAACTCCAGGAGCTCGTTCGCCATCGTGCGCGGCAGACCGGCGACCCGGGCGATGCCGTCACCGGACTCGATCACGCGGCCGACCTCTTCGCGTGAGACCTCCGGCGTGTAGCTCTCGACGTTCTTCCTCAGGGCTTCCGCGATGCTCGCGGGGTCAAGGTTGAGTGCCATGGTGAGGTTCCTGCTCCCTTAGGTGCCTAGGTGTTGCTTCGCGGAATCGAGCCGGCTCGACACCGACCCGTCGAAGACCTCGTCGCCCACCCTCGCCACGATGCCGCCGACCACCGACGGGTCGACGACAACCTTCACGTCGACCGAGCGGCCCGTGGCCTGGGAGAGCGCGCGGGCGATGCGATCGCGTTGGGCCTCGGTCAGCTCAACCGCGCTCCGGACCTCGGCGAGGGCGTGGTCGCGCTCGCCGGCGGCCACCTGGGCCAGATGCTCGACGATCCTGGGCAGCTCCCGCGCCCGGCCCGCGTCGACCACGAACCCGAGCAGCGTGACGGTGACGGGGTTCGCTCGATCGCCCACGAGCTCGGCGATCACGGCCTTCTTATTCTGGGCGGGCAGCGCGGCATCGGTCAGCGCCTCGCGCAGGGGCGTGTGTTGCTCGAGCCCCTTAGCGAAGCCGTAGAGCTCGTCCTCGACGGTCGGCAGCACCCCCTCGGCGCGCGCGACCGAGAACAGCGCCTCGGCGTAGCCCTGGATCAGATCCTCGTCGCGGGTCATGTCAGTTCGTCGCGTTCCCGCCCGCGACCTGGTCGATGTACTCGTCGATCAGGCGCTCGTGGGCGCTCGGGTCGAGGGACTCGCCCACCACACGGCCTGCGAGCTCGACGGCGATCTCGCCGACCTGCGCCCGAAGCTCCTGGAAGACGCGGTCGCGCTCGGCGCGGATCTCTTCCTGCGCCCGGGCGACCGTGGCCTGGGACTCCTGCTCGGCCTTGGCCTGCACGTCGCGGCGGAGCTGTTCGGCGGTCGTGCGCGCCTCCTCGATGATGCGATTGGACTCGTCGCGGGCCCCGGCCAGCTGCTGGCGGTACTCGGCGAGCAGCGTGTCGGCCTCGGACCGGGTGGACTCTGCGCGCTCCATCTCGCCCTGGATCTTGTCGGCGCGCGCGGCGAGGGTCGTGTTCAGGGCCGGGAACGCGAACTTCCACAGCACGAAGAAGACGATGAGGAAGGCGAGCCCGCCGACGATCAGCTCGACGATCGGCGGGATCAGCACGCTGATGCCGCCTGCCTCCTCCTCGTGTCCGGCCGTCTCCGCGGCCAGGATCAACGTGTTCAGCATCGGGTCGTTCCTCTCTGGCTCGGAGACCTCAGACGATGAACGACAGCACGAAGCCGAACAGCGCCAGCGCCTCGACGAACGCGATGCCCAGGAACATCGTCGTACGCACCATGCCGGCGGCCTCGGGCTGACGGGCCATCGCCTCGACGGACTTGCCGACCAGGAAGCCGATGCCGATGCCGGGGCCGATCGCGGCGAGGCCGTACACGAGGCCCTTGCCGATCGCGCCGATGTCGCCGGTGAGGCCGCCTTCGGCCGCCTGCGCGAGAACGTGGAACATGTGTTTCCTCCTTCTCGGTTCTTCCGTTGAAGTCTCGGTCAGTGCTCGGGGTGCATCGCCAGGCCGATGTACACGGCCGTGAGGATCGTGAAGATGTAGGCCTGCAGCGCCGCCACAAGCACCTCGAAGGCCGTCATGAACACCATCAGCAGGAACGCGAACGGCGCGAAGACGATCGTGACGGGCTCGAGCAGCAGGTACGCGGTGCCCAGGGCGAAGATCGTGAGGATCAGGTGACCCGCGAACATGTTGCCGAAGAGTCGGACGGCCAGCGAGAACGGCCGCACGAGGAACGTCGACACGAACTCGATCGGCGTCACGAGGATGTAGAGGGCCGTCGGCACGCCGGGTGGGAAGAGCTGACTCTTGAAGTACCCGCCCGCTCCCTGTTTCGCGATGCCGGCGATGTTGAAGATGAACCAGACCAAGATCGCGAGGAAGGCCGGGATCGCGATGCGCGAGGTCGCGGGGAAGTTCAGGAACGGGATGATGCCGAAGATGTTGCAGACGAGCAGGAACGTGAACATCGAGGTCAGGAACGGAACGTAGACCAGCCCGTCGGGTCCCATGACCTCCATCACGATGCCGTTGCGGATGAAGTCGACCAGCGACTCGACGATGTTCTGCAGGCGCTTGGGCACGAGCCTGCCGCCCCGCGCCCCCGCGACGAAGAGCACGATCACGATGACGGCGGCCAGGAGCATGAGCCCCGACGCCCTGTTGAAGCAGTGCTCCCCGCTGCCGATCAGGCACGGTGTGTCGAAGATCTCGGGTCCGAGCTCGTTGTCGCTGAACCCGCCCTCGCTCGGCGGGACGAAAGCCAGGACCGCTGACGTCATGGCCGAGGTGATGGTCGAGAGCATCTAGGCGTTCTCCTTCGCGGCGAGCGCGGCGTTGGCGCGCGCGGCCGAGGGGTCTGCGGGGATCTGGAGCTGGCCGCCCACACCGCGCATCGTGAGGCGCGCCTCGTGGACGAGCAGCGCGATCGTGGCGGGCACGACGGTCAGCCCGAAGGCGACCGGCGAGAACCAGGCGAACGTGTCCAACAGGAACATCAGCCCGACGATGACGCCGATGCGCACGACCGGGCCGACGAGCGCGACCGCGTGCACCGCGGTGATCGAGATCGTCGAGGCGCGGCCGAGCGACCACCCGTGGACGGCGAAGTTCGCGAAGACGACGATCACGCCGATCGCGGCGGAGAGCGCGGCGCCGGCCCCGCCGAGGACCGCGGCGACGATCGTGGCGATCGCGAACGCGAGCACCGAGGGCAGGATCGCCCTCCGCACCATCTCGCGTTCCGGCCGCTCAGTCAGGGTGTCTCCCGTATCGAACGTAGATCACGTAGATCGAGACGCCGACGCCGAGCAGCATCCCGATCGGGAGGAACAAGCCGTCGAAGCGTAGCCACCGGTCGAGGAGCCAGCCGACACCCCCCCACACCACGATGCCGGCGAGCAAGGTGCCGATCACGCTCCACGCCTGGTTGGCTCCCTTCCACGCTTCCCCTGGGTCGCGTCCCGGCATGGGCGCGGCAAGTATAGGGGTGCGGCCGGAAGCCCGTCAAAGGAACGCAACACTCGTTTCCGCAGGTCAGAGGCGGTTTCCTCGTGACCTTGTGAAAAGTTTCACGAAGTTGCCGCCCCGGGCGGGCCCGATCGCGAGCGACGGTTGGAACGATCAGCGACCGGCACCCACGGCGGCCTTGGCCCCCACGACCTCGCCTTCGGCGGCCTTGCGGCTCGACCGGAAGCTCGCGACGAGGTTCAACCCCGCGGTGAGCAGGCCCGCCATGAACAGGAGCGTGCCCCAGACGTTCACCTGCGGCGGCACGCCGATGCGGGTCGCTCCGTAGACCCACGTCGGGAACGTGTTCACCGCGCCGCCGACGAAGTTCGTGATCACGAAGTCGTCGAGCGAGAGCACGAACGCCAGGAGGAAACCTGCGACGACACCCGGCAGGATCAGCGGCATCGTGACCCTCATGAAGGCCTGGAACGGTGTCGCGAACAGGTCCTGCGCCGCGTTCTCGAGCGAGCGGTCGAGTCCCTGCACCCGCGCACGCACGGTGATCGCGACGAACGCGATCGCGAAGCCGATGTGGCTGAACAGGATCGATCCGAAACCGATCGGCGTCTTCCCGAGCACGAACATCGACAGGAGGGACGAGGCCAGCACGATCTCGGGGATCGCGATCGCGAGGAAGATGATGAAGTTCGTCACCGCGCGCCCGCTGAACTGGTACCGGCCCAGCACGAGCCCGATCAGCGCACCGAGGACCGTCGCGATGATCGATGCCGGGATCGCGACGAGGATCGACGTCCTCACGGACTCGTTCAGCGCCGGGATCGCGAACATGTCTCGCCACCACCGCGTCGTGCAGCACGTGAACTCCGCGATCTGCCGCTCACCCAGGAGGTCGTTGAACGAGAACAGGATCATGATGAAGACCGGGAACGCCAGGTAGATGATCATCGCGATCGTGAAGACCGGCAGGATGTAGGCGGTCCAGCGCTTGCGCTTGACGCGCAGCGGCGGGCGGTCGACGGTCTCGGCCCGGTCGACGGTGACCGCGCTCATGCCGCGGCCGCCAGCGTCGAGTCTTCGGTGCCCAGTACCTTGGCGTACGCGAGCGCGATCACGAGCATGCCGATCATCAGGATCACCGAGAGCGCGGCCGCCTCGGGGTAGTCGGCCTCCGTCAGGAACTTCGTCTGGATCACCTGACCGACCATCGTCGTGCGGTTGGACCCGAGCACGCTGGAATTCACGTAGTCGCCGGTCGCCGGCACGAACGTCAGCACGAGGGCTGCGAACAGCCCGGGGAACGACAGGGGCAGCACGACCTTGCGGAACGCCTCGAACTTCGTCGCGTACAGATCCTTCGCCGCCTCGACGAGCCCCTTGTCGATGCGGTCGAGCGCAACGTAGAGCGGCAGTGCGGTGAACGGCAGGAAGTTGTACGTGATACCCGCCACCACGGCGACAGGACCAGCGAGCACCCGGAAGTTGTCGGGGAGGAGCCCCAGGTCCTTCAGGAAGCCGAAGAGCACGCCGTCGTCTGCGAGGATGAAGTTCCACTGCACGGTGCGGATCACGAACGACACGAAGAAGGGCACCAGGATCAGGAAGAAGAGCGTCGACTTCCACCTGCCGGCATAGAAGGCGATCCAGTAGGCCATGGGATAGGCGAGCACGATCGTGAGCACGGTCGCGAGGGCCGAGTACAGCAGAGCCCGAGCGATGAACGTCTTCGAGGACGAGAACGCGTCGGCGTAGTTCTCGAAGGCCCAGGTGAACTGATAACCGCCGGAGAGCAGCCCCCCGCTCTGCAGCGACGTGTAGACGACGAGGATCAGCGGCACGATGAAGGCGAGCATCAGGTAGATGCCACCGGGCGCGAGGATCCCGTACGCGACCCGGCTCCGTCGCTTCGCGAGGAATTGGTCGGCACGCTTCGGCGGCTCGTCGCCGGACTGGCCGGCGGCGGCCGCGGTCAGTAGCGCGAGATCCTTCGCTTGATCCTGGGGCACCTTACGTCTCCGTGATCGGGACGAAGATGTTGTCCCACTC
>JBGGNG010000117.1:0-13425 GCA_041287635.1 Actinomycetota bacterium | reverse complement strand
CGTACGGGCGAAGGGTCCGAGCGAGTTCTTCGCCGAGCTCGCCGACTGGGGGACGACCACCGAGGAGGCCGACGTGTCGATCACTGCCGATGGACGCCCCTCGGGTGACGACGGGGAGCCCGATCAGAACCCGATGCTCGGCTACCGAGAGTCGCTCGTGCGCGACTGGCCCGGCCCGGCACGGCCCGACGACGCCGATGCCGACTTCCCCGACGGATGGCGGCGTACGGCGGTCGCAGCGATCGAGGCCGGCGCCGTGCAGACCGTGCTCGTCGACGCACTCGAGGCAGACGATCGCGCGGCGTTCGAGCGGATCACCGCCGACCGGCGCCAGCTCGCCGCGCACTTGCGCGAGCGCGAGGCGGTCGAGGGCGGCCCGAGCGTGGAGCGCACGCCCCAGGCGGTCGGCGCGAGCGATCTCATCACGTACGTGCAGTGCCCGAAGCGCTTCTACTGGTCGCGTGTGCGCCCGCTGCCGCGATTCAGCGGACCGGCGGCGCGAATCGGCACCGAGATCCACGCCTGGATCGAGCGCCGCGCCCGCGGCCAGGGACAGCTCCTCGAGCTCGAGGATCGGGTCGACCTCACCGACGAAGAGCTCGCCGGCGACCCCGGCCGCGTCGAGCGCCTGCGTGAGTCGTTCCTCGCGAGCCGCTTCGCCGGGGTACCGCCCCTCTACGCCGAGCGCGCGTTCCTGCTGCGGCTCGGCGAGTTCTCGGTCGGAGGCCGCATCGACGCCATTTTCGGCGATCCCGACGGCCCGTGGGAGATCGTCGACTGGAAGACGGGCCGCACGCCCGCCGCCGACGACCCGACGCTCGGGATGCAGCTCGACGTGTACGGGCTCGCCGCGGTAGAGATCTGGGGCAAGGCTCCAGTGGACCTCACGCTCACGTACCTCTACCTCGCGAGCGGCGACGAGGTCACCAAGCCGATGGACGACCCGGCGGCCGTGCGCGAACGGGTGGACGCCTCACTCACCGCGATCGGCGAAGGCGCGTTCGACCCGACGCCGGGCCGCTGGTGCACCCACTGCGACTTCCGGTCGTTCTGCGACGCGGGACAGATCTGGGTCGCGTCGAACAGCTAGCCCCGCTCAGACTACTGGCCGGATGACAGTCGTTCGATCGACTCCTCGAACCGCCGGTAACCGGCCGCGGGATCGTATCCGCCCTCGGTGACGCCTGGCACGAGCCGGGCCTCGACGCCGGCTTCCGCTGGCACCCGCACGAACGACACAGCACGGAACCACTCGAGGTCGCCCGGCTGGATCTGCACCTCCCCGTGCGTGCCGAACCGCCGGTACGACGCGTCGTCGGTCACGACCGGTGTCATGCGGTACGCGCGCTCCAACAGCGCTCGCAGTTCGTCGTCGCTGCACTCGACGACCGGCTTCCCGTTCGTCCACGCGGCCATCCCCACGAGTTCGGGCGGCGGCGATTCCGCGTCCGGCTGGTCGGCAGGGGGCGGCGGCCCAGGGCGATAGAACTCGACCTTCATGCGAGCAGCGTACGCGTGCTCAGCGCGCGAGCGACCGGTCGACGCGGCGGATCATGCGAGCGAGGCTCTCGAGCAGCGAGACCGCGACCTCCGGGTCCTGCTCCAGCTCCTTCAGGAAGTTCTTCCGCGTGATCATCAGCAGGGTCATCGGCGTTTGGGTGACGACCGTGGCCGTGCGCTCGCCGCCGTCGAGCAGCGAGATCTCACCGAAGTGATCTCCCGGCAGCACGCGATGCACGGTTCTGCCCTTCACGGTGACCTTGGCCTCACCCGTGAGCGCGACGTAGAAGCTGTCGCCCGGATCGCCCTCCTTCACCACCGAGGCGCCCTTCATGAAGTTCGCCATCTCCGCGAGCGACGCGAGCTTCTTCAGGTGTCGCTTCGACAATCCCTCGAAGAGCGGGACGGCCGCGAGCACGGGCTCGAGCTTCGGCTTCGACTTGGCCACGAGGGTTCCTCCTTGAGCTCATCGTCGGCGGGCTCGCGGCAAGCCTAGCCGCTCATGGGGGTGCGATGCACCGGCCCGTCCGGCTCACGTTCCTCCGTCGATGTCGGAGGTGGCCGGTAAGGTCCGGCTCCGTCAAGTCGCGCTCCTCCCCCGGAAGGAGCCGGTGCCGATGGTCGCCCCAGGGCATCAGGGACTGCAGCAGCGGGGAATGCATCCTCGTCCCCTCGAGATCGCCCTACGCGCCGGTGACGTGGTCGTCCGGCAGGGCGAGCCGGCTCCGCCGATGCGGATGGTGACCCACGGTGCCTTCGTCGTCGAGGTCCTCCGCCACGACGGGCGCCGGCTCGTGCTCGACGTGCTCGGCCCCGGCGACGGCGTGGGCGGGCCGGGTGACGGCATCGACACCGACGACGACGGTCGTGTCGCCCAGGCGACGGTCCGCGCGCTGCGACCGGGCCGCCTCCGCGCGATCGAGCCGGGCGAGGCGGTGGCGTTGCTCGTTCGGCGGGCGGAACGAACGGCGCGCCTCGCGGCCGACCTGGCGTGGTTCGATGTGCCGACCAGGCTGTCCTCACGACTGCAGGTGCTCGCAGGTCGCTTCGGCCATCCCGTCCCCGGAGGGGTCGCGATCGGTCTTCGCCTCACCCACGAGGACCTCGCCGACCTCTGCGGCACGACGCGCGAGTCGGTGACCCGGGCGATGCGCCAGCTGGCACGCCAGGATCGCATCGAGGTGCCCAAGCGCGGGCGCATCGTGCTGCGTCACCGGTTGTCGGCCGTGCCCTCCTGCAACAGGATCAGGCTGCACGTGCCGCAGTAACGCGCGCGGCCCCTCACGGGCTTGCCGCACCGCTCGCAGGATCGGGGCGCGACGGCTTCCCAGCGTGCGTCGTCGCCACGGCCCGTCTGTGCGACACGGCCCTCCGCGGAGAGCTTCAGCAGGTGCGCCAGCACCGACCGAGCCGCGAGCTCGTGTACCTCGGGTGGATACGCGGCGTAGATCTCGCCCACGACCTCTGGGATCGTGCGAGGTCCCTGCGAGATCGCCTCGATCACCTGTTGCTCTCTCTCGGCGCGGTGGTCGACGTACTCCTGCAATTTGGCGGCGGCTCCGAGCACGACCGGCCCGTGGCCGGGGTAGATCGTGCGGGGGGCGAGCTCTTGCATGCGGGCGAGCGACCGCAGGTACTGCGCGAGGTCGCCGTCGGGCGGGTCGATGAAGCTCGTGCCGCGGCCGAGCACCGCGTCGCCCGTGAACAGAGCGCCGTCTGACGAGACGTGAAACGCCATGTGGTCGCTGGTATGCCCGGGCGTGTGCACCGCCGTGAGCGTCAGGGCTCCCGCCTGCAACTGCTGCCCATCGCGCAGGTGCTCGGCGCCGGCGAGCCGGAAAGCGTACAGCGGCGCGTCGACACGGGCTGCGAACGAGGCGGCTCCCGGCGCGTGGTCGGGATGATCGTGCGTGACGAGCACCGCGCTCACGGCAGCGCTGGCGGCGAGCGCGACCTCATCGAGGTGACCGGGGTCGTCGGGCCCAGGATCGATCACCACGACCGGGTCGTCGCCCACGATCCAGGTGTTCGTGCCCTCGAGCGTGTAGACGCTCGGGTTCGGAGCCAGCACCCGCACGATCGGCAGCACCGCCTCAGTCCTCCCAGAAGACCGACCGTGGGAGCCGCACGACCTCATCGTCGTCGGGCTCGCGCGTCTCGAACGTGAGCGTCACGATCGCCTCGGCGCTCTCGCACGCGGCGAGCTCCAGCATCGTGGCGTACGTCGGCCAGTAGAGCTTGCGGGCACCCACCTGCCACTCGGCGAGCAGCGCCCGGGGCGACGCCCACCAGGCATGTGCGGCCTCTGCACCGTCCGGCGCCGGTTCGAGATCCTTGGGCGCGGCGATCGTGAAGTAGCGGGCGTCGAAGCGCACCGGCACCTCGTCGGGCGCCACCCACCGCGCGAGCTCGTGCAGTTGGGCGGCGCTCGGCGGCGCCGCGTGTACCGGATCGAGCGAGTCCGGGTTGCCTGCGTCGACGAGTCCCTCGCGGGTGAGGGCGAGGCCGGCCTCCTCCACGAGCTCGCGAACGGCGGCGGCGCGACCCGCCTCCGCCTCGTCGTCGAACCAGCGGGCCGCCAGCGCCACGTCGTCGTCATCGACCGCGCCGCCGGGGAACACGACGTAGCCCGGCAGGAAGCGGCTGGCGGCACTGCGCTCGAGCACGAGCACCTCTGGCTCGGCGTCGCCTTCGCGCGCGGCGACCACCGACGCCGCGTGTCGGATCTGCTCGCTCATCGAGCGTTCATCCTCCCAGGTACCCTGCCGCTCGATGGACGTCGAAGGGCCGGGCGCGGTCGCCCGCACGATCGCCGACGAGATCGACCGGCACGGGCCGATGCGGTTCGACCGGTACATGGAGCTCGCCCTGTATTCGCCGGGCGGGTACTACGACGATCCACCGGTCGGGGCCGGACCGTCCGGCGACTTCGTGACCAGCCCCCACGTGCACCCGGTCTTCGCGCAGCTGCTCGCCGAGGCGATCCGCGACCTGCACGAGGCGATGGGCCGTCCCGACACCTTCGAGCTGATCGAGGCCGGGGCCGGCGACGGCACGCTCCTGCGGGCGCTGCTGCCGGAGCTCGCCGATCTCGACGCGCGCGTCACCGCGATCGAACGCAGCGCCGGCGCTCGAGCGGCGTTGGCGACGATCGACGGGGTGACGGTCGGCCACACGATGCCCGACGCAGGAGACCCCGCGCTGATCCTCGCCCACGAGCTGCTCGACAACCTTCCCTTCCGGCGGCTCAGGTCGACCGGCGACGGTCCGCGCGAGGTGCACGTGGGCCTCGTCGACGGCGGGTTCGTCGAGGTGCTGGAGCCGGTCACCCTCCTCGCGACGACCGACGAGGACGAGACGGTCGTGCCGACGGGTGCGGCGTCCTTCGTCGTCGAGGCGCTCGCCGGGCCGGCACCGCGCGCGATCCTCGCGATCGACTACGGCTCGGACCGAGGTTCCGGGGGGCCGGCGCACGGATACGCCTCGCACCGTGTCGTCGAGGACCTTCTCGCCTCGCCGGGCACCACCGACATCACCGCGGGGGTGGACTTCGGGTTCCTCAGCGAGGCGGTCACGGCGCAGGGGCTCCGTGCGTTCCCGACGGTCTCCCAGCACGACGCGCTGATCGCCCTGGGCTTCGAGGACTGGCTGCACACCGAGCTCGAGCGTCAGCAGGACCTGCTCGACACCGGGCGCGGCGCCGACGCTGTGCGAACGTGGGGCGGCCGAAGCCGCGCGGTGATGCTCGCCGATCCTGCCGGCCTCGGGCGGTTCCGGTGGTGCGTCGCCTCGACCCCCGACGTCGCCGAAGCGACGTTCCTGCGGACGGCTCGTGAGCGTCATTCAGCCGCCGAGGCCTGAGCCCGCCCAGAGCCCCCCTCGGCGCGCGCGATCGAAGGCGCGGTATTGCAGCCACACGATCGAAGCGGTCAGGACGAACATGAACACCGTCGCGGCCGAGGCGTATCCGTAGCGCAGGTACTCGAACGCGTTGCGGTACACGAACAGCGGCAGATACGTCGTGCCGTAGGGAGGCGGCCCCCCCTCGGTCACGATCAATGCCGGCACGAACGTCGCCTGGAAGCTGAGGATCGTGTCGCGGGTCGCCATCAGGAGCAGCGCGGGCGTCATCAGCGGCAGGGTCACCCGCGCGAAGCGAGCCCACGGACCCGCGCCGCTCGCCGAGGCCATGTCGTAGAGCTCCCCCGGCACGGCGCGTCGCGCGGCGAGCGCGATCAGGAAGCCCTCCCCGATCAGGAACAGTCCCATGATGATCACGCCCCACCGGGCCGACGCCGGCACCGAGAGCCACGACGGCGTGGGCAGCCCGAGCGCGCCCAGCAGCAGGTTCAGCGGTCCGTAGAGGGGGTTGAGGATCCAGAGCCAGAGCAGGGCGTACGCAACGTCGGGGATCACCGTGGGGAAGAACACCCCCGCGCGCTCGGCCCCGACGCCCCGCATCCGGCGATGCATCAGCAGGGCGAGGGCGAGGGCGATCGCCACGCGCAGTGGCACGGCGATCGCGACGTACGTGAGCGAGTTCCGCAGCGACGCCTTGAACGCGACGTCCCCGACGAGCTCACGGAAGTTGTCGAGCCCGATGAAGCGGGCCGGCTGCAGCAGATCCCACTCGAACATCGACATCGCGAGCGTCACGAGGGCCGGCGCCGCCACGAGCACGACGACGCCGATCAGGAACGGCGCGGCCATGAGCCACAGGCCCAGCCGCTCCCGGTCGACCCGCATCGCCACGCGTCAGCCGCCCGAGTTCGCCCGCTCGAACAGCGGCTTCGTTTGGTCGAGGATCGCGACCACGAGCTCGCCGGCTTCGCCGCTCCCCACCGGTTCGTAGTAGGCCTCCTCGAGCAGGCCGTTCACGACGTCCTCGATCTCGGGCCACGTCGCGATGTGGGGGACCGCCTGGATGTAGGGGATGTTGTCGAGGAAGACCTGCGAGCTCGCCGGCGGCACGCTCGGGTCCAGGAAGGCATCGGACTCGGCCACCGAGCGCAGCGACGGCACGGTGCGGCCGGTCGCCGTCGCGATCTCCTGGCCCTGCGTCCCGAGCGCGAACTCCAGGAACTCCCACGCCTGGTCCTTGTGCTCGCCCGCCGCGGTCATGCAGTACGCGTCGGAGTGCAGCACCGTGGCCGGCTGCTTGTGCACGGGCAGCTGAGCGACGTCCCACTCGAAGTCGGTGATCGTGCGGAACGACGGCACGACCTTGCGCGACTCCATCATCATCGCGAGCGACCCGTCGAGGAACCGCGTCTCGAAGTCCGCAGACTCGGCCTCCTCGTCGGTCGGGGTCACGCTGTGCACCCCGCGCAGGTCGAGGAACGCCTGGATCGGCCGGATCGCATCGAGGCTGCCGATCGTGAACCGGGTCGGCCGTTCGGGATCGTCGACGATGTTGCCGCCGTTGGACCAGACGAATGGGGCCACCCTGATGATCTCGACGTCGGTGCCGAGGCCGTACACGTCGATCACACCGTCGCCGTCGGTGTCCTCGGTGAGCGCCGTCGCAGCCGTCACCATGTCGTTCCATTGCCAGCCCTCGGCGGGGGGCGGCTCGATGCCGGCGGCCTCGAAAAGATCGCGGTTGTAGTAGAGGACCAGGCTCGAGACGTTCTGAGGCATGCACGTCTGGACGCCCTCGTTCTGGAAAACGGTCATCGCCTCGGGAAAGAACGCATCGGCCGACAGCACATCGGAGGCGTCGAGGTACGGCCCGACCGGCTCGAGCGCCCCCTTCGACTCGAACTGGCCGAGGTAGCGATAGTTCATGAGGAAGACGTCCGGCGGCTAGCCTCCCGCGAGCGAGGTCGACAGACGCGCGATCAGGTCGTCGCGTTCGGCGATCACGACGAGGTCGATGTCGATCGCATCCTGCGACTCCTCGAACGCCGCGGCGACATCGACGAATGCTTGCGTCTCCTCGGGGTCGCCCGACACCCAGACCGAGACGGTTGTCGGTTCGTCGGGCTCAGGTGACGCGTCATCACTCGTGCACGCAGCGAGCACGAGTCCGATCACAAGAAGAGCGGCGGCCGGTCGCGTGTCGGTCACGAGGCAACATCCAGTCTGGGATCGGTGAAGAGCCGGCGTTGCACGAACAGGAACGCGGCCACCACGGGCAGGCAGGCCATCACCGACGCCGCGAGCATCAGCGGCTGCTCGGTCACCGGCACGATGGAGAGCGACCGCATGCCGAGCGGCACCGTGAACCACCGTCCGTCGTAGATGTAGATCAGCGGGTCGAGGAAGTTGCCCCACGAGATCACGAACGCCAGCGAGGCGACGGCCGCGGTCGCACCACGCTGCAGCGGCATCGCGACCCGCCACCACGTGGCGATCGGCGAGAGGCCGCGCTCGAGCGCGAGGTCGAACAGGTCGTTCGGCACGCGGGATGTGGTCCACGCGTAGAGCAGCACGAACAGCGGCGACATGCCGAGCAGGGCCGGCGCCATCAGGGGGATCGGCGTGTCCGTGAGCCCGAGCCAGCGGAAGACGCTCACTCGCCCCACGAGCAGCGACGTCGCGGGGATCATCAACACGACGACGGACAGTCCGATCAGGAAGACGCGCGACCGCCGCGGAAGCCGCGCGATCGCGAACCCGGCCCACGAGGCCACGACGACCGAGAGCGGCACGGCGACCACGGCCACGAGCAGCGAGTTCGCCGTGTAGCGGGCGAACGGCACCGCATCGAACACCTCGGCGTAGTTGCTCCAGGCCGGCGACGTCGGGATCCACTGCACCGTCTGCGGGGGCGCCTGGCCGAGCGGACGCAACGACGCCACGATCATCAGCCAGAGCGGCACCAGGAAGAGCGCCGCCACGGGCACCACGATCAGCTGCCGAGCGAAACGTCCCCGTCGCTCGAACGCCGGCTCGGTACGGCGGACGCTCGCAGGTTCGGTCGTGGGGGTCGCGGCCATGGCTCGCGAGCCTATCGGCTCCGACGTGGTCGCCACGCGAGACCCTCGACGGTAGCGCTCCGGCCGCGTGCCGGTGTAGCGTCCGGCCGAGGGGCCGGTCGAGCGGGAGGATGCGCAGCCATGGTGAAGGGGCAGACCTGGACCAGGACGATCGCGACATCACTGGCGATCGCGCTCGTCGCCGTGACGGCGATCCTGGCGTCCGGCAGCGACGGTGCCGGCTCGCTCGCGCCCGGAAGGGCCCGCGCCGAGCGGATCGAGCAGGCGACCTCGACCGACCGACGTCTGAACGCGGCCGACGACGCCCGCCGAGCGGGCGAGCTCGGCCAGATCGAGCCCATCGTGGCGGCGGCCGCTCCGGGGTGGTCCGGGGAGCAGCTCGCCAGCCCCACGGCCGACGACTGGGAGCCCGCGATCGCGGCCGCGCCGACCACCCCCTGGGTCTACATGATGACCACGCGCTACACGGGGCCGAACGCGTGCGGGAACCGATGCCCGACCCCGTACATCGTGCTGCGCCGCTCCAACGACGGGGGCGTGACGTGGATGGCGGATCAGTTCCTGTGCGAATGCCGCGGCCAGAAGGGGCAGTTCGATCCGATCGTGGAGGTCGTGCCGAGCACCGGCCATGTCTACGCGGTATGGATGAATGACTTCGACGTCTACTTCTCGAAGTCGACGAACAACGGGGCCACCTGGTCGGCGCCCGTGAAGACGTTCGGCAAAGTCAGCTGGAACGACAAGCCGATCCTCGCGGTGAGCGACGACGGACAGCACGTGTACGTCGCCTGGAACGGTCCGAGCGGCGGCGATCCGTACATCGCGCAGTCCCACAACGCGGGCGGTTCCTGGACCCAGACCAAGGTGGTCGATTCCGCCCGCTACTACTTCGCGTTCGACGGTGACGTGCTGCCCAACGGGACGGTCGTCTTCTCCCAGTCGAGCGTGAGCTACACGGGACCGGGGGCATCGCCCGAGGGCCAGGTGCAGGTGCACGCGATCCGCTCGACGAACCAAGGGTCGTCGTGGTCCAACGTCGTCGTGGACTCGGTCGAGCTCGGCGCCGGATGCGTCGCCGACGGGTGCAGCACCGACTATTACCTCGGCCACTCCGCGGTCGCTGCCGATGCGAGCGGCGCCCTCGTGATGCTGTACGACGGTGCCACGACGGCGGGCGGGCCACAGGCGATCTGGGCGAGACGGTCGAGCGACGGCGGCGCGACCTGGAGCGCTCGCACCGCCCTGTCCACCGCCGGCGTCTTCTCGTCGTTCCCCGCGATGGAATCGCGAGGCGCCGGCGACGTCCGGGCGTTCTACATGCAGCAGGATGGTGGTCCCGACGCCTGGAACGTCTGGTACCGCTCGTCCACCGATGGCGGGGTCTCGTGGTCGAGTCCCGTGAACATCTCCGACGCCACGACCGGCACGACGTACAAGACTGCCGCGGGCTTCCGTGAGCCGTACGGGGACTACGGTGAGGCGGCGATCACGAACGGCGGGAAGTTCATCGGGGTCTGGGGCGAGGGCGACAGCTACTCGGGACCCGGCGGCGTGTGGATCAACCGACAGCTGTGAGCCGGCCCGTCCGTCGTATCGGCACGACGCTCGCCGCCGCGGTGGTGGCGGCGTCAGCCTTCCTCGCCGCGACGAGCGGCCCGACGTCGGCACCGATCGCGGGAGTCGCCGCGCGGGGTCCGGGTGCGCCCGGCGAGAACGAGGTCTTCGAGATCGCCGAGCGGATCTCGACCTACGACAACGCCCTGATCGCGGGGACGGTCGGGCGCACGGGCGCGATCACCAGGGCCCCTGCGCCCGGGTGGGCCGGCGCTCGTATCGTGCATCCCCGTCTGAACGACTGGGAGCCCGCGATCGCCGCCGATCCGAACGAGCCCTGGGTCTACATCATGGTCGCCCGGTACGGATCGCCGGTCTGCGAGCGCTGCCCCGATGCGGCGATGATGTTCGAGCGGTCCCGCGACGGCGGCGCGACCTGGTCCAAGGCCCGGCCCGTGTGCCGGTGCGTCGGCACGCCGTGGCAGGCCGACCCGATCATCGAGGTCGTGCCGGACACCGGCGCCGTCTACGCGATCTGGATGGACACCTGGAACGTCGTCTTCTCCCGCTCCGACGACCACGGCCGCACCTGGACCGATCCCGTCTCCACGAAGGGGAGGGTCCCCTGGAACGACAAGCCTGCACTGGTCACGAGCGACGATGGAGAGCTGCTCTGGGTGACGTGGAACGGCCCGAGCGGTGGCGATGCGTTCGTCGCGAGGTCCGGCGACGGCGGTGTGACCTGGACGCGGAGCAAGGTCGTCGACTCAGATCGCTATTACTTCGCCTATGACGGCGACGTCACGAGCGACGGCACCGTGGTGCTCGCACAGTCGAGCATCAGCTACTCCGGTCCCGGCGGCGCCCCCGCGGGGGTGGTGAAGCACCACGCCCTCGTGTCCGACGACGGAGGCGATAGCTGGCGCAACGTCGTCGTGGATGCGGTGCGCATCGGCGTGCCCTGCGTCTCGGTGGCCTGTCCGTCCGACTACTACATCGGACACAGCTCGGTGGCGGCGGACGACGACGGGAGGCTGTACTTCGCATACGACGGGGCGCTGCGCCCGGGGACACGCCAACGCACGTTCGTATCGACATCGGACGACGGAGGCGACACGTGGTCGGCCCCCGTGGCCGTCTCGAAGCCACACGAGCAGTCGGGGTTCCCGGCGGTCGCGGCCACGGCGTCGGGTGACGTACGGCTGTGGTACATGCAGACGCGCGGCGGTGATCGCAACGTCTGGAACGTCTGGTATCGAGAATCCGGCGACGCCGGCGCCACATGGAGTGACGCAGCGCGCCTGTCCGACGTCACCCGCGGCTTCGCGTACATCTCACGGCGAGGCTTCCGCGAGCCCTACGGCGACTACGGCGAGATCGCGATCACGAGCACCGGGAAGACGATCGCCACATGGGGTCAGGGCATGAGCTACTGGGGCCCCGGCGGGGTCTGGTTCAACCGCCAGCGATAGACCGGAGTCGTCGTGCCCCCGGCGACTCGCGGCCATCGTCGCCGGCCCCGTCCGGCGAGGGCTCGGGCTCCACGAGATCGGTCAGGCCGGGAACGTTCCCCGATGCCTGCGCCCGTCGCGCCCGCGCGACGAGGCGGTTCAGCTGATCGACCGCGGAGATGTCACCTTCGGACCAGAACGGATCCATCTCGTCGGGGTCGAGGGTGCCGGGAGACGGGAGTCGCTCACCATCGGTGGTGAGCAGCACGCACCGGCCCTCGTGCTCGTTGCGCTCCCCCACGAAGCCGTCGAATCGGTCCCAGACCACGCGGTGCGTGCGGACCACGTGGGTCACCTGCACGCCCGCGAGATCGACCCGAAAGCCCAAGCGAGACATCCGCAGCACGATCCACGCACACGCAAGCAGCATCGCGGCGCCGCACGCACGGATCGGCATCGGGAACGGGGAGAACAGGAAACCAACGGTGATGAGCACCGGAACGAGAGCCGGTACCTGCGATTCGAGGCGCCACCCCTTGGCCCAGATGTCCACCGCGCCGTCGCGGGCCACGCGGATGCGGAACAACCCGACCGCGTGCACGCCTGATCCACTCGGGCCTCGTCCCATCCACGGGGTATCGGCACGAGGAGGCGGGCAACTGAATCCGGAGGGCGCAGCGTTCCGCGAGGGTGCGGTCAGCGAGAACGCCCGGCTCGAGCGAGCGAGGCCGCGCGCAGATCGGCCGTCTGAGCCTGGATCAGGTAGAACGTCGCCTCGCGACTCAACCGTTGCGCGGGATGCTCGAGCGAGATCGCACCGCCGCCGCTCGCGGCCACGAGTGCGTCGGTGACCCGTCGGGCGAGGTCCAGCCCACGGTCGCGTTCGATCGCGCCCGCCGCGACCAGGTCATCGTCGATCGCACCCCCGCCGGCCATCGATCCGGCGATCCCCTCGGCCACGACGTCGGCAGCCGTGCGTCGCTCGTCGAGCTCGCCGGTGAGCGACCCCGCCACGGTGGAGGCGCCCTGATCCGACCGCCGCTCACGAAGCAGGCTGATCGCACGGTCGGCGATGCCGAGAGGGGCGGCGGGGGGGAGCGCCGAGCCGGCCCGGTCCCGCCGCCGCCAGCCATCGTCGGTCTGCACGCCGACCACGTCACGGTCGGACACCTCCAACCCGTCGAACCCGACCGCCACGGTGCCGGTCGCGCCCATCACGGCGAGGGCCTGCGGCGTCCCCGCGTGCAGCGCAGCCTGCTCGCCCGGCCGATCGACGATGGCCGTCACCACCGTGCCTTCGTCGGCCCGAGCCATGACCACGAGGACGTCGATCAGACCCCATCCGGTGATCCAGGGCGCCTCGCCATCGATCCGCCAGCCATGGACCGTCCGCTCGGCCCTTACGGCGGGTGGGCCGGGTCTGCGGAGGTACGCGAAGCCGATGCCTGCGAGGGTCGATCCGTCGCAGAGCCTCGGGAGCCACGTGTCGCGGGCCGGACCGTCGCCACCGGCGACACGTCGCACCGCGCCGTGGTGCTGCGCCCACGCGAAGGCCGTCGCCCCGCAGCCGCCTGCAACGGCCTCGAACACGGGCCTGGCCGTCGCGTGACTTGCGCCCAGGCCACCGGGCACGCTCACCGGACCCTGGAGGCCGAGCAGCCCCGCATCACGCAGGGCCTCGATGTTGGTGGACGGCACGAGCGCGGCACGGTCGGTCGCCTGCGCCGCGGGGAAGAGCACGTCGTCGGCGACCGACCGGGCTCGCTCGCACGCCGCGACGAGATCGGGCTCGGCCGTCACGGATCGGGGGTTCGCGCTCACGCGGCGATGCGGCGAACGGGCATCACGGACTCAGCGGTCGACGTCGCCGACCACGAAGAAGATCGACCCGAGGATCGAGATCAGGTCGGGAAGCTGCGTGCCGGGCAGCATCGCCGGGATCACGCTCACGTTCGAGAACGACGGGGTGCGCATCTTGA
>JBGGNG010000116.1:0-15908 GCA_041287635.1 Actinomycetota bacterium | reverse complement strand
CGGCCGTGCAGGTGTCCACGTCGGCGCTCCCGCCCTGGCCACGCAGGAAGTCGTTCCCGTTGACCCCGTCGACCCCGTCGAGCGTGTCGCTTCCCAGCCGCCCGAGGAGCCGGTCGGCGCCCTTGCCCCCGACGATCTCGTCGTCATTCTCGCCTCCGGAGAGGGTGTCCTTCCCTCCGCGGCCGATCAGCCGGTCGTCTCCCTTGGCCCCTCGGATCTTCTCGCCGTCGGGACCTCCTCGGAGCACGTCGTCGCCGAGCCCGCCCGCGAGGACGTTCTTCCCGGAACCGCCGCGGAGAATGTCGGCGCCGGCGTTTCCCTGAAGCCGGTCCCTCTTGGTGCCGCCCTTCAGACGGTCATCGCCCTTCCCGCCGAGGATCCGATCGCGCCCACCACTGCCCTTGAGGACGTCGTTCCCGTCGCCGCCGTAGACCCGATCGTTCCCCGATCCAGCGCGCACCGTGTCGTTGCCGTCGCCCGCGAAGATCCGATCGTCGCCGCCGAGCCCGCAGATCACGTCGTTGCCGCCGGTGCCCTGCAGGAGGTCGGGGCCGGAGGTGCCGGTGATCGAGCATCCCGGTCCCCCGCCCGCGGACGCCACCGGCGCGCCGATCAGCGTCGCGACCCCGACGATGAACCCGATCCCTGCCGACATGACTCGCTTCATCGGTACTCCTCCTCGATCTAGCTCGATCTACCGCAGTCTGCATTCAGCATAAACCCCTACGGTGGAGACTGTATACCCCTGAGGGAACAGGCCTGGCGTCGACTCGACCCCAGAGGCTGCCTGCATCAGATCCTCCTGCGAGATGGTCTCCGACCTCGCATCGCGCGTCTACGCTGTGCGGGTCCCCGATCAAGGAGGATCCACGAGATGGCTGATGGCGAGAGCACAGCGCTCGAGCGGCAGATCCGATCGCAGCCTGCTGCGATCGAGCGCATGCTGTCGTCGCCGGCCGTGCGCCAGCAGGTGCACATGGCGACCGAGGGTCTGCATCGGGCACGCCGCCTCTGGGTCGTCGGCACCGGCACGAGCCTGCACGCCGCCGAGCTCGGCGCCGCGATGCTGATGGAGGCCGGACGCGCGGCGACGGTGGTGCCCGCCATGCAGTTCGCGACGCAGGCCCCGGTGATCGGGCCGAAGGACGGCGTGATCGTGATCACACACACCGGCGAGACCGCCTACGCGCTGGCGGTTCGGGCACTCGCGTTCACGGGCGGACTCGACGTCGTCACGATCACCAAGCGAGGGACCGACTTCCCTCGGGTGATCGAGACCGTGGATGCCGAGGCGAGCGAGACCTACACGGCCAGCTATACGACGGCGCTGGTGGCGCTCGCCCTGATCGCGCAGGAACTCGGGGCAGCCACGCTGTCCGACGAGGCGCTCGCGCCGATCCCGGCAGCCGTGCAGGCAGCGATCGACGACCCCTCGATCGCCTCGATCCCGCGGCCCGACCGCGCACTGGTGATCGCGGGCGCGGGGCCGGGCGCAGTCACCGCGAAGGAAGGCGCGCTGAAGGTCCGTGAGGCGGCCCGCGTCCTCGCGGAGGGATACGACGTCGAGTACCTCCTGCACGGCTCGGCTGTGCCGCTCGATGGTCGCGACCATCTCGTGACCCTCGTGCCGCCTGACGAGCCGTTGATCGCAGGTGTCGCGGCGGCCGCCGCGTCCGAAGGGGTCGCCCACACGCAGCTCCACGAGCCCGCGTCGATGTCGAGCCTGCTCTCCCAGATCCCGCTCACCGTCCGGCTCCAGCTGCTCGCGCTGCGCCTGGCGCAGGAGGGCCACTACGATCCTGACCGTGTGATCGTGGGTGCGTGGGCCGACGAGGCGCTCTGGCGCACCGGGTCACCCGAGGGGTGACGACCTCCCCCTAGAAGGGTTTCAGCCGGTACGACGCTCGCTCCGCACGAATCCCCTCACGGCCGCGAGCTCTCGGAACCCCACGCGTGCGTGCACGATCGTGCCCGCTTCCTCGTGCGTCGTGGACAGCACCTCTGACTCGCGATAGAGCAGCGCGATCAGGTCCTCCCGCCCATAGGGGACGAGCAGCTCCACCTCGACCGGCGGGTGCGGAAGGTTCACCTCGAGGGTCTCGAGCAGTCCCTCCACGCCCTCCCCCGAGAGCGCCGAGACGGGGACGGAGTCCGGGTACCGGCGAGCCACCCGGGCGCGTTCGGACCCGCTCAGACGATCGATCTTGTTGAGCACGAGCACCTCGGGCATCGAGCCGGCACCGATCTCGCCGAGCACCCTGCGGACGGCGTCGACCTGGTCCGTCAGGTCGACGGATGCCGCATCGGCGACGTGCACGATGAGCTCCGCGAGCGTCACCTCTTCGAGCGTGGACCGGAAGGCCTCCACGAGGTCGTGCGGCAGCTTGCTCACAAACCCGACGGTGTCGCTGATCGTGCACCGGCGCCCACCGGGGAGCTTCAGCCGGCGAACGGTCGGGTCGAGCGTGGCGAAGAGCTGGTCGGCCACCACGACGTCGGCACCCGTGAGGCGGTTCATCAGGGTGGACTTGCCCGCGTTCGTGTAGCCGGCGATCGCCGCCTGGGGGACGCCGCTCGACTGCCGACGAGAACGCTTCGTCTCCCTGGTGCGTGCGAGGGTCTTGAGCTCGCGGCGAAGCTTCGCGATGCGACGGCCGATGTGCTGGCGGTCGATCTCCATCTTCGTTTCGCCGCCACCGAAGCGCGTGCCGATGCCACCGCCTGCCCGGCTCATCGCCTCACCCCAGCCCCGCAATCGGGGCAGCAGGTAGTTGAGCTGGGCCAGCTCCACCTGTGCCTTGCCCTCGCGGCTGCGGGCGTGCAAGGCGAAGATGTCGAGGATCAACGCTGTGCGGTCGATCACCTTCACGCCAAGGCGCTCCTCCAACGACCGGAGCTGCCCCGGCGTCAGCTCCTGGTCGAGGATCACGGAATCCGCCCCGCTGCGGTGGGCCTCGGCGTGCACCTCTTCGAGCTTGCCCCGTCCGATGTAGGTTGCGGGGTCGGGCTCCTGACGGCTCTGCACCACTCGCGCGACCGCTTCCGCGCCGGCGGAATCGGCGAGCGCCTCGAGCTCATCGAGATCTCCTTCGTGGATCCCCGGACCCACTCCGACGAGCACCGCCTTCTCACGGACCGCGGGTCGCCACGTCGCCGACAGTGGCGATTCGAGCACCTGCCGCTCGATCGGGCGGCGCGCGGGACTCGTCGAGCTCGGCGGTGACCCACTCATCGGACCGCTACCCCATCGACGATCCGAAATCGCGGAGCATCTCGTTGAGCCGCACCTTGTCGTCGGTCGCTTCGGTCCGGTGACCGATGATGAGACCGCAGGGAAGTCCGAAGTGCCCCGCCGGAAATTCCCGTGCGCGGCTCCCCGGGATCACCACCGCACCCGCGGGCACCCGGCCGCGGTGCTCGGTCGCCTCCGCGCCGGTTACGTCGATCACCGGTGTGTTCCCCGTGAGCACCACACCTGCGCCGAGCACGGCGTTCGCCCCCACGCGCACGCCTTCGACAACGATGCATCGGGAACCGATGAACGCACCGTCCTCGATCACGACCGGGGCGGCTTGGAGGGGTTCCAGCACCCCGCCGATGCCGACCCCGCCGGCGAGATGCACCCGCGCTCCGATCTGCGCGCACGATCCGACCGTCGCCCAGGTGTCGACCATCGTGTCCGCGCCGACCCACGCCCCGATGTTCACGTAGCTCGGCATCAGCACCACGCCCCGAGACAGGTATGACCCGTACCGCGCCGTCGCCGGCGGCACGACGCGCACACCCGATGCCTCGTATCCGTGCTTGAGGGGCAACTTGTCGTGGTACTCGAACGGGCCGGCCTCGCTCACCTCGAGGCCGCGGATCCGGAAGTAGAGCAAGACGGCCTGCTTCACCCACTGGTGCACCAGCCAATCGTCATGGTCGGCCTCTGCAACACGAACCTCGCCCCGATCCAGCATGCCGAGCGTCACCTCGATGGCCTCGCGGTCGAGGCGATCCGCCGGGTCTCGGGAGTGGGCGGCCCAGCTCGACTCCACGCGCTCCGACAGCTCCGTGATGCCGATCACGCGTGCACCCCCCGCAAGGCCTCGTCGAGGCGCTCGACCGCGCGCTCGCACTCGGGCAGCGTCGGCACCATCGCCATGCGGACGTATCCCTCCCCCTCCGGACCGAAGTAGGCACCGGGAGCGACGACCACCCCGGCGCGGTCGAGCAGTTCGAACGCCCAGTCGACTGACGGGCGTCCGCCCGGCACCTCGATCCACAGGTAGAAGGTCGCGGTGCTGCCTGCGACGCGCACCCCATGGGCGGCGAACAGATCCAGGCATATCCGCCGCTTCTCCACGTACCGCGCGCGCGTGTCCTCGACGTGGGTCTCGTCGTTCCACGCGGCGATCGAGGCCCGCTGCACGAACTCTTGCGGGGTCACACCAACGCTCGGGCGCAGCGCCTTGAGGGCCCCGATCAGGACCCGATCGCCCGCCGCGAACGCGCTGCGGTATCCGGTCATCGATGAGCGCTTGCTGAGCGTGTTGATCGCGAGGACGTTCGTGAGGTCACCCACCTGCAGCGCCGACACCGGCGGCGCACCCTCGAACCAGAGTTCGCTGTATGCCTCGTCGGATGCCAGCAACACGTCGTGGTGGCGGCACCGGTCCGCGGCGCGCCGAAGGAAGTCGAGCGAGGCGACGGCTCCGGTCGGGTTGTTCGGATAGTTCAGCCACAGGATCGAGGCTCGGTTCCACGTTGCATCGTCGACGGCCTCGAGGTCCGGGAGGAAGCCGTTCGCCTCGAGCAGGGGCAGCCGATGGACGACGCCGCCCGCGAAGCGCGCGCCGCGCTCGGGGATCGTGTAGCCGGGCGCCGTGACGAGCACGGCATCCTTGCCGGCCGCTGGGTCGAGCGTCGCCTGCGCGAGCGAGAAGACGATCTCCTTGGACCCCAGCAACGGCAGCACCTGGGAATCGGGATCGACGTCGGCGCCGAACCGGCGGCCGACCCAGCCCGATACGGCTTCGCGAAGCTCCGGCAGTCCCGCCGCCCGCGGGTATGAGGAGACCGGCTCGATCGCCTCCCGCAGCGCGTCGCGGATGAACGGAGCCGTCACCTCCCGAGGGTCGCCCACCCCGAAGTCGATGATCTCCCGACCCGAGCCGACCGCCTCCGCCTTCCGGCGATCGAGCTCCTCGAACGGGTACGGGTCGATCTGCCCGATACCCGGCGACAGATGCGTCACGTCGTCGATCCCTCCTGCCCGTCGCGACCGCCGGCCGCTTCGAGCCCCAGGAACGCGCGCAGCACGGCGTGGCATCGCACCAGCGAGCGCAGCTCCACACGTTCGTCGTCCCGGTGAGCGTACTGCGGGTCACCTGGACCGAAGTTGACGGCGTCCACACCGGCCAGGGCGAACTCCGCGACCGGCGTCCAGGCCTGCTTCGGGCCGAGGGCAAGATCGCCTGCTTCGCGGAGTCGCGACACCAGGAGGTTGCTCACGCTGACCGGCCCGGGCGGCGCGTTCCCGTTCACGCGGACCTCGACCCCCGAGGGCGCCAGCAGCTCCCGGAGTCGCGACTCGGCCTCCTCGGGGGTGAGTCCCGGCCGGTAGCGGTAGTTCACCCCGGCTTCGACGCGGTCGGGCACCACGTTCGATGCCACTCCTCCCGAGATCGTGGTCACGCTCACGACCTCTCTGAAGGTGAGCCCCTCGACCTTGACGTCGCGCACGGGCAGCTCGGCCAGAGGAGCGAGCGCGGCGATCGCCCTGTGGATCGCGTTCTCGCCGTGCCACGGTCGGGCACTGTGCGCCGCCCTTCCGGTCACGATGACCGTGGCGTTCAGGTTGCCGAGGCATCCGACCTCGACCGTGTTGGCGGTCGGCTCCATCACGATCGCGAGATCGGGCGTCGTCGCGGCCGCGCACCGATCGAACAACGGTCCGAGGGCACTCTCGGTGATCGGCAACTCCTCGCGACCGAAGAAGAGCACACCGACATCGTAGGAACCCGGATCGCCGGCCAGCTCGTCGGCGAGCTCCAGCATCACGGCGAGCGCGCCCTTCATGTCGGCCGCGCCACGTCCGACCACGGCGTCGGAGTCGAGCCTGCCGGGGACGTTGCGCGTGATCGGCACGGTGTCGACGTGACCGGCGAGCAGGACGAACGGTCGCCCGACACGTCGGACCGCCGGCGTGGCGAGCAGCACCGCGTCGTGGTCGTCGAGGACCTCGAAGCTCGACGGCAACGACGACCGGATCGAGCCGAGTATGGCTCCCTCGTCGCGGCTGACCGACGGCACGTCGATGAGGGCGAGCGTGCGTTCACCGAGTCGGTCGTGCAGCGACGAGCCGGCCGGAGCGTTCACGCTCACAAGCGGATCAGCGCCGCGACGTCGACGACCCCCTCGAACACGCGCTGCGCTTCGCCGGTCAGGAGCACCTCGCCGTCGGGTCGGCGTTCCACCTCGAGGTCGCCACCCGGGAACCGCACGACGGCACGAGTCGGGACGAGGCCGGCTTCGTTCGCCGCGATCGCGGCCGCGCACGCTCCGCTGCCGCAGGCCATCGTCTCTCCGCTGCCCCGCTCCCAGACCCGGGCGTGTACGACCCCGTCGTGGACGTAGGCGAACTCCACGTTCGTGCGCTCCGGGAACAGGTCGTGGCGCTCCAGCGCCGGTCCGATGTGGCCGACGTGCACGGTCGCCGGGTCGCCGTCGACGAAGACCACGAGGTGGGGGTTCCCCATCGAGACGGCGGAGACGGTCAGCGTGAGCCCGTCGCCGATCTCCAGGGGCTGCGCGAGGAATGTCTCCCAGGCGGGGCCGCGCATCGGGATCACAGCCCGAGTGAAGTTCGGAACGCCCATCGTGGTGGTGACCCGGTGCACACCTGCGGACCCGGGGTCCAGCGTGAGGTGCCTGAGGCCGGCACGGGTGAGGACGGCGACCGACGTGGTGTCGGCCAACCCGCGGTCGTGCAGGAGGGCCCCGACGCAACGGATGCCGTTGCCACACATCTCGGCCACCGAACCGTCGGCGTTGGAGTAGTCCATGAAGAAGGATGCGCCCTCACGGTCGGTGCGCACGACCCTGATCACGCCGTCAGCGCCCACGCCCGTTCGTCGATCGCAGACCACCGCGACCTCGGTCGACGAGAGAGGGCGTTCGTCATCGAGGTCCACGACCAACACGAAGTCGTTGCCGGTCCCCTGGTACTTCGCGAACTCGAGCCTCTCGGTCATGGCGCCAGGGATCCCAGCACGTCGTCGACGACCTCGATCGCGCCGCCCGCTCCGGCCTCGAACCAGTGGACGCGGGGATCGCGCCGGAACCAGGCCATCTGCCTTCGCGCCAGGTTCCTCGTGCGTCGCACCGTTCCCTCCCAGGCTTCCTCGAGGGAGAGCCTACCGTCGAGGTGGCGGACGAGCTCCGCGTACACGATCGCCTGGCTGGACGTCAGCCAGGCGCCGAACCCACGCTCCACGAGCCCCCGCACCTCATCGAGCCACCCGGCAGCGAACATCGCGGCGACGCGATCCGCGATGCGGGCGGCCAGGGCCTGGGCCTCGATCGCGATCCCCGCCACCACCACCCGCGAGGGGTCGTAGCGCTCCCAGTCGGCTGCGAAGCTGCTGAACGGCGAACCCGTGATCGCCGCCACCTCGAGCGCACGCACCACACGTCGCACGTTCCCCGGCTCGATCTTCGCCGCGGCCACCGGATCCAGGTCCTCCAGACGCAGGAGGAGTCGGCCGACACCCACCGCCTCCGCCTCCGCCTCGAGCTCCGCGCGTACCGACGGGTCCTCGCCGGGGAAGCCGAGGTCGTCGGCGAGGGCACGAAAGTACAGGCCCGATCCGCCGACCAGCAGCGGCCGGACGCCACGGGTTCGGATGCTGGCGATCGCCTCTCGCCCCATGGACTGGTAGCGAGCGACGGTGAACCGTTCGGTGGGTTGCGCAAGGTCGAGCAGATGGTGGGGTACGAGGGTGCGTTGCTCGGACGTCGGCTTGGCAGTGCCGATGTCCATGCCTCGGTAGACGAGCATCGAATCGACCGAGCAGATCTCCGCGCTGAGCGACCCTGCCAGTGCGATCCCCGCGTGCGTCTTACCGCTCGCGGTCGGCCCGACGAGCGCCAGGAGCGGCGGCCCGGTCGCCATCGCGCCGGCGGTCAGGTGCCCGCGCCGACCGGGTCGCGTACGAGCTCACCCGTGAGGTGATGTGGAGCGGCTGCCACGATGCGCGCTCGGGCGAACCTGCCGGGCTCCAGGGCCCCGGCGATGTGCACGATGCGGTTCGTGCGGGTCCGCGACTGCGTCGAGCGGCCCTTCCTGTCGCCGCCCTCCACCAACACCTCGTGCGTCTCGCCCACGAGTGCCACGGCTTCCTCGGTCGAGATGCGCTCCTGCAGCGCGACGAGCCGGTCGAACCGCGCCTGCACGACCTCCTTGGGGACCTGCTCGTCGAAGCTCGCCGCCTTGGTACCCGGCCGAGGCGAGTACTGGAACATGTAGGCGCTGTCGAAACGTGCGGCTTCCACGACCTCCAGCGTCTGCTCGAAGTCGCGCTCGGTCTCGCCCGGGAATCCCACGATGATGTCGGTGGAGACGGCGATGCCTGGGATCGCCGCTCGGATGCGCTCGAGCCAGCCGAGGTATCGATCGCGTCGGTACGACCGTTGCATGCGTCGGAGCACGTCGTCCGAGCCCGACTGCATCGGGAAGTGGATGTGCTCGCACACCGCCGGGGTCTCGGCCATCGCGTCGATGACGTCGGGGGAGAAGTCGTGCGGGTGCGGGCTCGTGAATCGCACCCGCCGGATGCCGTCGACGGCACCAACCCGCCGGAGGAGATCGGCGAACAACGGGGATCGAGGAGAGCCCGGCACGGTGACGTCGCGACCGTACGTGTTCACGTTCTGCCCGAGCAGGGTCACCTCGACGACCCCCCGCGCGGCGAGTCCTCGCACCTCGGCCAGGATGTCGTCGACGGCGCGGGAGCGCTGTGGTCCCCGCACGAGCGGCACGATGCAGAACGTGCATGCGTTGTCGCACCCCGGAGCGATCGAGACCCACGCTCGGAACGCGTCGTCGCGGGCCGCAGGCAACGCGCTCGGGAACGTCTCGGTCTGCTCGCGCACGTCCATCTGGAGGCCTTCGGTCTCCGAGCGCGCCAACAGCTCCAGCAGGTGCGGCAACGCATGGGTTCCCACGACCACGTCCACCCACGGGGCGCGGCGCTGGATCTCCCCCTTGTCCTTCTGCGCGAGGCATCCGCTCACGACGATCCGCATCTGCGGGTTGGCGGCCTTCACCGGCTTCAGGTGGCCCAGGTTGCCATAGAGCTTGTTGTCGGCGTTCTCTCGGATCGCGCACGTGTTGAAGACCACCACACGCGAGCCGGCGACGTCATCGGCAGGGGTCATGCCGTCGGCGAGCAGCAACCCGGCGATGCGCTCCGAGTCATGCTCGTTCATCTGGCACCCGAAGGTGCGGATCGAGTACGTGCCTTCCACGACCTCACGAGGGTAGCCGATTGTCACCGTCGGACTACCGACATGACACGAGATCCTGAGACACCTCTCAAGCCTGCACCACCGGCGCCGATGTGGGGGAAGAACGACGATCCCGCACGCCACCTAGGAGGACCTCGGTCCAGATGGACGCCGACAAGCCGAGCAAGAAAGCGCGCCTTCGGGAGGCGCGGATCCAGCTCAAGGAATCCCTTGCCGCGCAACGCGTGCTGGCTCGACGCGTGGCGGAGCTCGAGACCCTGCGAGCATCGACCGTCCGGCCGGACGCCATCGACGCCGGTGAGTTCTTCGACCTGGCCACCCGTCTGGCCTCGGCGGAACGAGCCCTCCGTGCGGCGCTGGAGGCAGGCGCCGATGCGACCGAGGCATCGAAAGCGACCGAGACACTCCTCACCGCGGCTGGTGATCGCCTCGCAGAGCTGGGCAGCGTCGCGGACCGTGCCGACCTCGCCGAGGACCGCCTCGTCGAGGCGACGGCGACGATCGAGGACCTCCGTCAGGAGCTGACCGACGCGCTCGCGGCCCTCGACGAGGCTCGAGACGCGGCGGCCCGACTGAGCGTGAAGGTCGAGGAATCTGTCGCGAAGGCCGAGGAATCTCTCGCGAGGGCAGAGGAATCTGAGAAGGCGGCAGAACAGAGCAGGGAAGAAGAGGCACGGCTCCGCGTGGAGCTCGAGCAGGCGAACACAAGGGTCGAGGCCGCCGAGCACCAGCTGAACGACGCGCAGGAGGCGTTGACCGAGGTCCGCGCCGAGCTCGCCGACGCCAGGAGCGCCGCCGACCAGGCGATCGAGCACGGCGAGGAAGCCTTTCGTGCGATCGACGAGCGACTCGTGGCGGCACAGATCGACGCGGACCGTGCGACGGCGGACGCCGGCCGTGCGCGGACCGAAGCCGAAGAGGCGCGTGCCGACGCGGACCGGGCTCGCGCCGACGTCGAGGAGGCTCACTCGGCCACCCGTCGGGCGAAGGAGGACGCTGACGCGGCTCGTTCGACGGCCGACGCCGCGGAGGTGCGAGCGACGACGGCCGAGCAGGACATGGCCGCCGCCGAGGCCCGTGCGAGCGAAGCCCGAGCCAGGGCCGATGCCATGGCGCAGCGGGTCGCCCAGGTCGAGGAGCATGCGGCGGCGCTGGAGACGACGGTGGCCGATTCCCTGGCCCGCGCGACCGAGGAGGGTTCGCGCGCCGACGCCGCCGAGGCCCGCGCGACCGAGGGCGAGACTGCCCTGGCCGAGGCGAACCGTATCGCCGACGAGGCCGCCAGGAAAGTCGGGCAGCTGGTGGCGGCTGTGGTGGAGTTGGAGACCGCCGCGGCCCAGCGAGAGATCGTGCTCGAACGGCTCGAAGCCGAGATCGAGGACCTCAGGGGCAAGCCCGACATGACCTCCAACGAGCTCACGTCGGCATTCGAGGAGGCCGACGCTCGGGCGAGGGCGGATCTCGAGGCCGCCGAGGCCCGGGTCAGCGCTGCCGAGCAGCGAGCGACCGAAGCAGAATCCGCCCTCGCCGAGCTGCGCGCCTCGTTTGAGACCGAACGCGAAGAGCTGAACGTCGCCCGCGCCGCGGCAGAGCGGTCACGGGAGGACGCCGAACGGGCCACGAGGGAGATGCAGCAGGCACGGAATGACGCCGAAGCCGCGCGTGTGCAGGCCGAAGAGTCCCGATCCAACGCCGAACGGGCGCTCGAGCAGGCCGAGGAGGCCCGGGCCGCCATCGCCGCGGACGACGAACGCGTGTCGACGTCCGAGCGCGAGCGAGCCGGGTCCGAGGAGCGTGCCAGGGAAGCCGAGTCCCGCGTTCAGTCGCTCGAAGCGGCGGCAGCCGAGGCCGAGACTCGAGCCGTCGAGGCAGGATCTCGCGTCGAGGCGGCGGGGTCCAGGGCGGCAGCCGCCGAACTCGCCGTCGCGGACGCCCAGCGCATCGCCCAGGAGAGCACCGAAAAGGCTCTCGAGCTCACAACGGCGCTCGAAGAGGCGGGGGCAGACGCGCGGGCAGACGTCGACGCGTCGAGCGAGCGGGCCGCCGCGGCCGAGCGGCGTGCCACCGAAGCCGAGGCGGCGGTGGCCGGCATCCAGGGTGAGATCGACGCGGCGCGCGCGGACGTCACCGCGGCGATCGCAGACGTCGAGTCCATCCGAGCCGAGCTCGCCGAGGCGAAGGCCGAGGCCGAACGCTCGGCCACACAGGCCCAGGAGGCTCGGGCGGTCATCGCCAGCGCAGAGGAGCGGGTCGCATCCTCGGAGCGGGACATCGCCTCCGCGGATGCCCGCGCGGCGGAGGCCACCGCTCGCGCCGAATCCCTCGCTCTGTCGCATGGCGAGGCGACATCGAAGCTCGAAGAGCTGACCGCGAGGCTCGGAGAGGTCGAGGCGCGAACCACCACAGATCTCGATGCTGCGAACGAGCGAATCGCTGCGGCTGAGCAGCGGGCGACCGAAGCCGAGCACGAGGCTGCCAGCGCCAAGGGTACGGTCGAGACCGCCCTTGCAGATGTCGAGCGAGTCAAGGCAGACGCCCAATCTGCGGTCGAGGACGCCGAGAAGGTTCGGGCCCACGCCGTGGGGAGGAACGAGGCGACGACCGCACTCGAGGCGGAACTGACGTCAGCACGTGCCGAGCGGACGCAGGCTGAAGAACTATTGGCGTCGCTGAGGAACGATCTCGCCGTCGCCGAGACATCGGTGAAGACCCTGGAGGCGGAGCGGGATGGGCTCCGATCGAGCGTCGAGTCGGTCGACGGTGTCCGCTCCAAGGTCGCCGAGTTGGAGGAACAACTCGCCGCCGCTCACGATGGCGCGACCGAAGCGCGAGCGCGCGCCGGTGAGGCCGAGCGCCGGGTCCTCGAGCTGGAGTCGCTCGCGCAAGACGCCCCCTCGATCGTCGGCCCCCCGGATGGATCGGCCAGTTCCGGCGGCTCGCAGGAGATCGAGCTCAGGTCGCAGCTGCGGGACCTCGAGTCCCAGTTGCTCCAGAGCGAGGCGCGGGCACGGAGCGCCTACGCAGCCACCGAGGCGGCCGAGGCGGCTCTGCGGATGGCCAAGGAGGAGGGCTTCATCCCCTCGATGCATTCTGAGCAGGAGTTCCGGGACCTCCGCACGCGGCTCGAGGACGTGACGGGTCGAGCCGATCAGGCGGAGCGTGCCCTCGCCAAGGCAGAGGCCGACCTCGCTGCCCACCGCGCTGGTGTCGACCCCGACGCGCTCGCCGATCCGCTCGCGGCCGTCGACCCGGTGCACGATGCCGTCGAGCCGGTCGCCGAGCCTGCTCCATCGGACAAGGAGGTCGCCCACGCAAGCGCCGCGTCGACCCCTCAGGACAGCGACTCCTGGGTGGCGGGCTCCCAGCCCTCCAGGGGCCTGAGTTTCAGGAAGCTGGCGGGCGCGGCGAGCGGGAAGAAGAACCGCGACGGCGACCCGTCTGGACGCTGACCCGCGCTACCGGGCGTACTCGGTTGCCCGCGTCTCCCGCACGACCGTGATCCGGATCTGTCCGGGGTACTGGAGCTCCTCCTCCACCTGTTTCGCGATATCGCGAGCGATCACCTGGGCCTGCATGTCGTCGACATCGTCGGGCTCCACCATCACCCTGACCTCGCGTCCCGCTTGCATCGCGAAGGTCTTCACGACACCGGGGTGTGTGGTGCAGATCTCCTCGAGGCGCTCCAGGCGTTTCACGTAGGTCTCGAGCGACTCGCGCCGGGCGCCGGGCCGTCCGCCGCTGATGCCGTCGGCGATCTGCGCCAGCACCGCATCGATCGTGTGTTGCTCGACTTCGCCGTGGTGCGACTCGATGCAGTGCACGACCTCGGGCGACTCCCCCATGCGCCGAGCGATCTCGGCGCCGATGATTGCGTGCGAGCCTTCGACCTCGTGGGTAACGGCTTTCCCGATGTCGTGGAGGAAGGCACCGCGCTTCACGATCGTGGGATCCAGCCCGATCTCGGCGGCGAGGCCGCTCGCGATATGGGCCGATTCGACGAGGTGACGCAGCACGTTCTGGCCGTAGGACGTGCGGTACTGGAGCCGACCGAGCAGCTTCACCATCTCGGGGTGGATATCGGTGATACCCACCTCGGCGACGGCATCCTCCCCCGCCCGCCGCACGTGCTCCTCGAGCTCACGCTGGGAACGCTCGTGGATCTCCTCGATGCGTGCCGGATGGATGCGACCGTCCTCGACGAGTTTGGCGAGGGTCATCCTGGCCGCCTCACGACGCACGGGGTCGAAGCACGACAGGACGACCGCTTCCGGGGTGTCGTCGATGATGAGGTTCACGCCCGTCACCGACTCGAACGCCCGGATGTTGCGGCCTTCGCGGCCGATGATACGTCCCTTCATGTCCTCGCTGGGCAGGGCGAACACGCTCACGGTGGACTCCGCGGTCTGTTCGGACGCGACCCGCTGGATCGCGATCGTGACGATCTTGCGGGCCCGCTCCTCGCCGTCCTCGCGAGCGCGCTGTTCGATCTCGCGAACCTGGCTCATCGCCGCTCGTTTCGCGTCGTCGACGACCTGAGTCATGAGCTGGTCCCTCGCCTCGCTCGAGGTCATCCCGGCGATCTTCTCGAGCTGGGCGCGATGGAGCTCGGTGGCCCGCTCCAACTGCGTCCGGACGTACGTGAGCTTCTCGTCACGTTCCTCGAGCTCGACCGCCCGTGCGTGGGCACGCTCGAGTGTGGCCTGCAGATCGCTGCTCGCCTCACTCATGCGCCGCTCCTGACGCACGATCTCGTCCCGCCGGCTTCGGATGTCGTCGTCCGCCTCGCGTCTGAGCGTCGCGATCTCGTGCTTCGCCTCGCCGAGCGCTCTCTTCGAGGCGGCGTCCGCCTCGCGTTCGGCATCGAGCAGCATCTTCTGGGCGCGCGTCTCGATGCTCTGCGCATTCGTCGCAGCGATCGATTTCCTGTACAGGAAGCCCGCCGCGAAGCCGAGCAACAGCCCGGCGATAGCCGTCAACACTGGGACCATGGCTCTCCTCCACAAACCTCGTCAGACGACGTTTGCGAGAAGGACCCTCCGGTCCGCGTTCGTTCGGTCAGACGCTGTGCGCGAGTGTGCGGAGCCTCGTCGGCGGCCGGCTCGAGCGCCGCCGGCTGCTCTGGGTGGTCGGGTTGGCGTGGGTCGGGGTCACGACTCGCTCACAGGTGGGATTCGTTGAACGTGGTGTCGGAAGTGTTCCTCTCGTGTTCACGATGCTACGGCCGCACCGTGCACGAGGCAAGGTCCCAACGACCTAGTCCTGGTCGTCGACCTCAAGCGCATTCCGTGCGGCCGATCTCGCGACGTCCGGAGAGTAGCCGCGACGAACGAGCAGCGACGTCAGCCGACCGAAAGCCTTCTGGGGCTCGACACCCTCGAGCCGGCCGACCCGCGCCCGAGCCAGCTCGAACGCACGATCGTGCTCGGCGTCGGGGGCATCGTCAGCGACCCGGGCTGCGAGGTCTGGGGCGATGCCCCTCGCGAGCAATGCACTCGCGACGGCCCGGCGACCCGCGTGACGCGATCCGAACTGGTGGTCGGCCAGCTGACGAGCGAACGCCTCGTCGTCGATCAGACCGACCCGCTCGAGACGCACGAGCACGTCGTCGACCTCGTCGGCTTGGAACCCGGCTGCCAGGAGGCGCCGCTCGAGCTCCCGGCGGGCACGCGGGCGCACCGCCAGGAGCCCCAGGGCCCGCTCGTGACAGCTCTTCGGGATCTTCGCCGCCCTCGGCCCACGCCCCGCGGATGTGGTGGCCCTCACGCGCCCTATCCGTCGGCTCCGGCTCCGGCCTTGGCCTTCGCCTTCACCTTCTCCTCGCCGGCAGCGGAGTCGTCGTCGAGTACCACGTCGGGCACGATCTCGATCGGCGTCTCGTCCCCCTCGTCCCCGAAGGCCGTGATACCGACCGCCTCGCGCACCTTCCGCTCGATCTCGTCACGGACGTCGGTGTGCTCGGCGAGGAAGGCGCGTGCATTCTCCCGCCCCTGTCCCAGCTGCTCCCCTTCGTAGGTGAACCAGGCACCGGACTTCTTGATGATCTCGAGGTCGACACCCACGTCGATCAGGGAGCCCTCCTTGGAGATGCCCTTGCAGTACATGATGTCGAACTCGCACTGACGGAACGGCGGCGCCACCTTGTTCTTCACGACCTTCACCCGCGTGCGGGAGCCGACGACTTCGGTGCCGTCCTTGAGGTTCTCGATCTTGCGCACGTCCAGCCGGATCGAGGAGTAGAACTTCAGCGCGCGACCGCCCGGGGTCGTCTCGGGGTTGCCGAACATCACGCCGATCTTCTCGCGGAGCTGGTTGATGAAGATCGCCGTCGTCTTGGACGAGTTGAGAGCACCGGTGAGCTTGCGCAGCGCCTGGCTCATCAGCCTGGCCTGCAGACC
>JBGGNG010000115.1:0-3817 GCA_041287635.1 Actinomycetota bacterium | reverse complement strand
CGCGATGCTTCCGATCGAACATGCCGACATTGGCAACCGGTTCGAAGTGGAGACGCCCCACGGTCGTCAGGCGGCCCTCACGGTGCCGAAGCCGTTCATCGATCCGACGAAGGACATACCCAAGCAGTAGAAGGCAGCAAGCTACCTCGTTGCGATGGACGCAGCCTGCCAGCCGGTGATCTCCGTGACCTCGATCGCGACGACGGGGCCATCCGGGGGCGAGCGGACGTACTGCGGGTACTTGCTGGTGAGAGCGGTGAGCGCACGGGCCGACTCGTTCGCATCCTCCACCGTCCTGCTCGTGCCGGCGGCGCGCACCCACCAGAGCCGGTCCCAGGCCTCGTCGTAGCCGTCGACCACGAGCTCCACGTGTGGGTTCGCCGAGATGTTCCGGAGTCGCTGGAGCTGGGTCGAGCGCTTGGGTTTGCGATCGACCGCCCAGTACACGTTGAGCTCCTCGCCGTCGTCGATGAGCGCGAACACGATGGGCACGACGTGCGGTCGCCCGTCGGGGCGAACGGTCGCCAGGCGAGCGACGCGCGCGGACCGGAGCTTCGAGACCGCCTCGAGCCGCTCCACGAGGTGATCGGTGATGCCTGGCCTCCCGTCGACGCCGGAGCGGGGCCAAGGGACCTCGCGAAACTCGCCCGCGCCTTCCAACGAGGGTGAGTCTCCTCGCTCGGCCCCTCGATCCCGCGAGCCCACGCTACAACCGGATGAATCGCACGGTCAAAGGACGTCATGGAACGTGAGGACGCGTCCCGGAGGCGGAGGGAGGGGAGGGTACCTGCCCGGGCCGGGGTGCTCAAGAATCGGGGTCGCCTTCCGCATTCTTCGCCTCGATCTCAGCGCCCACTGCTCCACGAGTGAGGTCGAGACGGTTACGTCATGCACTGAGTGTGGACCCGCTCCGATCGCTCGTTTCCTCGGCTTCAAAGACATCCCTCGACAGCGTTTCCGGTGAGCGGAGTGTTCATGGGGCAGGATGAACGGACACTCAGCCCCGATGCTCCGCCTGAACGCTCAGGATGACGGGGTGACCGGCTCGGCTGACACCTTCGAGGTTTTCTTCGCGGCCACGAATCCCCGTCTGTTCACGGCCCTCTGGCTCGTCACCGGTGATCGGTACGAGGCCGAGGAGATCGCGCAGGACGCCTTCCTCCGGGTCCTTGAGCGCTGGGACCGCGTGGGAGGGCTCGACAACCCCGAGAGCTACCTCTTCCGAACAGCCATGAACGTGTTCCGCAACCGTTACCGGCGGGCGGCACTCGCCGTGCGTCGGAGCGTCTCGCTGGTGCCGCAAGCAACCGACGAGCTCGCGTCTGTGGAGGATCGGGACGAGGTGATCCGGCTGCTCCGTCCGCTCCCACCGCGGCAGCGGGCGGCGGTCGTGGCCACCTCCATCCTGGACCTGTCGGCCGAGGAGGCCGGTCGTGTTCTCGGGATGCGGTCGGCAACGGTGCGGGCGCTCACATCGCGCGCCCGCACGCGCATGAAGGACGAGGCGGTGGATCACCGATGACTCGCAACGACGACGTGCTGGATCGGCTCGCCCCGCTCAGCGGAGCACCGAGTAGAGACTTCGAGGATCTCCTGCGGCTCCGTGACAAGCGTCAGCGCGCTCGCAAGGTAGGGGCGTTCGCGGTCGTGGCGGCGCTCGTGGCCGTGTTGGTGGGCGTCGGGCTCGGGGCGATCGGTGATCGCAGCGGGAAGCCCGTCAACACGCCGGACGAGTCGCGGGCACCGGCATTCACGGGACTGGTTGTCGAAGCGACGGGTAACGACTGCAATGACCACCCTGGGGACCTCGTCGCCAAGGATCCGAGAACCGGTGAGACGATCACCCTCGTCGATATCGCCAAGGTGTTTGGATCGCCGGGTTCCGTCGCGTGGGCGAGCGCGTCCGCCGACGGCAGATGGTTCGCGTTCGAGGGCAGGCACTGCGATGCGACCGCACCGACAGAGCTCTGGGTCACGAACGGGTCCGACGAGCCGCGGCAGCTCACGACTACCCCCTTCGACTCGGGTCCGTCCGGCTCCTGGGCATGGTCGCCAACCGGTTCGCAGCTCGTGACCCTCGAGGGCAACCACTTGGTCCTGATCGATCCGGCGACCGGCGATCGAACGGATCTCGGGCAAGCGGCTGGTGACTGGCAATCGACTCGTGATATGGGCTCGCTCGCGTGGTCACCCGACGGAACCCAGATCGCCTACGGCGGCAACTGGCCGCATGCCTCGGTCTACGTGGTGAGCGTCGACGGCGGCGAACATGCCTTGATCGCGGAGTCGCTCGGGCAGGTTCCCGGTGGCGAAGAGGGGGCAGGGATCGCGTGGTCGCCCGACGGCACGCGCCTCGTGGTCCTCGCGGACAAGACCCAAAACTCGCCGTGGAGCGCCACGCTCTACGTCATGAACGCCGACGGATCCGAGCGCTTGCCGCTCGCCGAGGCCGTGCTCACCCAACACTCGCTGGGGTCGCCGAACGTCGTCTGGTCGCCCGATGGGACGAGGGTTGCCTACGCGACGGTCTCCGATGAGCGGTACGACTTTCCGTTCCGCATCTGGAGTGCGGCCCCCGACGGATCCGCTCCGGTCCTCATCTTCGACGCTACCGGGCCGGCCCCAGGGTTGACCGGCGGCCCGATCTGGTCACCCGACGGCACTCAGATCGCCTTCAGGTACGGCAAACATTCTTCTCAGCGGTCGTACCTGGTCGCCAATGCCGACGGGAAGGGCGACGTCCACGAGATCGACGAGCTCGAGTACAAGGGATGGCGCGGAGGTTGGTACTTCTGCGAGTGCTTCGGATGAGAGGGGTCGATGGGATGGTCACGCAACGGAAGAACGGCATGTTGGTCGCGACGCTCACCATCGTGGCGTTGATCCTTGCGGCGTGCACCTCCTCGCGTGATGACACCCAGTCGGGAGACCCCGGAGTCCCAACGCCATCGGTTGAGGTTTCGGTGACGCCGGTCTCGCCCTCTGAAGGGCCCCAGATCCACGTCTTCACCGTGCTCGGCGATCCCGCCCTCGACGGCTCGTACGTGATCACGATGAAGCTCTTGGACGGCTACGAGGGTGATGAGGTGGTCTTCGGGCCCGACGGTGGGCAGGGGATCAGCACGTGGGCCGTCGGCAACGTCTTCGCCAACCCGTGTCATTCGAACGACACGCTCCTGGACCCGCCGATCGACCCCTCGGTCGATGGTCTCGTCGCCGGCCTCGCGAGCCAGAAGGGACACCCCGCCACGACGCCGACCGACGTCGAGGTGGACGGGTATGCCGGCACGTACATGGAGATGACGGTGCCTGCGGGGATCGACGTGGCCGACTGCGACCACGGCGAATTCCGAACCTGGGCCGATCCGTATGGATGTTGTCGAGACCTCGAAGCCGGTCAGCGCGACCTGCTCTGGATCGTCGACGTCGACGGCGATCGGCTCGTGATCGATGCAGCACTCGGGCCGCAGACGACGAAGCAGGACCGAGCCGACCGGATCCAGATGGTGGAGTCAATCAGCATCGAACCCGTGTGAGCGGTGCGAGCTAGTTCCGAGACGTGGTCGACCGAGTACCTACCCCTACCTACCCCGGGGGTAGTGCTTCAGGACCCGAGGTCGCCCTCCGCATTCTTCGCGTCGATTTCAGCGGCCCACTGCTCGACGAGCGAGGGCGAGACGGTCACGTCCTGCACCGAGTGTGGCCCCGCTCCGATTCGATCGAGCAGCGCGATGGCGGCCCGGAGTGCGTCCGCATCCTTGCCGTTCTCCAGGATCGCCCTGAGCCGCTCCGCGGCGAGATCCGTGTGAGCGGCGAG
>JBGGNG010000114.1:0-3183 GCA_041287635.1 Actinomycetota bacterium | reverse complement strand
TGGTCAAGGGTGCGAGCAGAAACGATGTGTCGTTGAGTACCGCTAGGTACCTTGGAGTGCCCCGGCTTGTTATGCAGGGGTTATGCAGGCCCTGTGTCCGACACGTTCCCAGCCTGGGCCGAGGAGTCCTTACCGATGTCGATCACCTCAGTGAGCGAGGGCTGGGTCGACGGCCAGCTCGGCGTCGAGAGGGCCCGACCGCTGCATCCGTCGACGACGGATCCACTTGCCCGACTCGACGAGGAGGGGCAGCAGCATCGCGAGCCCGATCACCGCGAGCCACTGCGGCCCGGTCAACGGCCTCGTCATCAGCGCGCCCTGTAGTCGAGGCAACTCGGTCGCCAGGAACACCAGCGCAACGGTGATCATCGAGATCCCGACGGCCTTCACGATGGGCGAGGCCAGGCCGCTGGTCGGATCGCGACGGTTCGTGATCGCGTTGAAGACCGTGCCGAAGCCCATCACCGCGAACGTCATCGTCATCGACACGCTCGCATGATCGGTGCTCGGCTGGTCCGGGCCTGCGATGAGCGGCACGACCGCTGCCACGAACAGCGCCGTCGCGTACACCAACCACATCGTGATCGCGACCCGGTTCGCGATCGGCAGCTTCGGGTCCCTCGGTGGCCGGTGCATCACATCGGGGTCACCCGGATCGACGGCGATGACGATGACCCCGACCGCGGTCGCGAAGAACAGCAGGAACAGCACCATCGACGGCGTGAGCGCTACGCCGTCGTTGATGTCGAAGGCCGTCGCCACGATGAAGAGCAGCACGAGCGACAGGAGCTGCGTCATCTGGAAGCGCACGTACGATACGACCTTGTCGTAGACCCGGCGGCCGATCTCGACGGCCTGGACGAGCGTCCCGAAGTTGTCGTCCGTGAGCACCATGCGAGCCGCCTGCTTCGTCACCTCGCTGCCGCTGCCCATCGCGACCCCGATGTCGGCCTGCTTGAGCGCAGCCGCGTCGTTCACGGCGTCTCCGGTCATCGCGACGATGAGGCCCTGCTGCTGCATCGCGCGCGCGAGCCGCAGCTTGTCCTCCGGCGACACACGGCCGAACACGTGCAGCTCCGGGAGCCGTCGGACCAGCTCCTCATCCGAGAGGGCTTGGAGCTCCGGCCCGCTGATCGCGCCCGGACCGAGTCCGAGCTCCCCACCGATCGCCTGCGCGGTCACCGCGTGATCGCCGGTGATCATCCGCACGTCGATCCCGGCACCGAGCGCCGTCGCGACTGCACCCTTCGCCTCCGCGCGGAGCGGGTCGATGATGCCGACCATTCCCACGAACGCGAGGTCGTGCGTCAACGACATCGGGTCCTCATCCATGGCCTGCTGCTCGTTGTCCTCGACCAGGCGGGCCGCGAACGCGAGGACACGCAGGCCCTTCTCGCCCATCCGTTCGTTCGCCGCGTCGATCCCGGCACGAGCCTCCGCGACCGGGCTCTGCGAGCCGCTCAGTGGGCCGCCGGCCGTCACGCACCGGGCGAGCACAACGTCGGGGCCGCCCTTCACCAGTTGGATCGCGTGCTCGACGCCCTGCTCATCCCGATAGTGGTGGAACGTCGCCATGAACTTGTACTCCGAATCGAAGGGCACCTCGGCGAGTCGCGGGTACGCGCGACGGGTCTCCTCGGCGTCGACACCGAGCTTCGCCGCGAGCACGACGAGCGCTGCTTCGGTGGGATCGCCGACGATCGATCCGTCGTCGGCGACCGTCGCGTCGCTGTCGAGGACGAGCCCGAGCGCGAGCCGAGTGAAGTCGGGCACCGCCGTGCCGGCGGCCGACGTGATCGCTCCCGTCTTCCGGTAGCCCTCGCCCTCGACGTGGAACCATGCGCCGCTCGCGTAGAGCGTCGACACCATCATCTGATTCATCGTGAGCGTGCCGGTCTTGTCGGTGTTGATCGCGCTCGTCGCGCCGAGCGTCTCGACATCGGTCAGGTTCTTGACCACCGCCTTCGCATCGGCGAGCTGCTTCGCGCCGAGCGAAAGGAGGCCGGAGACGAACGCAGGCATGCCTGTCGGGATCGCGGAGATGGCCATCGCGATCCAGAGCAGGAGCACGTCCGCGGTGGGAATCCCGCGCGCCGTTCCGACGACGACGATCAGCGCGACCGCGCTCCAGGCGATGACCCCGAGCACCTTCGTGAGGGAGTCGAGCTCGCTCTGCAGCGGCGACTTCGTCCTCGTGACCGCCGACAGCATCGTCGCGATCTGTCCCATCTGGGTCTGCATGCCGGTGGCGGTGACGACGATCGTCGCCGTGCCGCGGGTCACCGACGTGTTCTGGAAGAGTATGTTCGAGCGGTCGCCGAGCGCCACTTCGGGGGACGGCAGCGCGGCCGCGTCTTTCGCGACGGGCGCGCTCTCCCCCGTCAGGGCCGCCTCCTGCGTCTCACATGTCGCCGAACGAACGAGACGGCCGTCCGCGGGCACGACGTCGCCCGATTCGAGCTGCACGATGTCGCCCGGCACCAGGTCGACGGCGGGGATCAGTGCGACCTGCCCGTCGCGGAGGGCCTTCGCCTGCGGGACCTGGAGCTTGGACAGCGCGTCGACGCTCGCCCTCGCCTTGAGCTCCTGTCGCGTGCCGAGGAAGACGTTCAGGAGGATCAGCAACGCCACGATCACACCTGTCGAGACCTCATCGATCAGAAAGCTCACGACCGTGACCGCGACGAGCATGATGTTCATCGGATTCATGAACTGCCCGAGCGCGATCGCCCACGTCGAGGGCGGTTCCTCGGCCGTGATCTCGTTCGGACCGTAGGTCGTGCGCCGAGACGTCGCCTCTGTCGTCGGCAGTCCCGTGTCGGTGTTCGAGCCCATCGCGTCGACGACGTCGGCCGCCTCTCGCGCGAAGGGCTGCGCGCCATGCTCCTCTATCGCCACCCGTTCCTCCGAGCCCATCGTTTACGGATCCCCTCTCACGACAGCGCCACGCCGGCGATCAGCACCAGCACGGTAACCACGGCCAGCATCGCGAGGAGCGGCCAGACCCAGCGTAGGTACCGGCCGTACGGGACCCTCGCGATCGCCAGGCCCCCCATCACGACGGCCGAAGTCGGGATGAACAGGTTCATCAGACCATTCGCGCTTTGGTATGCCGTGACGACCAGGCGTTCCGGTACGTCGACGAACCCTGCGAGTGGCGCCATGATCGGCATCGACACGGTC
>JBGGNG010000113.1:0-3524 GCA_041287635.1 Actinomycetota bacterium | reverse complement strand
ACGAGGGCGACCGCATCCTCGTGTGCCGGATCTGCGTCCGGCTCGACGACGTCGATCGCGGTGACGTGATCGTGTTCGAGGGACCCGATATCGTCGCCCCCGACCGTGGCATCCTCGCCGGCGTGACGCATTGGCTGGGCGAAGCGCTGGGCGTGGCCGATGCCCCCCACGAGGACTTCGTCAAGCGGGTTGCCGGGCTGCCCGGCGACACGATCGAGATCGATCGCACCGGCCAACTCTTCGTCAACGGGTCGATGGTGGACGAGCCGTATCTCAACCAGCCGGTGCCCGCCGACGAGTTCCCACCGACGAGCGTCCCCGATGGCATGCTGTTCGTGCTCGGCGACAATCGGGGGAACTCCGGGGATTCCCGCTGTGACCCGCCGAACTGCACGGGGCTCGTACCGAAGGACAGGGTGATCGGGGTGACGTTCGCGAGGGTGTGGCCGCCATCGAGGATCGGCCTGGTGTCGTGAACGGGTCGCCCGTGTCCGCGATGGACAGGTACGAGCGGTTGCTCGCGGCCCAGGGGTTTACGCGGGTCGCCGGTGCCGACGAGGCCGGACGCGGAGCCCTCGCCGGCCCGCTGGTCGCCGCCGCCGTGGTCCTTCCCGACGGGTTCGACATCGACGGCATCAACGACTCGAAGGTGCTGACGGAGCTCCAGCGAGAGGCCGCCTACGCGCGCATCGTCGCGGCCGCGTCGTGGGTCGCGTGCAAGGCCGAGCCGGGCGCGATCGACGCTCGCGGCCTGCATCGCTCCAACATCGCCCTGCTCCGGCGAGCCGCGAAGGCGCTCGAGCCCGACTACGTGCTCACCGACGGGTTCCCCGTGCCCCGCATCCCGTGTCCCTCGATCGGCGTGAAGAAGGGCGATGCCGTGAGCGCGAGCGTCGCGGCCGCCTCGATCGTCGCCAAGGTCACGCGGGATCGCATCATGCGGCGACTCCATCGGCGTTATCCGGAGTTCGGGTTCGACCACAACAAGGGGTACGGCACGCCCGATCACCTCGACGCGCTCGAGCGGCACGGACCGACGCCCGTGCACCGCATGTCGTTCGCGCCCTGCGCGCAGCCATCGCTGTTCGTCGGGGTCCTGCCTCCAGATGACCCCGATGCTCCCTGGGATGAGGCTCACGCCCCGGCGTGAGAAGCTGGCAGCATGATGAGCGACGACGACATCGAGCGGTTCGAAGAGGAACGCGAGCTCGAGCTCTATCGCGAGTACCGCGACGTGCTCCCGATGTTCACCCATGTGATCGAGACCGAACGCCGGTTCTATCTCGCGAACCAGGTGCAGCTCACCCCCTTGGCCGAGGGGTGGGTGCAGATCGATCTCACCGACGCGTGGGTGTGGGACATGTTCCGGCCCGCGCGGTTCGTTGCGAGCGTGCGCGTCATGACCCGCCGCGACGTCAACGTGGAGGAGCTCGCCAGGCGCGACGAGCCCACGACGATCCCCGACACGCCCACCGCCCAGTAGCCAGGGCAGGGCGGTGTCGGAGGCGCGGGCTAGTGTGCCCCCATGTCCGACGTGCGCACGTCGCTCGGAGCCAAGGGCGAGCAGGCCGCCCTCGATCTGTACCTTCGCCGTGGTTTCCAGCTCGTCGCGGGCAATTGGCGCTGCAGCATCGGCGAGATCGACCTGGTACTCCGACGCGGCGACGTGCTCGTGTTCTGTGAGGTGAAGACGCGCACCGGCGGGGCGCGTGGCGCCGGGTTCGATGCCGTCGACGCTCGCAAGCGGCGAAAGCTCCGCAGCCTCGCCGAGGTCTTCCTGCTGACCCACGGCATCGGCGCGCCCGCGGTCCGGTTCGACGTGGCGAGCGTGGCGCTTCGGTCGGGGGTCGCCCCGGGCGGCAGCGCGCACGTCGAGCTGTTCGAAGACGCCTTCTGAGCGCCGCAGCGGCTGAGATCTCGCGGTGACCCGGCGCGGGTTCGCTGCCGATGCTCGTGCGGTAGACCTAGGTCCGAGGCCTGTCGGTCGCTGTCCGACGACGTCGGGATCGTGGCCGACAGACCGAAGCGCCCGGTGGCCGGCCCGGCGTACGATCCGGCCTATGAGGATCGACCGCGACCGCAGAGAACGACGAGAAGAGGTCAGGCGGACGGTCCCGTCATGGGACAACTCCGGCCTACGCCATCGCGTCGAGGGACGCGCGGTCGGGGGCGTCGACATCGCCGATCTGCAGGTCTCGGTGGTGGCACGGACCGCCGACGACCGCCGACACGGCCGTCGCCGTCGCCTCCGCCGATAGGTCTCGAGACGCCCGCCTGTCAACCCAGGCCGAGGCCATCCACCACCCCGCGCGAGAGGTCGCGCAGCGCCAGCAGCATGCGTTCGACGTCAGCCTCGGTCGACAGGTAGTTCACGACGCCGGCGCGCAGCCACGTTCGACCGCGCAGGGTGGTCACGCTCACCCACGCGTCGCCGCTGACCTCCAGGGCGCGCTGCAGGCAGGCCTGGTAGTCGTCGAGCACGTCGACCGGCCAATCCTCGTGCCCGGCGGGGAGGTGACGGAAGCACACGACGCTCAGCTCGGGCTCGGCGGGCTTGGCTTCGAAGTCTGGCTCCTCGGCACACCGCCGGGCCAGGAAAGCGGCCAGGTCGTCGTTCCGCTCGATGAGTCTGCCGAGACCGTCGGTTCCGAGCTGCTTCCAGCTCATCCAGAGCTTCAGCCCGCGGAAGCGTCGCGTGCCCTCGAGCGAGTACTGGTACCAGTTGAGGGGTTCGTCGTCGGGCCGGTTGGAGGCGTAGTACTCAGGCGCCCGATGGAAGGTGGTGAGCAGGTCCTCGCGTCGGCGCACGACGAGCGCGCCGATGTCGTAGGCCTGGAAGAACCACTTGTGCGGATCGACCGTGACGCTGTCGGCGAGCTCGAGGCCGGGGACGCGATGGCCGTCGCGTCGAGACAACCTGGCCGCGCCTCCGTAGGCGGCGTCGACGTGGAGCCAGACGCCTTCACGCTGGGCGACTCCGGCTAGGCCCGGCGTGTCGTCGACCGAGCCCGTGTTCGTGCTGCCGGCCACGGCCGCGATCGCGAGCGGCGTGTGCCCGGCGGCTCGGTCTCGGTTGATCGCTTCGGCGACCGGCTCGGCCCGCAGCCGGAACCGCTCGTCGCTCTCGATCATGGCGAGGGTGTCGTCCGGGAACCCGAGCACGCCGAGCGCGCGCGCGATCGAGAAGTGCGTCTGGTCGCTCGCGTACACGCGCACACCCTCGAGGTCGCTGCCTCGTGGGACCCCGGCGATGCCCCGGACCTTGGCGAGCCAGACGTCGCGCGCGACGGTCATGGCCATCACGTTGGCCATCACCCCGCCGCTCGTCAGCACGCCCCAGCTGCCCTCGCCGAAGCCGACGAGGTCACGCAACCATGCCGTGACTTCCTCCTCGACGAAGGTGCCGATGGGACCCGCGTGCCACACGTCGACCCCCTGATGGATCCATTGGGCGAGCACCTCACCGGCGATCGAGGACGGGAGGGGCGGAGGCGTGAAGTAGCTGAACGAGCCGGGATGCTGCG
>JBGGNG010000112.1:0-6999 GCA_041287635.1 Actinomycetota bacterium | reverse complement strand
CTTCGACGCGGCGCTGCGGCAGGTCACCGCCCGTATCGACACCCTCGCCCCGCATGTCCGTCCACCCCGTCGAGCAAGGAGGATCCATCCATGAGTCTCGCGGACCCGCTGAGCGCCGCGCCGGTCGAGATGCGGCCACTGATCCGTGCGAGCGCCGAACGCCTGCGCACCGACTTCGCCGGCGTCTTCGGCGAGGAGACGATCCAGCGGTTCGTGGCCGAGTCCTGGGAGTCGCTGCAGGGGGCCAAGGTCGCCGCGTTCGTGCCTCTGTTCGTCGAGCGGTTCACGCGCCAGCGCCTGCGGGCGCTCGCCCGGGTGGAAGGCACGAGCACCGACACGAGGCCGATGGTGGTCTTCCTCTGTGTGCAGAACGCTGGGCGATCTCAGATGGCGGCTGGATGGCTCCAGCACCTGGCGGGCGACGAGGTCGAGGTGTTCTCCGGCGGCTCGAACCCCGCGAGCGAGGTCAACCCGGCAGCGATCGAGGCGATGGCCGAGATCGGCGTCGACATCTCCAGCGAGTTCCCGAAGCCCTGGACCGACGAGGTCGTGCAGGCCGCGAAGGTGGTCGTCACGATGGGGTGCGGAGACTCCTGCCCGATCTTCCCGGGGACGCGCTACATGGACTGGGAGATCGGCGATCCGGCGGGCCTGCCGCTCGAGCAGGTGCGTCCGATCCGCGACGAGATCGGCGAGCGCGTCCGTGGCATCATGGCCGGGCTCGGCATCGAGTCTCCCACCTCGGCCTGATCTTCAGTCGGGGCCGACTTGGAAGCCGAGGGCCCGACCGATCCAGCCGCCGCCGATGAACTTCCAGACGACCTTGTAGTCCCCGCGTCCCTCGAACGGGAAGTTCGCACGCCAGGCGATCGATGAGCCGAACGTGGCGCCCAGGTCACGGATGCGGTACGTGTGGCACGTGGGCGAGGCGTCGGGGCCCGTGACGCAGAGCCGAAAGCGCTCGAAGTAGTCGGCCGCCAGCATGATGCGCAACCGCCGCACGCCGTCGACCCTGCGCACGCTCTTGCACACGTCGCCGCTCGGGGAGCAGGCGTCCAGCGGCAGGTGACTCGCGGAGGCCGGGACCGTCGGGCCGGCGACGACGACGAGCACGGCCATCAGGGTCACGGTCGATCGGACGATGCGTCGGGTCATGGTTCCTCCCTCGGGGTGGGGGTGCGAGTCTGGCATCCCGGCTCCCCGGCGCGACATCGGCCCTTCTTCCGACGGACGTGTCGGTTTCCTTGCCCCCCGTTCGTCCGATAGGAGACCATCCGCCACGAGGAGGAGGACACCGATGAAGTACATGCTGTTGATCCACCAGGCCGACGCGCCGACGCCGCGCTCGCCCGAGGCGTGGGCGACGCTCTCGGACGCCGAACAACAGGCTGTCTACGCCGACTACCAGGCGATCAACGAGACCCCCGGCGTGACTCCCGGCATGCAACTCGACGATCCCGCGACTGCGACCACCGTGCGGGTGCAGGACGGGAGGACCCTCACGACCGACGGGCCGTTCGTCGAGATCAAGGAGTCGATCGGCGGCTACCTGCTGTTCGAGGCCGACGACCTCGACGCCGCGATCGAGCTGGCGTCGCGCGTGCCCGCGGCGCGACTGGGCGGCGCGGTCGAGGTCCGTCCGATCGTCGAGTGGTAAACGAACCGCCGCTCGAGCAGGTCTTCCGGGAGCGTTGGGGCTACGTGCTCGCATCCCTGGTCGGCTTCCTCGGCGACGTCGATCTCGCCGAGGAAGCCGCACAGGAGGCCTTCGCCGTCGCAGCGGAGCGGTGGCCGCGTGACGGCGTGCCGACGAACCCCGGCACGTGGCTCGTGAGCACCGCGCGGAACCGGGCTATCGATCGCATCCGACGCGATCGCGTCTTCGCCACGAAGGCGCGGCTATTCGCCGCGGAGCCGCAGGAGGAGCCGATGGCACCCACGACGTTCCCCGACGAGCGGCTCGAGCTGATCTTCATGTGCTGCCATCCGGCGCTGTCGGTCGAGTCGCAGGTCGCGCTCACCTTGCGCACCCTCGGCGGCTTGACCACCGACGAGATCGCACGCGCGTTCCTCGTGCCGGAACCGACGATGAGCCAGCGCCTCACGCGTGCGAAGCGCAAGATCAAGGCGGCCGGCATCCCGTTCCGCGTGCCGCCCGATCACCTGCTGCCCGACCGGCTGGTCGCCGTGCTTGCCGTCGTCTACCTGATCTTCAACGAGGGCTACTCGAGCCCGCCCACCCGCGGCGACCTGGCCGACGAGGCGATCGTGCTCGGCCAGGCGATCGCCGAGCTGATGCCCGACGAGTCGGAGGTGCAGGGCGTGCTCGCGTTGATGCTGCTGCTCGACGCCCGCCGCGATGCGCGGTTCGACGGCGACGAAATCGTGCTGTTGGCCGACCAGGACCGCTCCCGATGGGACACCGCGCAGATCGCCGAAGGCCGGGCGGCGCTCGATCGTGGTCTCGCGTTGCACGGGCGTGGACCCTACGTCGTGCAGGCGGCGATCGCGTCCCTCCATGTCGATGAGCCGCGCGACTGGGCCGAGATCGCCGGCCTGTACGGCGAGCTCGCACGCCTCACCGGCTCACCGATCGTCGAGCTGAGTCGGGCCGTTGCCGTCGCCGAGGTGGAGGGCCCGGACGCGGGGCTCGCGATCGTGGACGGTCTCGAGCTCGACGGGTACCGATACCTGCACTCGACCAGGGCGGAGTTGCTGCGCCGGCTCGGCCGCGCGACCGAGGCGCGTGGCGCGCTCGAGCGAGCGCTCACGATGACCGACGACGCTGCCGAGCGGCGTTTGCTCGAACGCAAGCTCACCGAGCTCTCCGCCGACTCCGACTGACCGTAGAGCTGGGCGGAGGACCGGGCAGGAAGCGGCTCAGCCCAGGCGGTACTCCCAGCCCTCGCGCCACCCGAACGGTGTCGCAACGAGGTCTTCGATCGGCACGTCGTCGAGGAGATGGTCGAACGCCCATCGGGTCGCGGTGTGACCGATCACGAGCACGCGTTGATCCGCCCAGCGCCGCGGGAGATCGAGCAGGAACCCGCCGACCCTCTCGATGGCGTCCCTCCAGCTCTCTCCCGACGGATACGGCACGTCGACATGGCTCGCGCGATCCAGTGCGGCAACGGGACCGCCATTCTGCGTTCCGTAGTCGCATTCGCGCAGACGCCAGTCGTGCAACACGGGGATGCCCGCGTCCCCGAACGCGACCTCGACGGTATCGAGGGCACGACCCAGGTCCGAGGTGAAGATCGCGTCGAGCCCATCGTTCGATCGGCGCCGGCCGAGTTCCCGTGCTTGCTCTCGTCCCGAGTCGGAGAGTCGTCCAGGTAGCCAGCCGGTGGCCAGGCTGGCCTCGTTGTCCTCGGTCGTCGCATGCGTCTCGAACACGAGGTGGATCGACATGGGCTCGCTCCGTTCTGGTTGCGTCGTCTCGGGAGATGATGAGCACATCGACGGTCATGGTGGCCGACGAGGACAGGATTCTTGCGATGCCGTTGCCGAGATCGGTCGCGAGATTCAACCGGGCGCTCACCAACCACGTGACGCGAGCCATCGCCGGGCACCTGCCCGGGTTCGGAGTCGTGATCCACGTCGGCCGGACGACAGGACGGCGGTACCGTACGCCCGTCAACGTCTTCGCTCGACCGGGTGGGTGGAAGTTCGCGCTCACCTACGGGGAAGCCAACTGGGTGCGCAATGCGCTCGAGGCGGGCGGTGGGTGGCTCGAGTCGCGCGGCCGGGTCGCTCGCTTCGTGGATCCCGTGCTCGTCGAGGATGCGGGCTTGCGCGACTTCCCGCCGGCGGTTCGGTGGATCCTGCGTCGGATCGATGTGAACCAAGTGCTCCCCGTGGACGAGGCCTGAGGTCGGGACAAGGGATGGAATCAAGACTCCCGGGTTCCGCGCCGAAAGTTGACAGCACAGGAGGCATCCCTACACTGTCATGACCATGTTCAGCGAGGACACGACCACTCGGCGCACGACCCTCGTACTTATCGATTAGGCGCGGCCAGGCCCAGGAGGCCTGCTGACCGCGCCGGACGCCCCCGCAGCCGCGGGGGTTTTTCATTCCCAGCTTCCAGCTCAACGGATCGCGAACACCGGGTGACGGCCCGGAGACAAGGAGAGCACCTCATGCGGTACGAATTCGAGCGAGACGGCACCGTCGTCGCCAGCGTGCTGTGGGAGGGTCCCGGCCAGGTGAGCGTCGAGTCGGCCGAGCCCTCGACCCGCGCCGTCGTGGATCGCTACCTGTCCTCCGACGTGGTCTACCTGGGCTCGGGGTTCGACTTCGGCGACGAGCAGGAACAGGACGTGCTGCAGATGCGACGTCGCGACTGGACCCCCTGGGAGTTCGAGCGCGCCTGTCGCAACCTGGCGCACCGCCTGCAGGCGCACGTGCGCCGGGTCGAGACCGGCCCCGTGGAAGCGCGAGAGGCGGCGATCTGAGGTGACCGGCGCGAAGATGTCGGGCGCCGACGCGCTGCTGAAGGCGCTCGAGCAGGAGGGCGTCGAGAACGTCTTCGGCATCCCCGGCGGCGCGAGCATGCCGATCTACGACCCTTTGGTCGACCGGTCGTCGATCCGTCACATCCTGTGCCGCCACGAGCAGGGCGCCGGGCACGCGGCCGAGGGGTACGCGTGGGCCACCGGCAAGGTCGGCGTCTGCATGGCCACGAGCGGGCCGGGAGCGACGAACCTGGTCACGCCGCTCGCCGACGCGAAGATGGACTCTGTGCCGATCGTCGCGATCACCGGCCAGGTGCCGACGCCGGTGGTGGGCAACGACGCGTTCCAGGAGGCGGACATCACCGGCATCACGATGCCGGTGACCAAGCACAACTTCCTCGTGAAGGACCCGGCCGACATCGTGGCCACGGTGCGCGAGGCGTTCCACATCGCGTCGACGGGACGACCCGGTCCGGTGCTGATCGACCTTCCGAAGGACGTGCTGATCAACGAGACGACCTACCGGTGGCCGGAGAACGTCTCGCTGCCCGGGTACAAGCCGAACACGAAGGGCAACCAGCGCCAGGTCGTCGAGGCGGTGAAGATGATCCTGCGGGCGAAGAAGCCCGTGCTCTACGTCGGCGGCGGTGTGATCAAGGCCGACGCGCACACGGAGTTGTTCGACCTCGCGACGAGCGGGCAGTTGCCGGTCGTCACGACCCTGATGGCGCGGGGCGCGTTCCCCGATTCGAACGAGCTCTGCCTCGGCATGCCCGGCATGCACGGCAACTACACGGCCGTGACCGCGATGCAGAAGGCCGACCTGCTGGTCGCGCTCGGATCGCGGTTCGACGATCGCGTGACCGGCAAGCTCGCCGGGTTCGCGCCGCACGCGAAGGTGATCCACGTCGACATCGACCCGGCAGAGATCGGGAAGAATCGCGTCGTCGACGTGCCGATCGTGGGCGATTGCAAGGACGTGATCGGCAAGCTCGCCGCCGAGCTGCACACGCGTCAGGACGAAGCGGACGGTCCTCCCGACCGTTCCGCCTGGCTCGGGCAGCTGCGCGCGTGGCAGGACGAGTACCCGTACCGCTACCCGACGGACGACGGGAAGCTGAAGCCGCAGTACTGCGTCGAGCGGCTCCGCGCGCTCGCCGACGACGACACGATCTGCGTGTCGGGGGTCGGCCAGCACCAGATGTACGCGTCGCAGTACTGGAAGTTCGAGCATCCGCGCAAGTGGATCAACTCGGGCGGACTCGGCACGATGGGCTTCGCCGTGCCCGCGGCGATGGGCGCGAAGGTCGGCCGGCCGGACATGCGCGTCGTCGCGATCGACGGCGACGGCTGCTTCCAGATGACGGCGCAGGAGCTCGCGACGAGCGCGACCGAGCAGATCCCGTTCGTCACGGCGATCCTGAACAACGGCTACCTCGGCATGGTGCGCCAGTGGCAGGAGCTGTTCTTCGACGAGCGGTACTCGGGTGTGTGGCTCGACCCGAACGTACCCGACTACGTGAAGCTCGCCGAGGCCTACGGGGCCGTCGGCCTCCGCGTGGAATCGGCAGACGAGGTCGACAACGCGATCGAGAAGGCCTACTCGATCACGGACCGTTCGGTCGTGATCGACTTCCGGGTCGACCCAGGCGAGATGGTGTTCCCGATGGTGCCCTCGGGCGCCTCGAACGACGACATCATCGTCGGGCCCGAGAGCATCCAGCCCACGACCGATCCCGGGGAGGCTCCGATCGCATGAACGGCGCGACGCTGCACACGATCTCGGTGCTCGTAGAAGACCGTCCGGGCGTGCTCACGCGCGTGGCCGGTCTCTTCGCGGCCCGGGGTTACAACATCGACTCGCTCGCGGTCGGTCCGACCGAGGCCGCCGGCATCTCGCGCATGACGATCGTGGTGAACGTCGACGAGAGCCCGCTCGAGCAGGTCACGAAGCAGCTGAACAAGCTGATCAACGTGATCAAGATCCTCGAGCACGACCCGGGCACGGCGGTCGAGCGCGAGCTGATGCTCGTGAAGGTGCACGCCGAAGGCGACGCCCGCGCGCGCATCATGGAGCTCGCCGACGTCTTCCGCGTGAGCATCGTCGACGTGACCGCTTCGACGCTCACCGTCGAGGCGAGCGGCGGGCCCGAGAAGCTCGAGGCGTTGCGTGAGTTGCTGAGCGAGTTCGGCATCGTCGAGCTCTCGCGCACCGGTCGCATCGCGCTCGCGCGCGGCGAGCGAGGCATCAGGGAACGTGTGTTGAAGTCGGCGAAAGCCGGCTAGTCCGAGACGAAACGGCCGACAGCGGCCCAGGGGGAACGAGCGACATGGCGACGATCTACTACGAGAAGGACACAGACCCGGGGGTACTCGCCGACCAGACGATCGCGGTGCTCGGGTTCGGGTCGCAGGGGCACGCGCACGCCCAGAACATGAAAGACTCCGGTCTCGACGTGCGGGTCGGTCTGCGGCCCGGTTCGGCGAGCCGCAAGCAGGCCGAGGAGGCCGGGCTCCGCGTGCTCGACACGGCCGATGCCGT
>JBGGNG010000111.1:0-3642 GCA_041287635.1 Actinomycetota bacterium | reverse complement strand
CATCGGCGTCCTCTCTCTCGTGCCCTCGGACGTCGCCCCCGACGGAAGCCGGTCGAATCGACAGGTCGAATCGACAGCATGCCCACCGACCGACCCTCGCCACCTCATCCAGATGCCGTATGAGTTGCAGCGCATACGCCGTGAATCGTGCACTCTGAGTTGACCGGATCGAACCAGCCGTGGAAACTGGCCGGATGTTCCCCCCATCGCATCGAGCCATCCATCCCGTCGGGATCACGATCGTCCTTGCTCTCATCTTTGTCGTCTCGCTCCTCGTGCCGCTTCCCGCCGCAAGGGCCGCGGTGACGCGGCACGTTCCACAGCAGTACTCCACGATCCAGGCGGCGATCGACGCATCGGCACCGGGAGACAGGGTCGTCGTCGCCCCGGGCCTTTATCCAGGGACCGTCACGATCAGCAAGTCATTGACGCTCGTCGGCGAGAGCTTCGACGTGGCGGAGCCGCGGAACAACGCCGCCGTTCTCGACGGAGCAGCAGCAGAGCCAGTCGTGATCGTGCCGAGGAACATCACCCCCCCGCCCTCGATCGTCGGCCTCACGATCAGGAACGGGTTCGACGGCATCCGCTCCCAGAGCCCGGCCGTGATCGAACACAACTACTTCATCGGGAACGGCGACGCGCTGGATCTCTCGAAAGGGGCGGGCGGCACGATCACCGGCAACGTGTTCGTCGGGGGGCGTGACGACGCCGTGGATATCAACCACCCCGTCAACGACTTCCTTGTGGAAGGCAATCATCTCGTGGGATCCGGTGGGGACGGGGTCGAGATGCGGTTGAACGACGACGTCCTCACGAGGACCGTGCAGATCGTGTTCCGCGGGAACTCGATCATGGACAGCGCGAACGACGGCATCCAGATCATCGACTACTTCGAGGACACGGATCGCGTGATCGTGATCGAGCGCAACCTGTTCGAGGGAGTGACCTTGGCCGCGATCGGACTCCTCGACAACGCTGAGTCGGGAGAGGACTTCCGCGCAGCGAGCGTCCGCGAACCGATCCACGTGTTCCACAACACGTTCGTGAACAACGATCACGGCATCTCCGGTGGCGACAGCCTCATCGCGCTCAACAACGTCTTCCGAGGGCATCGCTTGGCGATGAAGAACGTCGACGCGTCGTCGGTCGCGAGCCACAACCTCTTCTGGGACAACACCACGGACTCGGTCGGCAGCGTGGTCGATCCAACGACCACCGTCGTCGCCGATCCCCTCCTGCTCTCCGACCGTGGGCTCGGAACCGGGAGCCCGGCGATCGATGCAGGGACGGCGTCGTTCACGTGGCAAGGACAGGTCGTGATGCAGCAACCCCCCACGTCGTTCGAGGGCGTGGCCCCCGACCTCGGGTGGAGGGAGCGACGGGCGGGTGAGGGTCCGGGCATCGAGATCACGAGCTTCACTCCGACCTCGGGGCCGCCTGGGACCGACATCACCCTCACGGGATCGGGTTTCGCGGGCGCGAGCGACGTCCGGTTCAACGGAACGAGCTCGACGTTCGAGCTGCTGTCTGACTCCCGGATCTCGGCCGTGGTTCCGGCCACGGCGACCTCGGGACCGATCAGCGTGACGAGCGCCGGCGGCACTGCGTTCTCCGACATGAGCTTCATGGTGAGTTCGGACCCCTCCACCAACGTCGCGGTCTCCGATGCGGGCTTCGATCCCACGACCTTCATGGCCGCACTCGGCGATCCCGTGAGCTGGGGGTTCAGCGGTTCTACCCCCCGGACGGTGACCGACACGGCAGGTCTCGGAGCCCAGAGGGTCCCGCTCTTCGATTCAGGCCCGAAGAGCGCGAGCGATACCTTCACGTTCGACTTCGACGCCGCTGGGCGGTACGCGTACACGTCGACCCTTGCTCCGCCACCCTCCGCCGGGGCCATCGACGTGCCCGTCGCGGTGAGTCCGCCGTCGGGCTCGGCGTCATCGATCTTCACCATCACATGGTCAGCGAGCGCGATGCCCGGCTACCGATTCATGCCCCAGTTCCGCTTCCGATCGGATCCGTCGAGCACGTGGTCGCGCTGGCAAGCAATCGGTTCGAAGAAGACGGAGGAGCTGAGCGCGGCGTTCACGCCGGATCATGGCGGCACGTATCAGTTCCGATCCCGGCTCCAGAACGTCGCGACGCGCGTCATGTCCGAGTGGTCATCACCGACGAGCGTCGACGTCGCGTAGACGGGGACGTATCCCACCGGACCCTGATCCAAGGATTATCTACGGCGAAGCGCGTAGGACGTTCTCCGGTAGGGTCTCACGCCATGCGGGTCCGAGCAGCCATCCTGACCACCCTCATCGCTCTCCTCGTCGGTCCCCGCGACATCGCTCAGGCGGTAACCGTCAGCGGGAAGCTCGTTACGCGGATTCCTACGTCGCAGTTCCCCCGTGCGAGCCCCGACCCGTCCGGGATCGTTTACCTCCGCCGCCAGCATCGCTTCCTCATCTCTGACTCCGAGGTCGATGAACGCACTGGGGCCGGGCACCACCGGGTCAACCTCTGGAACATCCGACCGAGCGGGCGGGTAATCAGCGGCCGAACGACCCGCCGGTTCTCCCGGGAACCGACCGGTCTGGGGTTCGACCCCGCTACGAAGCGGTTGTTCGTCTCCGACGACGACGCGAACCGGATCTGGATCGACCGCCCGGGCCGCGATGGCGCTTGGGGAACGGCCGACGACCGCGTGCGGTCGATTAGCGTGAAGGCCTACGGCAGCACGGACGCGGAGGACCCCTTCTTCGACCGCTCGTCGGGGCACCTGTTCTTCCTCGACGGGGATGGGACCGAGATCTACCGGATCAATCCCGTCGATCGCGTCTTCGGCAACCAGAACGACCGCGTCAGCCATTTCGACATCGGCCGCCTGGGTCCGACGAACTTCGAGGGCCTGGGCTCCGATCCGTCCAGGCACACGCTGCTCGTCGGCGGCGGGGACGAGCGGATCTACGAGACCACGAAGCGTGGCCGGCTCGTCCGCGTGATTGACGTCTCCGTGATTCCAGGTCTCCGGCGGATTTCCGGGATCACGTTGGCCCCGGCGAGCGGTGGATCCGGCGCGATGAACTATTGGATCGTCGATCGAGGCATCGATAACGAGGCACGCCCGTACGAGAACGACGGCGACCTCTGGGAAATCTCGATCGAGCCGTGAGGTGCGTGGCCCCGCCAGGGCGGGAGATCCCCTGAGACTCCCGTCTGTCGCGGCTCGCCGAAGCGAGACGGTGGAAGTGAAGGAACTCACGCCAGCCTCGACCCTTACGACTCACGACGATAGCGAACAGCGCGCGACGGCAGTCCATCGCACAGCTCAGAACTGGCCCATAGCACTGGCGGCGCGAAGACGGCCGCGCGCCGTGGGAGCCTCACGGCATGGGGAACCGCCACGCTTCGGAGGCGGATAGCGGAGTAGCTGCTACTGCTTCAAGACGAGTGACGTGCGCGCGCCTTAGACTGCGTTCCTGCCGGCGAGAGTTTTCTGCCACGTTTTCCGTCGGCCTGGCCGGAGTAGCTCAGTCGGCAGAGCGCCTCCATGGTAAGGAGGAGGTCAGGGGTTCGATTCCCCTCTCCGGCTCCACGAACCCGCAGGTCAGCGGCCCATCCGCCGCTCGTGTCAGTCCCGCTCCCGAT
>JBGGNG010000110.1:0-6827 GCA_041287635.1 Actinomycetota bacterium | reverse complement strand
TAGACGATCTTCTGCAGGATGAAGTGGTAGCCGCGCTGCAGTGCCGGTACGACCGGGGACTCCTTGTGCCGCAGGGATGAGGGGTTCCGGAAGAAGATCAAGCTCATCGCGGGCGTCACCGTCAGCGCGACCACCATCGAGGCGAGCAGCGCCAGTGCGTACGACGTCGCGAGCGGCCGGAAGAACGACCCCGACAGGCCTTCGAGCATGAAGATCGGCGCCACGGCCACGATCTCGATCAGCGTCGCGTAGACGATCGCGCTCCGGACCTCGAGTGAGGCATCGAGGATGACCCTCGACGTGGAGACACCGCTCCCTGCACTGCGATGTTGTCGCAGCCGACGCACCACGTTCTCGATGTCGATGATCGCGTCGTCGACGATGTCGCCGAGGGCGATCACCATGCCGGCCAGGATCATCGTGTTGATCGTGGCGCCGCGCCAGTGCAACACGAGGCCGGCCGCGACGAGCGACAGCGGGATCGCCACCACACTGATCACGGCGGTGCGCCAGCTGTAGAGGAACAAGCAGAGCATGAGGATCATCAGGATCGCGCCGAACCAGATGGCCTTGGAGAGGTTGCTGATCGACTCCTCGATGAACGTGGCGGGACGGAAGATCGTCGCGTCGATCTTGATGCCGGTGAGACCCGGCTCGAGCTCTTCGAGCGCGGCCTCCACCCCGCGCGTCACGTCGAGCGTGTTCGCCCACGGCAGCTTCTCGACGATGAGCATCAGCCCCGGGCCGTCGTTGATGACGGCGTCACCGACCAGCGGCCACGTCCCCCGCTCGAGGTCGGCAACATTCTCGACCTCGAAGACCTTCCCGTCCACCGACTCGACCGGCACGTGGCCCAGGTCCTCAGCCTTCACGATGGGCAGGATGTGCCGTACCGGATAGCGGTTCGAGGGCGTGTCGATGAAGCCACCCTTGCCGATGAAGTTGCCATCGGAGTACTGGAGCAACCCCGCCTCCAAGGCGTTGGCGACGGCCTCCGAGACCGCGTCGACCGTGACGTTGTGCTTGCGCAGTCGCTCCGGATCGATCTCGATCGTGGGCATGTTGATGCGCTCACCCCAGATCGGAACGTTCGCGACGCCCGGGACGCGCATCAGGCGGGTCCTGATCTTCCAGTACGTGGTCATCGACAGGTCGATCAGGTCGAGCTCGGGATCGGTCGTGGTGAGCCCGATCTTCATGACCCGGCTCGTCGCCGACAGCGGCTGGATCATGAACGGAGGGCTCGCCCACGTCGGCAGTTGCGGCGAGATCTGTGCGATGCGCTCGGCCACGTGCTGCCGAGCGGTCAACAGATCGGTCCCTGGCTTGAAGATCATCTCCACCGACGACAGCGACTCCACCGACTTCGAGCGGATGTCGTCGAGCCCCGGTACCCCGTTCAGGGTCTGCTCGAGCGGGATCGTGACCAGTTGCTCCACCTGGTTCGCGGACAGGCCCAAGGCGGGGGTCTGAACCTCGACCTTCGGGGGCGCGAATTCGGGGAAGACGTCGACCGACGTGTGACGCAGCTGCTGCACGCCGAAGAACATCAATGCGGCGGCGATCGCGACCACGAGATATCGGAACTTGAGACTCGACCCTACGACCCAGCGAAGCATCGTGCGTTCCTTCCTTTCGCGATCGCGTTACGAGGCGTCGAACTCGGTCTCTGATCCGTACAGCTCGGGGACGCCGACCGTGACGACCTGCATGCCCGGAGGTGGTCCCTCCGAGAGGAACGCCTCGGTCGACGACTCCCGGACGATGTCGATCGGGGCCCGGACGTACTCGAGGGGCTCGGGGTTCGTGTACACCCAGAAGCCTCCGTGCGCGTCGATATAGACGGCGTCATAGGGAACGACCAACCGGGACCCGCTCTTCTCGACCGCGACCGTCTCGATGCCGAGCCGTTCCACGGCGGACTCCTCCATGATGACCCTGAGCACGTCCTCACCCTCGACCGGCTCGAGGGTGTAGGGCTTGTCCTCGATCACGTATTCATCCGAGACCGAGCCCCCGCAGGCCGTCATGATCAGCACGGTGACGGGGATCAGGGCGATCTCAACGAGTCTGCGCTTCATCGGATCTCCTACCCCTTGACCGTGTCCACGTCGGGGACGCTGACCAACAAGTCCTCGGCCGACGTATCGGGCTCAGCGACGAAGCCGAATCGCAGGTAGACCGCCGGGATCACGACGAGGTTCAGCAGTGTCGTCGTGACCAGTCCGCCGAGGATCACGGCCGACATCGGGCCGACGATCTCGAACCCCGTCGATCCTCCGCTCACGACGAACGGGATGAGGACGACGGCCGATGCGAGCGCCGTCGTCAGGATCGGCACGAGCCGTTCGCGCGTTCCTCGGATCACGAGGTCGACCCCGAACGACTCGCCCTCGCGCTGCAGCTGCTGGTAGTGACGGATGAGGACGACGACGCCGCGCACGGCAAGCCCCAGCACGGCCACGAACCCGGCGACGGAGCCGAGCGTGACATCACCGCCGTCGAGCAACACGGCCACCGCGCCGCCGGCGAGCGCCATCGGCAACGCCAGGAAGGCGAGCAAGGCCAGGCGCCAGCTCGCGAACGCGGCCTGCAGCAGCAGGAAGATCCCGATCAGCGCGGCCACGATGATGGCGATCACGCGAGAGCGTGCAGCGGCATCCTCCTCGAAGCCGCCAAGCACCTTGGCGTGGTGCTCGAGGGGGAACGTGATCTGGTCGAGGGCAACCTCGACGTCGTCCGCCACGGCGCCGACATCTCGCCCGGAGACCCCGGCGCCGACGTCGACGTACGATTCGACCGACTCGTGTCGGATCGCCGCCTCGCTCGGCACGATGCGAACGTCGGCGACCTGGCCGAGGGGCACGAGCCCCTCGCCCGGTGTGTCGATCAGCAGGTTCTCGACGTCTGCAAGGTCCTGGCGGATCTCTGGAGCTCCCCACACCGCGACGTCGAACACCTTCTGTTCCTCGAACAGGTTTCCGACCACGAGGCCCGAGAGCAAGGTCGTCGCCGCGCGACGGATGTCTCCCGGAGCGAGGCCGACACTCTCGGCCTCTTCGATGAAGGGCTCCACCTCGATCGTGGGCTCCTGCAGGGGAAGTTCGGCCTCGGCGTTCTCGATCCCGTCGATGCCGGCGATGGCCGCACTGACTTCCTCTGCCTTGGCCGCGAGGACATCCTGGTTCTGGCCGTAGACCCTGACGACGATCTCGTCGTCTTCCCTGCCGAGGACCTCGGTGATCCGCTGGTCCGAGTACGTGAGCACGTCGTTCGTGACGTCGGGCAGACCACCGGCCACGGACTCGATCGCGGTGATCGTGTCGCCGTAGTCGGCCGCACCATCGATGCTGACCCACACCTCGGCGGAATTGACGTTCACGATCTGATCCGATTGCACCGCGCGACCGACGTGTGCTCCCACGTCCTCGATGCCGGGCAGCGCCCGAAGCTCCTCGACGGCCTGCGCCGTGATCGCGTCCATGCGTTGGAGCGAGGTGCCGGGTGCCGAAGTCAGCCGCACCACCAGGTCGCGCTCCTGGAGCGCCGGGCGCATCGACTGGTCGAGGAACGGTAGCGCCACGAGACCGACCAGGATGACCACGCCGAAGACGGCGAACGCCGGGCCGGCCTTGGGCACGATGCGGGCGGCCGCACCCTCGTAGCGCTGGTGAAGCCAACGCGCCACGGGAGACTCGCGGCGCTCGCGCGTGGCGCTGCCCAGGAGCACCATCCCGAGAGCCGGCGTGACCGTGATCGCCACCACGATCGACGCGACGATCGCGAGCAGGTACGCGGTGGCGATCGTCGGCAGGAACGCTCCCGCCTCGCCTTCCATGAAGAAGGCCGGCAACAGCACGGCGGCGACGATCAGCGTGGCGAACAGGATCGCGCTCCGCATCTGGAGCGTCGCGTCGATGATGACCTGCCACGCCGGAGTGCCATCGCCCTCCGCGCGTTGCTGACGGACACGCTGCGCCACGTTGTCGACGTCGATGACCGCATCGTCGATGAGGATCACCAATGCCGTGACCAAGCCGGCCAGGATCATCGTGTTCACGGTCGTGTCCGTGAAGTACAGGACCAGCCATGCGGCGGCGAGCGACATCGCGATCGCCACCGTGCTGACGAGGGCGCTCCGCCAATCGAAGAAGAGCGCTCCCAGGACGAGGATCAGGAGGATCGCCCCGATCAGCGCCGCGCGCCCGAGGTTGTCGAATGACGTGTCGATGAATTCGACCGGGCGGTAGATCGAGGTGTCCATCGCGAGGCCGGGGAGACCGGGCGCGAGCCCCTCGAGCGCCCCGTCGACGCCTTCCGCCACCTCCGGCGTGTTGGCATCGGGGAACTTTTCGATCACGAGCAACAGGCAGTCCCCGTCGGAGCAGAGGGCATCGCCGATCAAGGGCTGGTGATCCACGACGACGTCGGTGACCTCACCCAGCGACACGGTCGAGCCACCCGACGGAGCGATCTCGCCCTGCGGATCCTCGATCGGCACCTGCTCCAGTTCATCGGGCGTCGAGATCGCCTGCTCGTGGAAGATGTGGAGTCGTTCGTTCAGGGTGTCGATGAATCCACCGGTGCCGGGGGACGAGGCCTCGAGGAAGGAGAGCGGGGAGACCTCCAGAGCGTTGCCGGCCGTCCTGATGATCTGGTTGAGCGTGACGTCCGCGTCGTCGAGACGCTGCGGGTCGACCAAGACCTGCAACTGCCGGTCACGGAAGCCCCAGGTCGAGACGTTCGCGACCCCTTCGACCCCGAGCAGTCGAGGGGTGATCACCCACTTGGACAGGATGGACATCTCGATCGGCGTGAGCTCGTCCGACGACAGCTTCACCATCGCGACACGGCCCGTCGAGGAGACGGGCTGGATCATCTGCGGAGGCTTCGCAACCTGCGGGAGACCCGCGGCGGCGACGGCCTGGGTCAGACGCTCACCGACGACCTGGCGCGCGTCGAGCACGCTGGTCCCGGGCTCGAAGGTCATGACGACCGACGAGAGCCCGGGTAGCGAGACAGACTCGATCTCCTCGAGGAACGCGATACCCACGAGCAGGTCCTGCTCGAGAGGCACCGTGATCAGCTCCTCGACCTCCTCGGCGGAGAGCCCGAGGGCCTCCGTCTGGACCTCGACGGTGGGCCGCTGGAATTCGGGCAGGATGTCCGTGCGGGCGTTGTCCAACTGCAGAACGCCATAAACGAGGAGCCCGACGGAAACCGCGATCACCAGACGACGGAACTTGATGCTCGAACCGACGATCCACCGCATCATGACTGTGCAACCTCCACGAGTCGGTCCAGGGGATCTCCTGGGTATTGGCGAGATGGGAACCGGCCCTCCGCCGGCAGGTCGGAACGGTCTGCGTTCATCGCTCCGGAGGGATCGGCCGAGATGGGTCCCGAAGAACCTACGGCGAAAAGCGGGCCTCGTCGGCCGTTCGGCCTCCCCGGTTCGACGGACGCCCACATGAGCGGACCCTACGCCGAAGTGTGTCGCGAACGCAACCCATGCGACCTACGCCCTTCGGCCTATTTGCCGGGAATCGGGCGAAAGACCATGCTCACGCAGGCGTCGCGGCCGGGCCGTGGCCCTCGTGACACGATGCAGCTTGCGACATCTTTGCTGAAGGACAGCTGAAGGCGGACATACTTGCGGTCATGAGACTCCTCGTGGTGGAAGACGAGCCGCGCCTGGCCTCGGGTCTCAAACGAGGGCTCGAGGCCGAGGGCTTCGCTGCAGATGTCGCACTGAACGGCACCGACGGTCTGTGGATGGCCCGCGAGCATGCCTATGATGCGATCGTGCTGGACATCATGCTCCCCGGCATGAACGGCTTCGAGGTGTGCGCGACCCTGCGGCAGGACGGGAACTGGACTCCGATCCTCATGCTCACCGCGAAAGAAGGAGAGCTGGACCAGGCGGAGGCGCTCGACCTGGGTGCCGACGACTACCTCACGAAGCCGTTCTCGTACGTGGTGCTCTTGGCGCATCTGCGGGCGTTGATCCGACGCGGCGCTCCTTCACGGCCCGCGATCTTGCAGGTCGGTGACCTGCGGTTCGATCCGGGATCACGACGAGCGTTCCGCGGCGACATCGAGCTCGAGCTGACGGCCCGGGAAGCCTCGATCCTCGAGTTCCTGATGCGCCACGAAGGCAGCGTGATGTCGAAGACCGAGATCCTGTCCCACGTCTGGGACTATGACTTCGAGGGGGACCTCAACATCGTCGAGGTGTACATCGGGCACCTCCGCAACAAGATCGATCGCCCGTTCGGGCGAGAGACCCTGCACACGATCCGCGGGGCGGGGTACCGTCTCGCCGACGGGGACTGATCGGCCAGCCGATGATGCGAATCCGCCGCATGACGGCAGGGGTCCGCGCCCGAACGACCGTCGCGGCCGTCCTGGTGGTCGGCGCGGCGCTCATCATCGCGACCGTCGCGATGGAATTGAAGCTGAGCGACACGCTCACAGCTGGGATCGAAGACGCGGCAACCCTCACGGCCGAGAGCATCGCAGGCGCCATCGAGCACGGCACGATCACGCCGGAGATCGCGACCGGCGACCCAGACGAGGAGTTCGTGCAGGTCGTGGATCCCTCCGGGGTCGTCATCGCGTCGACCGACAACCTCGGCGGTCGAGACCCCGTCGCCGACCTCGAGGGCGGAGAAACCACCGTGGTCGAGGGCCTGCCGCTCGATGAGGGCGAGGGCGAGTTCATCGTGGTCGCGCACACCACGGCGACGGACGAGGGGATGCAGACGGTCCTGGTGGGTCGAGCCCTCGAGCCGGTGAGCGAATCCACCGGAGCGGTCGCGGGCTTC
>JBGGNG010000109.1:0-20634 GCA_041287635.1 Actinomycetota bacterium | reverse complement strand
GTGGAGGTAGTCGAAGTCGAGCTGGGAGGCGCCGACTTCGAGCGGCGGCTTGCCCTGCTCGACGCCACCGGTCGACATCTCCACGTTGTAGGAGTTGATGAAGGCGTAGCCGTCGCTCACGCCCTTGCCGGCGTCCGCGAGGTCCTGCGTGTAGGGCGGCAGCTCGATCTGGAAGCTCTCGTCCATCACGAACCGGCCGGTGTCCTGGTCGATGCGCAGCCAGGTCGAGAACCCGCGGAAGTCCTCCTTGTACCGCGACAGCGGCGCGTACCCGCTCTCGGTGACCGGGCACGGTGTCATCGAGGAGATGTGCACGTACTCGGTGTTCGGGGTGACGAAGCACCCGCCGTGGGACGTCTGCAGATTCGCGATGTCGAGGATCTGCTTCGTCTTGAAGTCGCGCAGGTCGACCATCGCGATGCGGCCGTTGGCCCGGTCGTTGATGTAGAGGAAGCGGCCGTCGTAGGTGCCGTCGGTCTCCGAGATCGCCGGGTGGTGCGTGTCGCCCCACCGAAGATCCTCGCTCTTCGCGGGGTCGGCGCCCTCGGCCAACACCAGGTCGCCCTGGTCGGTGCCGTAGCCGTAGCCCTGCCAGGCGTTCGGCGTGAAGACGGGGATCTCCTTGAGCATCCGCATCGACGGCACGCCGATCACGTAGACGTTCCCCGAGTGACCGCCCGACGACATGATGAAGAACTCGTCGAACTCGCCGCCGGGCACGTACGTCTTCAGCGCCGCCTCCGCTTGTGCCCCATCGAGGCCGCGCGCGTTCGCAATACCGCTGAGATCGCCACCGCTCGACGAGCCGAAGCCCACGCGAGCGCCGACCACGCCCACCGCTGCGCCGCCGACCATCATGCCGAGGGCCGCGCGACGTGAGACCACCGGGCCGCGGCGCTTGATCGGCCGTTCGCCGGGGGGCGGCAGTTCGACGTGCTCGTCACCGCTGTCGATCCGCTCTCCGTCCTCACCCATCGTGAACCCCCTTGCTCCGGGCCGGGTCTCATCCGCCCGGCCTTTCACGGAGTGGTAACGGACCAGTTCACTCCGTTGATGGGGCGACCGTAGCGCTCCTCGGGGGCACGTCGTGCTGCCGGAGGTCCCGGTACGGACGGGACCAATGGGCCATATCTGTCTGTTGAGATCGAACGCCTGACGTCGGCCGTTCGGGGCGGTCAGGCGCTGGCGGCGGTGTCTCGCTCGAGGTCGGAGAGACGGCCGATCAGCTCGGAACGGCCCTGCACGTGGAAGACGTACCGAGGGATGTCGTGACCCGTGGAGTGCGACATGAACGGCTCACCCCAGAAGCTCAAGTGCGCCTCGGTCGACCCGTCGGCCGTGCCGGCCAGGATGAACGAGACGGTCTCGGGCAGGGAACGCCACACCGGTTCGTCGACTTTCTCGGCCCCCGTGCAGGCCTGGATCTTGGGCAGCACCTGTGTGGCCCAGGCCTCGCGCTCGCGCTCGTCGAGGACGAATCGGATCCGGCGTACCTCAGGGTTCTCGATCGCGGGACGCAGCATCGCGTCGAACAACGACTGTGGCACGAACATCCGCAGGCAGACGTTGAACCAGGTCATGTCTCCGCGGGCCCCCTTCGCGAACCGTTCGCTCTCGGTGCGCAGTGATCGGGGGCCCACGAGGATCGCGTCGGGCGGGGTCAGGGCGGCGCGCACCGTCGCGAGATCGGTTGCCACCGACCGCAGGGTGTCGTCCACCCGTTGTTCCCGGCCCTCTCCCCGTACCCCACGCAGTAGAAGCAACGCGAGGAGCACCAACATCACCGAGAGCAGCACGCCCTCGTCGACGACGTGCAGGAGATGCAGGACCAGGGCGAGCACCGCGGCAGCCACCCCAGCGACGGCTTCCCATTCGACGTTCTTGAAACGACCCACGGTCTCGTTCCCTCCGCTTCAGCTCCTGAGGCCGTAGCAGGTGCGCCTGGTCCGCTTCACGTCCAGATGCGACCGGGGGCCAGCACGTTCGAGGGGTCGAACGAAGCTTTCAGACGGCGGTGCACGGCGGGGACGGGGAGCGTGCCGCCCAGGCCTCCGGGACCGCGGACCGCCGGCGCGATGCCCCCGATCGCCTCGACGCGCCGACGCACCGCCGCGACCTCGTCGGCATCCGCCGCGCCGACCCACGCGATGCCGACGCCCGCGAGCGCGGCGTAGATCGTCGACCCCGCGAGGATCTCGGGGAGCGACGACGGCACCACTGCGGCCTCGAGGACCGTGCCGCCCTCGGGCCACGTCCACCACGGGGCGAGGGGGAAGGTCGCGTCGTCGTCTGACGGGACCGCGTCGCCGGCGAGCCTCACGACCGCCGCCCCGAGCTCCTCGATCTCGTCCGACCAGCCCTCGAGCCGCACCTCCAGGCCGTCATGCGTGCCCAGAACCCCGGCGACGAGCGGTACCTCGGCCGCGATCCTCCTCGCGAGCGCCATATCGCCCACGGCGACCAGCGTGCGCCGACGCTCGGGCAGCGGCCGCAGTTTCAGGGCGACCTGCGTGATCACGCCCAGGGTGCCCAGCGAGCCGGTCATCAGGCGGTGCAGGTCGTAGCCGGTCACGTTCTTCACGGTGCGGGCGCCGCTGTGCACGGTGCGACCGTCGCCGGTGACGAGCTCCATCTCGACGACGGTGTCGCGCAGCGCGCCGACGCGCAGTCGCCGCGCCGACGTCGCACCCGACGCGATCACGCCGCCGACCGTCGCATCGGGCGGGGCGTCGGCCGGCCACTCCTGTCCATGCTCGGCGAGGAGCTCCGCGAGGGTTCCGCACCGCATGCCCCCCTGGACGACGACGAGCATCTCGTCCGGCTCGTAGGCCACTACCTGATCGAGCTGGGTGGTCCATATCTCCACGTCGACCTCGGTCGGGTTCCCCTTGTCGAGGTGGCGACGCCCGCCGACGACCAGCACCCTGATGCCGACCCGCGACGCGGTGCCGAGCGCCTCGGCCACGTCGGCCACGGTGCGCGGATGGATCAGATCCACGAGCCCTCCGGCAGGTCGGCCGCGTCGGACGCCGCATCTCCCGTTCCGGCCGCAGCGAGCGCGAACTCGCCGCAGCGCGCGCCGTCGGGGAGCACCTTCCGCGGGTTCATGCGCCCGTCGGGATCGAACGCCGCTCGCACGCAGGCCTGGGATGCCAGGTCCTCGGCCGAGAACACGAGCGGCATGAAGTCGCGCTTCTCGAGTCCGATGCCGTGCTCTCCGCTGAGCGCCCCCCCGGCGTCGACGCAGAGGCGCACGACCTCGTCGCTCGCCTGCAGCACCCGCTCGAGCGTGCCGGGCACCGCCCGGTCGAACGAGAAGAGCGGGTGCAGGTTGCCGTCGCCGGCATGGAAGACGTTCGTGACGATCAGGCCGTGGCGCTCGGCGATCGCGTAGACGCCGCGCATCACCTCGACCACCTTCGTCCGCGGCACCACGCAGTCGTGCAGGTGGTAGTGTGGGGCGATCTGGGCGATCGCCCCGAACGCGGACTTCCGACCCTTCCACAGCAGCGCCCGCTCGGTCTCGTCGCTCGCGACCCGCACGCTCGACGCCCCGTTCGCGTCGGCCGACGCCTCCACCTCGTGCGTCTGTGCCGCCACGCCCGCAGCGTTGCCGTCGACCTCGACCAGCAGCACGGCGGCCGCGTCGACCGGGTAGCCGGCGTGGGCGAAGGTCTCGACCGCGCGCACGATGCCCTGGTCCATCATCTCCACCGCCGCCGGCACGACCCCGCGGGCGATGATCGCCGAGACGGTGGCGGCGCACGCCTCGACCGTGTCGAAGCCGAACAGCATCGTCCGCACCGCGGGGGGCGCCGGCAGGATGCGCACGCACACCCGGGTCACGAGACCGAGGGTGCCCTCGCTCCCCACGACCACGCCGCGCAGGTCGTACCCGGCGGCCTCGGGCCCCTCGGCACCGAGGCGCTCGATCGATCCGTCGGCCATCACGACATCGAGCGCGAGCACGTGCGCACTCGTGACCCCGTAGGCGAGGCAGTGCGGGCCACCCGCGTTCGTGTTCACGTTCCCGCCGATCGACGACGTCTGCTGGCTCGACGGGTCGGGCGCGTAGCTCCACCCCATCGCCCGCAGATGGTTCGCGAGATCGAGGTTCGGCACGCCCGGCTCGACCCATGCGAGGCGGTCCTCGGGTCGGACCTCGAGGATGCCGGTCATGCGCGCGGTCGTGACCACGAGGGAGTCGCCGATCGGTGTGGCGGCGCCCGCGAGGCCCGTGCCGCTTCCCCGGGGCACGATCGGGAGTCCGTGGGTGGCGGCCGCTCGCACGCACGCCTGCACCTGCTCGGGCGTCGTCGGCAACGCCACGAGCGCGCATGCACCCTCGACCATCGACGCGTCGCGGGCGTACAGGCGGCGGGCCAGGGGGTCGGAGAGCACCGCCTCGGGGCCGAGCGCGGCTTCCAGCTCGCGGCGGGCGGCGTCGACGTCGGCCATGACCGCAGGCTACCGTTCGACCGTGGGGGCATGGGCGGAGCTCGAGGTCGGCGACCCGGAGCTCGCGGCGTTCGGGCGCGAGCGGTTCGAGGGCAGGGTCGTGTTCCACGCGACGCTCCGCCGCGACGGCGCGCCCCGCCTGCACCCGGTCTCTCCGTGGTTCGGCGCCGGCCTGCTGCTCGTGGGCTTCCGGGCTCGCAGCCCGAAGAACGAGGAGGTCGCGCTCGACGGGCGCTACGCGATGCACTCGGCGATCGACCCCGAGAACCACGAGGGCGAGGGCGGCGAGTTCCTCGTGCGCGGGTGGATGGAGCAGGTCTCGCCGGACCACCCGGGCGCGGTCGCGGTGCCCTACGAGGCCGAATACGAGCTCGCGATCTACGCCTGCTCGGTCGAGGAAGCGATCGGCACGACGTACCCCAGCGGCGGCTCGCCCGCGTACAGGCGGTGGAGGGGCTGAGCGATCAGGCGACGCGGCCGGGGGAGCCGTCGCCGGCGCTGAACGGCAGGCCCTCGGCGGCCCAGGCTTCCATGCCGCCCTCGACGTTGTAGGCCTCGAAGCCCCGGGCCTGCAGCATCATCGTGGCGAGCTCACTGCGGTTGCCGCTGCGGCAGATCACGGCGATCGGCGTGTCCGTGTCGAGCTCGGAACCCGCGCCCGCCATGATCGAGTTCAGGGGCAGGTACACGGCGCCGTCGATGCGGCCCGCCTCCCACTCGTACAGCTCCCGGCAGTCGACGAGCTGAATCTCCGCCAGCCGGTCGTGGACCGTGCGGACGTCGGTGAGGGCCTCGTTCGTGGTCTGGTCGCTCATTGCAGGTGCAAATGCTACCAGCGAGGTGGACTTCATTCGGACCGCTCCCCGGGGCTCGCGAGCGCGTCGCGGAAGACGCCCAGGTCGCGCTCGGAGAAGAGCACGAACCGGACCTGCTCGACCGCGGTCACGGCCTCCCTGACGGCGGCGATCGCGATCGGGGCCGCGCGATCGACGGGGTAGCCGTAGACGCCGGTCGAGACCGCCGGGAACGCGACCGAGCGGGCGCCGAGTCCGTCGGCCACGCGCAGGACCGAGCGGTGACAGCTCGCGAGCAGCTCGGCGTCGCGCGCCGAGCCCGAGTAGATCGGGCCCGCCGTGTAGATGATCCATCGGGCATCGAGGTCGCCGGCGATCGTCGCGACGGCCTCGCCCGTGGGCAGCGGCGTCGGCCCACGCTCGCGGATCACCCGCTGGCGGTCGGCGAGCGCCTCGGGCCCTGCCGCTCGCGTGATCGCGCCGTCGACGCCGCCACCCGGCCGCAGCGCCGTGTTCGCCGCGTTCACGATCGCGTCGACCGACTGCGCGGTGATGTCGCCGTACACGAGCTCGATGAGGGCAGCCACCCGTCCATCGTACGGAGCTCCGGCGGGGGTTCGAGACCATCGCCCGACGCGCGGGCCGGGTGCCGTCGGTAGTCTCACGTCGTGGACCTCGATCTGGTGGTGCTCGGCGACGCCAACCCTGATCTCGTGATGCGGGGCGACGACGTGACCCCGGCGTTCGGGCAGGCGGAGCGCCTGGTCGACGATGCGCGGCTCACCGTCGGCGGCTCGGGCGCGATCATGGCGTGCGGCGCCGCCCGGCTGGGTCTACGCGTGGCCTTCGTGGGCGTCGTCGGCGACGACCTCTTCGGCGCGTACATGCGTGAGCAGCTCGTCGCCCGCGGCGTGCACGTCTCGGGGCTCGCCGTCGATCCGCAGCGGCCGACCGGGGTCACGGTCGTGCTGTCGCGCCCCGACGACCGGGCGATCCTCACGGCGCCCGGCACGATCGGCGATCTGCGGGCGGCCTCGATCGACGCCGACCTGCTGGCATCGGCTCGCCATGTGCACGTGAGCTCCTACTTCCTGCAGACGGGCCTCGCGCAGGACCTGCCGCGTCTGTTCGCCGACGCCCGCGGGCGCGGGGCGACCACATCGGTCGACCCGAACTGGGACCCGAGCGGGGCATGGAACGGCGGACTCGACGCCCTGTTGCCCTCGGTCGACGTGCTGCTGCCGAACGAGATCGAGGTGGCCCGCCTCGCGCACACGTCCGACCTCGAGGCGGCGATCGCCACGCTCCGGTCTCGCGGGCCGCTCGTCGTGGTGAAGGCGGGCGCGCGCGGCGCGATCGCCGCCGGTCCCGGCGAGCGCGTCGAGGTGGCCGCGGTGCCGGTCGCGACCGTCGACACGACAGGGGCCGGCGACTCGTTCGACGCGGGCTTCGTCGCCGCGATGCTCGGCGGTGAGCCCCTCGAGCGGTGCCTCGCGGTCGCGAACGCGTGCGGGGCGCTCTCGACCCGGGCGGCCGGCGGCGTCGACGGGCAGCCGACGATGCAGGAGGCGCTCGGCGCGATCTCGGCCGGGAGCCCCGCGTGATCGTCTGTCTTGCCGCGAACCCGTCGGTCGACAAGCTCTTCGAGATCCAGCGGCTCGTGCGCGGCGACATCCACCGGCCCGAGGGGTTCGTGCAGGTCCCCGGCGGCAAGGGGCTCAACGCCGCTCGAGCGGCGCACGCGCTCGGAGCGAAGGCCGTCGCGGTCGCGCTGCTCCGAGGCAACACGGGCAAGTGGATCGAGGAGATGCTCGGCGTCGAGGGCGTGGCCCTGCGCGCCGTGTGGACCCACGGTGAGAACCGCTCGTCGCTGTCGGTCGCCGACCGTGAGACCGGAGGGCTGACCGAGTTCTACGAGCACGGCTCCGACGTGCCGTCGGCGGCCTGGGCGGAGCTGCTGCACGCGGTCGAGTCGACCTGGGTGCCGGGGGGGTGGCTCACGATCAGCGGCTCGACCCCCGTCGGCGCTCCCGACCAGGGCTACCGCGATCTCGTCCGCGATGGGCGGGTGGAAGGCGTGCGGGTCGCGCTCGACGCCGAGGGAGACCGCCTGCGACTCGGACTCGAGGCCCAGCCCGACGTCGTGAAGGTCAACGCCCTGGAGGCGAGAGGGTTGCTCGGGGTGCCGACGTCGCGGCGCGACGATGCGCTCGCCGCCGCGGCGAAGCTGCGCGACCTCGCCGGCGGTGACGGCCACGCCGGGGTCGTGACCCGGGGCGCCGAGGGCGTCGTGCTCGCCGCCCCCGACGGCACGCTGTTCGAAGGGCACCTCTACGTGCGCGGGCGCTACCCGGTCGGCAGCGGCGACGCCTTCCTCGCCGGGCTCGTGACGGCACTCGATCGAGGCGACGGCTGGGACGCAGCTCTGCGGCTCGGCCTCGGAGCGGCGACGGCGAACGCCGAGCTGCCGGGCGCCGGCATGCTGGAGCCGGCCCGCGCCGCCCTGCTCGCCGATCGGGCCGAGGTACGACAGGCCTAGCGCCCGCATACTGTCCCGGTCCGGATCCGCTGCCCCAACGTCCGCAGAGGTCACGCCACGTGGTCGGTCAACGCGCCCGAGAGATCCGCCCCGACGCCGCCGTGCGCGGGCTCTTCCTCACGTTCGGGTTCGTGATCGCGGCATTCTTCCCGTTCCTCGCGCTCTACCTCGACGACAAGGGGCTCACGGAGAGCGGCATCGGTCTCGTGATCGCCGCGATGGCCGTCGCGCGCATCGTGCTGAACCCGCTCTGGGGTCACCTCGCCGATGCGACGATCGGCAGGCGGACGTCGTTGCAGATCGGGGCGTTCCTGTCGGCGGTGTTCGGGCTCGTGCTGGCCGGCGTCGACGGCATGGTCGCGATCGCGGTCGCCGGGTTCTTCCTCGCGGGCGCGATGGTGAGCACAGGCCCCAACATCGACGCGATCACGCTCGAGCACCTCGGGGCCGAGCGCATGAGCGACTACGGCAAGATCCGCTCGTGGGAGAGCTTCACCTACGCGATCGGCTGTCTCACCCTCGGCTGGCTCTTCCAGGCCGCGGGCATCGAGTGGGCGATGCCGATCTACGCGCTCGCGAGCGTGCTCGTGTTCGCCTGGTCGTTCACGGTGCCGCGCGACATCCCTCGTCACGAAGCCGCGACCGGGGGAAGCCGGCTCGGCACGGTCGGGGCGGTGTTCCACCACGCTCCCCGGTTCTGGGGGTTCCTGGCCGCGCTGTTCCTGGTGTGGACCGGGTTCAACGCCGCGTGGAACTTCGTCGGGCTCAAGATCGCGAGCGAGGGTGGCGGCCCCCTGCTGATCGGCATCGGGACCGCCGTCGGTGGGCTGATCGAGGTGCCGATGATGCGCTCGAGTTCGCGCCTGCAGGCGCGGCTCGGCCTCCGTCGCGTGTACGTGCTGGGCTGTGCCGTCTACGCGCTCGGGTTCCTGCTCTGGGGGTCGATCTCGAACCCCACGATCGTGTCGCTGCTCACCGTGCTCGAGGGCATCGCGTTCAGCATGCTGTTCACGACGGGCGTCGTCGTGGTCGGCCGCCTCCTGCCCTCGTCGCTGTACTCGACCGGGAACTCGGTCGCCCAGATGGTCGGCTTCGGCCTCGGCCCGATCCTCGGCGCCGGCCTCGGCGGGTTCGTCTACGAGACCGCGGGGCCGATGACCCTCTATGCGGGCGCGTCGGCGCTCGCGCTCGCCGGGGGAGTCGTCGCCTGGTTCGCGCTGCGCGGCCCCGAGCTCGACCGGCCGCTCACCGAGGCCGACGACGTGCCCGCCGATCCCTCGATCGCGCCGCCGGAGCCGCTGGGGTGAGGTCGTGAGCGGATCGGAGGACCGCTCGGTCGCGGCGCACCGCGACCTCGTGGCCGCGCTGTTCCCGCAGCTCGCGCTCGACGAGTTCGAACCGATCGTCGGCGGGTGGACGTGCGACACCTACCGCGTCGATCGCGAGTGGATCGTGCAGCTCCCTCGCACCCTTTACGCGCGGGAACGGCTGCTCCGCCAGATCGAGGTGCTGCCGGAGCTCTCCGGTGAGGTCTCCGCGTCGGTGCCGATGCCCGAGCTCGTCTCGCGGGAGCCCGTCTGCGTGGGGTACCGCGCGCTGGCCGGCGACCCGTGCGACACGGTCGGCGACGAGGGCCTGTGGCCCGAGCGGCTGGGGCGCTTCCTGTACGACCTGCACATGGTGCCGCCGGAGTTCCTCGGCATGCGGTCCGAGACCGCGGACACGGTCCGCGAGGGGCTGCGGGCCGAGTGGGTGCGCCTGCGCGATCTCGCCGCGGGGCACCTGCAGGCGCAGGAGCTCGACGCCGCGTCGACGGCGATCGACGGGGTGCTGGACGACGACGCCGCATGGCGGTTCGCCCCGTGCGTGACCCACGGCGACCTCGGTCCCGAGCACGTGCTCGTGTCGGCCTCGGGTGACCTCTCGGGGGTGCTCGACTGGGAAGAGGTCGGCATCGGCGACCCGGCGTGGGACTTCGCCTGGTGGGTGCACGAGATGCCCGCCGTCGGCGAGCGCGCGCTCGCCGCGTACGGGGGCGCCCCTGACCCGGGCTTCGCGACGCGGGCCCGGCTCTCCTTCGTGCTGATGCCCCTGCACGACCTCGACCACGGACTGCAGGTCGAGCGTCGCGAACACGTGGACGCGGGCCTCGCGGGCTTCCGTGCACGACTGGCGGTGCTGACCCGACCGGACCGACCGGCGTCCTGACCTGCGCATTTGCAGGTGGACGCCGCCGCCGGGACGATGGAGGGCCAGGGCGCGATCGAGGAGGAACCGATGGGTGAGGCTCAGAAGGACAAGGGCATCGTCGACAAGGCGAAGGGCACGGCCGGCGATCTCGCCGGCAAGGCGGCCGGCACGGCGAGCACGCTCGCGGGCAAGGCGGCGGAGACCGCCGGCAGCCTGGTCGAGAAGGCGCAGCCGGTCGTCGGCAAGGCGAAGGACGCGACGGGCGACCTCTCGTCGAAGGCCGATCCGGTGCTCGACAAGGCCCGTGCGGCCGCCGGCGACCTGGTCGTGAAGGTGCAGCCGGTCGTCGACAAGGCGGTCGGAGCCAGCGGCGACCTGCTCGACAAGGCGAAGGGCATGCTCGACAGCAAGAAGGACGCGGGGGGCGGCACCGGTGACGGCGCCACCGACGGCGCCACCGATGGCGGGGCCGAGGGATAGGGGGGCGTCGTGGTCAACGCGTACATCCTGATCCAGACCGAGGTCGGCAAGGCCGGCCAGGTGACCGAGCAGATCCGAGCGATCGACGGCGTGGTGCAGGTCGACCCGGTGACCGGGCCCTACGACGTGGTCGCCCGTGCGGAGGCCGCCGACCTCGACCAACTCGCGAAGGCGACCGTCATGCCGATGCAGGAGCTCGAGGGCATCACGCGCACCCTCACCTGCCCGGTGCTGCTGCTGTAGTCGTGACGATCGCGATCCGGCGCGACGACGAGATCAGCGACGTTGACGGCGACTGGTTCCGCGCGCGCTGGCACTTCTCGTTCGACTCCTACCACGACCCGGAGTACGTCTCGTTCGGGTCGATGCGCGTGTTCAACGACGACCGGCTCGTGCCCGGCGCGATCTGGCCGATGCACCCGCATCGCGACATCGAGGGCCTGACCTACGTCGTGGAAGGCTCGTTCCGCCACCAGGACGACGTCGGCGGCGAGCCCGGCCCGCTGCCCGCCGGCTCGGTGCAGCGCATGACGCTCGGCCGCGGCGCGTGGCACTCCGAGCAGAACGCGAGCGAGACCGACCCGATGCGGTTCATCCAGATATGGATCATGCCCCGGGAACGGAGCCTCGAGCCCGGCGTCGAGCAGCGGGTCTTCACGCCGGAGGACCGCACCGACACGCTGCTGCGCGTGATCTCCGGCGACGGCGGCGACGCGGTGCTGGTGCATCAGGATGCGCACGTGTTCGTGTCACGGCTGACGCCGGCGGCGACGGTCGTCCATGAGCTGCCGTCCGGACGGGGCGTCTACCTCTACGTGATCGAGGGCGACGTCGCGGTGAACGGCGAGCGCATGGAGACGGGGGACGCGGCACAGGTCACCGACGAGCCGATGATCGAGGTCGTGGCCTCGGCGCCGTCGGAGCTGATCCTCGTGGATGTCGCGCTCGAGCCCGAGCTGCCCTGAAGAAAGCCAGGCGGGTCACTCGTCGACCGCGACCGGGAAGGGGAGCGCCACCGGGTCGACGAACGGCGAGCGTCCCTCCTCGTCGAAGCGGTCCATGCGGAAGTGGTCGGCGTGCTCCACCACACCGGTCCTGCCCTCGAGCAGCAGGTCGGCGGCGATCCGCGACACGGCCGGGCCCCACATCATGCCGTGCCCGCACGCGCTCGCGATCCCCGCGCCCTCGACCTCGGTGCCGTCGCGCAGCACGAGCGGCCCGGTGAGCGGCAGGTGGTCGGGCGTGTACTCGATCGTCGCGGCCCATGCCTTCTTGATGCCGAGCCCGCGCGTCGCGGGCATGAGGCGATTCAGGCGGCGTTCCATCGCCCGCAAGTACGGCCAGTCGATCGAGCGGCCGGGGCCGGGTTCCTCGGCGGGGTTCGACATGCCCCACAGGAAGCCGCCCTCCTCGGGGCGCCAGTAGATGCCCTTCGCGATGTCGAACGCCATCGCGGTCGTGTCGGGGTGCAAGGCCTCGCTCGGCTCGGTCACGACGACCTGGTGACGGGCGTAGCCCACCCAGGCGCGGGCGCCGGCGGCCTTCGCGACCGCCTGCAGGGCGGGGCCGCCGGTGAGGAGCACGCGGCCGGTCGAGATCGTGCCCGCCGTGGTCTCGACGCCCGTCACGAGGCGCCGACCGCCGCGTCCGGCGCGGGTGCGGAGCCCGGTGAACGCCACCCGCTCGCGCAGCTCGACGCCGGCGCGCTGCGTCGCGAGCCCGTACGCCCGGACGTTCCGCGGTGGATCGACCCAGCCGTCGGTCGCGACGTACGAGCCGCCGCGGAAGCCGCGCCCCTCGGTCATCGCCGGGATCAGCCGACGCAACTCGTCGGCGTCGACCCAGCGGACGTCGAGGCCCGCCGCGCGCTGCATCTCGATGCGCTCGTGGGCCGCGCGCTCGTCGGCGGCGGAGGCAGCGAGGATCACGTACCCGCGGCCGACGAAGCCGGAGTCGGTGCCGTAGCGGTCGTGCTGGTCCTCGTAGAAGCCGATCGACCACGTGCCGAGCCTCACGGTGTCTGGCGAGCCGCCCTGCGCGCGCACCATGCCGGCCGCGCGTCCCGAGGCGCCGAGGCCGGCGAGGTCGCGATCGATCACGACGACGCGGTCGAGGCCGGCCTCGCGCGCGAAGACGGACGCCCAGCCGCCGACCGTGCCGGCGCCGACCACCACCAGGTCGGCCGCGTCGCCTCTCGCCATCGCCCCTCGATCCCCTTCCGGGCGAACCCGTCGGTCGCCGCCGCCGAAGTCTAGAGGAGCCCCCGACCCCCGAGGGAACCCCGGCTTGCGTACAGTCAGCCCGATGGAGCAGCTCGAACCCTCACGCGGCGCACGGCTGCTCGGTCCGCAGGCGCCGACCCCTCCGGCTCCGGCCGACCGGCGGACACTCGCCGAAGAGGTCGTCGTCGTGCTGCTGCTCTCGCTGCTCGCGAGCGCGGTGTACGCGATCCTCAGCCTGTTGGAGGCGCCGCTCGCCGGCACGATCGTCGCCTCGGCGAACCAGAGCACCCAGCTCGCTCGTCAGCTCGCGGGGTTCGTCTTCGGCCTGGCCCCTGTGTTCCTCGTCGTCCACCTCGTGCGTCGCTCGGGCGAAGGCCTCGACGGCATCGGGCTCGCGGCCGACCGCCCCGGACCCGACCTCGCGAAGGGCCTCGGTCTGTTCGCGGTCGTCGGGCTCGCCGGCCTCGGTCTGTACCTGGCGGCGGTCGAGCTCGGTGTGAACCGCTTCGTGATCCCGGCGCCCCCACTCGGGCACTGGTGGACCGTGCCGGTGCTGCTGCTCTCGGCGCTCGAGGCGGCCCTCGTCGAGGAAGTGATCGTGCTGGGCTACCTCGTGACGCGGCTGCGCCAGCTGTCGTGGTCGCCGCTCGCTGCGGTCGTCGGCAGCTCGGCGTTGCGGGCGTCCTACCACCTGTATCAGGGGTGGGGTGGCTTCCTCGGGAACCTCGCGATGGGCCTGCTCTTCTCCGTGCTCTTCCTTCGGTGGCGTCGCACGTGGCCGTTCGTCGTGGCGCACTTCCTGCTCGACGTGGCGGCGGGGCTCGGCTACATCCTCTTCCGCGATCGGCTGCCCGGTTTCTAGGCGGGTTTCTAGGCCGGTTGCTCGGCCGGTCCCTCGGCCGATCGGGGGTTCCGTTCGCGGGCTCACCGCGGGTACGATGCGGCTCCGCCGATCGGGGCGGACGGAGGTCACACAGGCGATGTCTTCGGTACTCGACTACCTGCGCGGGCGGGCGGTGCCGTTCGTGGTGTTCCCCGATCCCGAGGCCGAGCTGCCGGAGCAGGTCGCCGAGCGCCACGGCCTCGACGTCGACGAGCTGGTGCGCACCGAGGTGGTCTCGAACCGCTTCGGGTTCGCCCTCATGGTGGTGCCGTGGGATCGTCGGCTCGACCTCACCCTCGCCCGGCGGGCGATGAACGACCCCGACGCCCGCCTCGCCACGAGGGACGAGCTCCGCCGGAAGGTCCCCGAGTTCGATCCCGACTCGTGGCCGCCGCTCGGGCTGTTCCTGCTGATGCCGACGTTCGTCGATCGCGAGGTGGCCGGCCGCGATCAGGTGGTGTTCCCGGCCGGCACGCCAGGCACGTTGGTGTGCCTGCAGACCGACGAGCTGTTCGGCGACGACCCGGTCGTGATCACGGCGCTCACGACCGCGACGATGAAGCGGGAACCGGTCGGCACGCGGCGCGGCAACCTCTGGGCGGTGCAGCCCGAACCGGAGCACCCCGCGATCGGCTGAGTTGGAGCGGCGAGTCGTGAACGTTCCGTGACGGCCGTGGGCCTCGCTTGCCGATGTCGGAGCCAGCGCGTACCGTAGGAGTCGGGATATCCCATTCAAGACCGAACCCCGGCCAGCGCGCCGGGGATTCGTGTTTCTGGGGTCGGTTCGGCGGGCCACCCTCGGCAGAGAGGGGCTCGCTAGGCGAGATCCCGCGGGATCGTCCTCTCCCAGCGTCGCCGGAACCGTTCCTCGCCGTCCTCGTGCACGACCAGGTCGATCGTCGCGCGGTACGCCTCGGCGTCGCTCTCGATCACCACGTCGGCCCGAGAGTTCACGGTCGCCTCGGACCATCGCAGCTCGAACGCCGCCTTCCCGTGCGCCGACGCCTTCCCCGGGTCGACCGTCGAGACCGACACGACGCCGTCGTAGTGGCTGTGCATCGACGGCACGTGCTCGACGGGCTCCTCCTCGAACGTGCTGCCGGCGTTGGCCGATGTCACGCGCCGGAGCACGTCGTGGGCGACCGACCAACGAACGCCGGCCACCGGGTCGTCGTCTCCGGCGTCGTCCTCGTCCGGGTCGCTCACATGAGGCGGCGGCAGCACCGGCCGTTCCTCGATCGGGCTGGGGCCGTCGATCACGGGGAGCTCGAGCGTCGTCGCGGCCCGGTCGATCGTGAGCGTCACCGGGCGCGGCGGCGCCCAGGTGTTCGGCCAGTCGGAGCCGGCGAGGTCGAGCCGCAGGGCGTGACCGGGCTCGAACGTCCACGACGCGGCCTCGATCTCGAGCTCGACGTCGACGAGCTCGCCGACGGGCATCGGCGACGGCTGCTCCCGCGAGTCCCGGTGCGTAAGGTTCAACACGTTGCGCGCGACGAGCGACGAGGTGCCGTCGGGGAAGACGTCGCAGAGCTTCGCCGACAGGTAGGCGACCGGCTCGCTCGAGGCGATGCGCACCCGCACCCGCGCGTGCCCGAGGATCTCGAACTCCCGCTCGAACGGGGTCCACGTGTACGTGAGGGAGTGGAGCTCGTCTGGACCTTGGTCGTCGGGCTGGCCCCACGGCAGCACGCCGGCGCACGAGATCCACGCGGTCCGTCCGACGTCGCCGCGCACGTCGAGCTCGTCGGGGCCGTCGCCGGGGCGGTTCGCCGTCGCGTCGGCCAGCGGCCACGTCTCCGGCCGCAGCCGTTCGGGCGGCCAGGTCGGCTCGTACCGCCACTCACCGTTGACGAGGGGGCGGTCGGGATCCGGCAGGGTCGAGCGCTGCGCGTACAGCACGATCGGCGGCTCACGGTCGATGCCGTTGTCGACACCTTTCAGCCAGCGGTCCCACCACCGGATGTGCTCGGGCAGCAGGTCGTGGTTCGGGCCGGGCAGCGACGTGTCGGTCGACGCATGCGCCCACGGGCCGAAAACGAGCCGCTTCGGGCAGGTCAGGCGCTCGAACGTGCGGAACGAGTTGTTCCGGTACCCGTCGGCCCAGCCGGCGACGATCATCGTGGGGCACGCGATCGCCTCGTAGTCTACGCAGAGCGAGCCGTGCTTCCAGTAGTCGTCGAGCCGCTGGTGCTCGAGCCACGTGAGCACCCACGGCTCGGTGCCCTCGAGGCGGCGAGCCCACTCCTCCCGCCAGCCCTCGCCGTAGATCGGCGGCGCCGGCGGCAGCGCGTTGATCGCGACCATGTAGCTCGGGTAGTCGATCTGGTCGAGCTGCTTCACGACGCCGCCCTGGTAGTGCACGTCGTCGCCGAAGCGGTCGTCGGTCGCGTAGATCGGGATGATCGCCTTCAGCGCGGGCGGGCGTTCCATCGCGATCTGGATGCTGTTGAACCCGGAGTAGGAGTAGCCGTACATGCCGACCGTGCCGAACGACCACGGCCGGGTCGCGAGCCAGTCGATCACCGTGGCCATGTCGGTGCGTTCGACCGCCGGGTACTCGTCGGTCGCGATGTCTTCGCTCGAGCCGGTGCCCCGCACGTCGACGCGGCACATCACGTATCCGGCCTCGGCGAGGCGCCGGTACTCGCTGCGCGAGCGCCCGGTGATGTCGTCCTTGCGGTAGGGGAGCGCCTCGATCACGGCCGGCCACGGCCCCTCGCCCTCGGGCATGTAGAGGGTCGCGGCGAGCCGGACGCCGTCGGCCATCTCGATCGACACGTGCTGCTTGCTCGTGGCTCCCGGGCTCGTCATGGCGGCGAGGGTACCGGCGCAGGGCTCGCCCCCGGCCGCTTCCGATGCGACCGGCGGTCAGATCCCGCCGGCTACGTCCAGCCCCGGAACCAGACGCGCGCCTTCCACATCGTGTCGGAGATGCGGCTCGCCGTGAGGATCGGCCACATCCACAGGAACAGCCCGACCGCGGCCGCGACGTAGCCCCAGACGAACGGCAGGTAGGGCCGGCGACGGCTGATCGCGGGCTCGCCGGTGTCGGGGTCGAGGGCGACCTCGCCCGTCTCGTGATCGCGGATCACGAGGTGGGCAGCGGCGAGGTCGCGCAGCGTGTACACGGCGGCGAGCGCCATGAACGGCGTGAACGGCAGCGCGTAGAAGAAGAACTGCGGTCGCGCGACGAGGAACCACGGCAGGTAGAGACCGGCGAACGCGACCACCATGAACCCTGGCGTCCAGTCGCGCTTGCGCCACCACGCCCAGGCGCAGTAGGGGATCGTCCATATCGTGCCCCAGAACAGCACGGGATTCCCGATGGCGAGGATCTGGCGGATGTCGGGGCCGAGGTCTTCGACGAAGTAGTTCACGGGGCGCAGCATCGGGATCCACGTCCACGCCTTCGAGTAGTAGCCGTGCGTGGGCGTGTAGTTGTCGGTGGCGGCGTCGAGCGCGGTGGCTCGCAGGTCGCGGTGGTAGCGCCACATGTCGCGGTGCTGCGTGAAGAAGTCCGCCAGGCTCGGTTCGAAGTGCGTGAACCACGGGATCCACGCGAGCGTGTAGACGACGACCGGCACGATCGCGAACGCGACCACGACCCCGAGCGTCTCCATGCCGAGCGACCGGACGAAGGCGTTGCCTCGCGTCCGCCCCTCGCGCCGACGACGCGTCGTCTCCCAGATGTAGGTGAGCAGCACGGCGGCGGGGATCGCCATCGCACCGGACCACTTGACCGCCATCGCGGCCCCGAAGGCAGCGCCGGCGGCGATGCGCCAGGGCCGCAGGAACGGCGAGGGCACCCGCAGGCGGGGAGGTTCGGCGAGCTCACCGGCATCGGCCTCTGGCGGCTCTTCGACGTCGGGCTCGGCGTCGTCGGGCCCGCCGCCTTCTTGCGGCGGCGCGAGGGCCCTCGCGGTGCGTCGGTCGATCCAGCGCCGGTCGAGCAGCAGCAGCAGGAACCCCAGCGACACCCAGAACGCCAGGTGGATGTCGAGGAGCGCGATCCGCGAGTGCACGACGTTGAGGCCGTCGACCGCGATCAGCAGGCCGGCGACGAACGTCCACATCGGCTTGCCGAGGAGCAGCTGCGCCATCAGCGCGGTGAAGACCGCGACGCCGATGCCGGCGAGCGCCGAGGTGAACCGCCACCCGAACGAGCTCATGCTGAACGCCCTGATGCCGAGCCCGATCGTGAGCTTGCCGAGCGGGGGGTGCACCCAGGAGCCGGTGTCCCACTCGTTGTCGAGCCAGTACCGCTCGTCGCCCGAGTCGATCCTGCACTCCTTGGGCCTGGCGTCGGTGACCTGGATGCACCCGGACTTGGCGTAGTACGTCTCGTCGAACACGAGCTCCCGCGGGTCGTCGATCGCCGCGAACCGGATCACGCCCGCGATCGCGGCGACGGCCAGCACGGCCACCACCGGTCGGTTCATGCGCTGCGACAGGCCCGGCATCGCGTCAGGGTACCGGCGGCCGATCGCGCAGCCGCACGACGAATTGGCACCCCTGGAACACGTCGGTGATCGACGCGGTCTTGCTGTCGACGAGGCCGGTGCTCAGGCCATGCTGCTGCACGGCGCCGAATGTGAGATCGGTCGCAACCTTCGAGGCCTTCTTCGGCCAGCAGACCCAGAGCCGGCCGGCGGGGTCGAGGGCCCGCTGCAACCCGCCGAAGCGGCGTTCCATCGATTGTCGTTCGGTCACGAACAGCACCGCGACGTCGACGTCCTTCGTGGCCCTGGCGATGAAGCGGACGTCTCCGGGCAACGGTGCCTGCGCCGTAAGGAGGTCGGGGAACCCCTCCGGGGCATTGACCGGCACCACCCGCGACCCGGGCCGGATGCCGAGCTTCTTCCACAGAGGGGTGCCTGAGTAGTCCTTGTGTCCCTCGGCCATGGCTTCCCCGTCGTGGTCCTTCCGCCCGTGGGCGCTCGGGGCACATCCTGTCACCCTGGAACGTATGGGTGGAACGCTGTGGCTCGTCGCGACCCCGATCGGCAACCTGGGCGATCTGTCGACCCGCGCCCGCGAGGTGCTGGGCCAGGTCGACCTGGTCGCGTGCGAGGACACGCGTCGGACCGGTCGCCTGCTGGCGGGCATCAAGATCAAGGTGCCGCTCGTGTCGTACTTCGAGGGCAACGAGCGCGAGCGGGTCGACGAGTTGCTCGTGCGCCTCGGCAACGGTGACGACGTGGCCCTCGTGACCGACGGCGGAACACCCGCGATATCGGACCCCGGCTACCGGCTCGTGCGCGCCTGTATCGACGCGGGTGTCGAGGTGCAGGTCGTGCCCGGCCCCTCGGCGGCGATCGCCGCGCTCGTCGTGTCGGGTCTGCCGACCGACCGGTTCGTCTTCGAGGGGTTCCTGCCGAAGAAGCAGGGCGAGCGCGTGCGCCGGCTCGAGGCGCTGCGGCACGAGCCACGCACGATCGTCGTCTTCGAGTCGCCTCTGCGCGTGCAGACGTTGCTGCGCGACGTGCTCGTGGTGATCGGCGACCGCGAGGTGGCGGTGGTGCGGGAGCTGACGAAGCTGCACGAGGAGGTCCAACGCGGTCGCGTGAGCCAGGTGCTGTCGCGTGTCGCCGATCGGGAGCTCAAGGGCGAGGTCGTCGTGGTGATCGATGGGGAGCGGGTGCGGCCGGCGCCCGACATGTCGGCCTGCGCCGACGAGGCGCGTGAGCTGGTGGCGGGCGGCATGCGCAAGCGCGACGCGGCGCACGCCGTGGCCGAGCGACACGGTGTGAGCGTGAACGAGCTGTATCGTGCGCTCCTCGATGACGTGCTCTGACGTCGACCGATCGAGCGCGGGGAGTTCCTGATCCGTCCCCTGCACGCTCGGCTTCGAGGTCGTCGAGACCGTCAGGCACTGACGTCGGCGCCGACGCCACGGGAGCGGCTCCGCTAGGCTCGCGCCCACGATGGACGAGACCTTCCTCGAGGAGATGTCCGAGGGGTACGCGTTCGACGAGCCGTCGCTGCTGCTCGGGGCGCCGATGCTCGACGGCGAGGTCGCGGCGAGCGCGCCCGTGCGGCTTCCCCTGTCGATGGTGAACCGCCACGGGCTCGTGGCCGGCGCGACAGGCACGGGGAAGACGAAGACCCTGCAGATCCTGGCCGGCCACCTCTCCGACGCCGGGGTGCCGGTGTTCGTGAGCGACGTGAAGGGCGACCTCACGGGGCTCTCGCAGCCCGGGGACGCGACGGCCGGTCCCATCGTGGAGAGGGCGCAGCAGCTCGGCCTCGCGTACGAGCCGAGGGGCCATCCCGTCGAGCTGCTCTCGCTCTCGGGCGCACTCGGCGCGCAGGTGCGCGCCACTGTCTCGTCGTTCGGGCCGATCTTGCTCGGCAAGGTGCTCGACCTGAACAAGACGCAGGTCTCGGTGCTGACGCTCGTCTTCGCCTACTGCGACGACGAGCGGCTGCCGCTGCTCGACCTGGCCGACCTACGCACGACGCTGAAGTTCCTCTCGTCGGACGAGGGCAAGCCGGCGCTCGAGGAGTACGGCGGCTTCTCGAAGGCCACGATCGGCGTGCTGCTGCGCTCGATCGTCGAGCTGGAGTCGACCAGCGCCGACGAATTCTTCGGCGAGCCGGAGTTCGATGTCGCGGACCTGATGCGCACGACCGACGACGGCCGGGGCATCGTCACGCTGCTCGAGCTCGCCGACGTGATGGATCGGCCCCGGCTGTTCTCGACGTTCATGCTCTGGATGCTCGCCCAGCTCTACGCTCGGCTCCCCGAGGAAGGCGACCTGCCGAAGCCGAAGCTCGCGTTCTTCTTCGACGAGGCGCACCTGCTGTTCGACGACGCGAGCGACGCCCTGATGGAGCAGATCGAGCTCACCGCGCGGCTGATCCGCTCGAAGGGTGTCGGTGTCTACTTCGTGACGCAGGGTCCGACCGACGTGCCGTCGTCGGTGCTCTCCAAGTTGGGGAACCGGGTGCAGCACGCGCTCAGGGCCGACACGCCCGAGGACGAGTCGAACCTGCGCAAGACGGTGCGCACGTTCCCGAAGAGCGAGCACTACGACGTCGGCGAAACGTTGACGTCGCTCGGCATCG
>JBGGNG010000108.1:0-12997 GCA_041287635.1 Actinomycetota bacterium | reverse complement strand
CTTGGGTGAGGAAGCCCTGGAGGGTGCCCGAGAAGACCAGGGCCCCGATTGAGGCCGCGACGATGGTCTCGATGGTGCCGATGATAGAGCCGGCGACCAGAAGGGCCGGCCATCCTGCGGTTCGACGGCGGTTCGACATGTCCCTCTGGGTTACCTCGGGATCCATTGTTGCGCGACACTACAGCCTTGATGCGCGAAGGGGAATCCGGACTCCTCCTGCCCAGGCATCCTGCGTCGGAGCCGAAGTCGTCCGTGGCCGGGGTTGGGTGGGCCCGTCCACGTCCACGAGACCGGTGGATCGCGCAGAGGAAGGTGAAGGGCCGAGGAGATCACCCCGGTCTACTACGCCTCGCAGCCGAGTGACGAGACGTTCACGCGGTGGTTCGCGCGATCCATGCGCGGGGCGGCGACGCCGAACTCCGCCCCGGCGATCGAGCGCAGTGGCAAGGGATCTCGCGCTCGGGCTCCGGGGGCTTCGAGCCCTCTGGCTATCATCTGGGCCGATGCCGGACCCCAGACAGGCCGTCATCAAGGCCGCACTCAACGGGGACATCGTCGGCTTCAGCCGGTTGATGGCGGACGACTTCGTGTCGACCACGGTGTTGGTGACGACGCTCCGGGAGGGTCGGGCCGAGGTCGCTGCCGGCGGGGGCACCCTGGTCAACTTCGTCGGCGACAGCTTCATAGCCGTCTTCGACGACACCCAAGCGGCGGTCCAGGCGATCTCGATCCGCAGCAGGGTCGAGGCGATGAAGGGTGAGGTCGCGCCGGGGTGCTGTTTGGCTTCCGGACGGGGATCGACGTCGGTCCGGGCCCGTCGAGGGTCGCGAGGAGGCCGCCGCCCGTCGTGACGATCTCCAGTCCATCGAACGAGCGCAGGTTCCGCAGCGCGAGCTCGTTGTGGACGGCCTTGAGTTCGAGCCACCTCCCGTCGCCGAGGTCGGCGGCGAGGTCCGCGCCCGCTCATCGGTGAAGAGCACCGTCGAGAGCTCCCTATCGGTGGGAGGCGCCGCGCGGACGCCGGTCAAGAACTCGTGGATCTCGTCGAGCATTCGATCGCTCTCACCCGTGTAGACGGATAGCAGTCCGCGCCCGGCAGCTCGACCCACTGGCATTGGGTTGTGCTCGGCGAGATCGCGTTGTCGATGGACTCTCTCGGCTCGGCTCTCGCCAACGCCGTCGTCGAGAGCTTCTTCGCGACGATCAAGCGAGAACGGACGAGCGGTTCACCACGCGTGCCCACGCACACCGTGCGGTCGCCGAGTGGATCGAGGTCTTCTACAACCTCCGGCGATGTCACTCGTTCCTCGGCTACCTTCACCAGTGGAGTTCGAGAGCCGGGAAACTGTCAAGATCCAAGAAGAGTGGTGTCCGTTGAATCGGGGCAACCCCAGCTGGTCCCACTACGGAGGTCCCTGCCTAATCACAGGAAGTGGCAGGTGTTCTCGTAGGGTCACCAGGCGGCGAGGATCCTCTCGGCGGTCCGTTCCCAGGTCCACTCGCGGCCGACGAACGCGCTCACGCCGGCCGCCAACGCATCTCGCTCCTCCGAGGGCAACCTCAACAACAGGTCGATGCTCGTCGTGAGCCGCTCGACCGAGCCGTCGCCGGGCTCGAACGAGAACATCCCCGGACGTCCGACCGCGGACTCGAGGGCGGTCGCCACCTCGGCCAGGCCGGAGTGTCGCGCGACGATAGGAAGGGCGCCCGCCGCCGCGGCTTCGGCCGCCACCATGCCGAAGGCCTCATGCAGGATCGACGGCACCACCATGACGTCCATCGCAGCCAGGGCGGCGGGGGCATAGCGATGATCGAGCCGCCCGGTGAACGTCACCGTTCGTTGAGCGCCGTCGACCGCGAGGCCAGTGTCTCCGATCGGCATGCTGCCGGCATCCCGCAGCCAGGCGAGGGCGGCGCGGTCTCCTCGACCCAACGCGCTCGCGAGCGCGGCCAGCCATTCTCGGTGGGAACCGAACCCGACCACCAGCATCTGGGCGTCGTGCGCCAACCCCCGATGGGCACAGAGCGCGAGCTCGACCCCCTTCTGCGGGATCAGCTTCCCGAGGTACCCCACGATGGGCGCGTCGCCGGCCGCGAGCGCTCGCAGCCGCTCGGCCGCCTCCGGCTCGGGCACGGCCTGGTCATAGGTCTCTGCGATCTCACCGAGCGCCGCCGCGTCCCTCGCCTCGACGGCCTGCTCGACCAGGATGTCGGTGTCGGCCGGCCGGCCGCGGACCGTGTCGGGATCGACCGCCAGACGGCTCGCGACGTCGGCGAGGGCCTCGGCCCGAGGCCGAGGTCGGAAGGCGCCGACATCGACGCCGGGCGCGACGACGCGGCCCAGGTCGCGCATCTCCGGCACGAAGCCCCCGCACCGCTCGAGCACCTCGGCAGTGGCGCCGATCACGCTCCGGGCGCCGCCGAGCCCTTCGCGGGCCAGCTCGCGGTAGCGATCCTGCAGGCGCACCGCGTACTCCAGGTCGCTGCCGTGGATCTTGGCGATGTATCGCCCTGCCCCCAGTGCGCGTCGTGCGATGACCGCTCCGGGGATCGCATGACCCGTCACGACGATCTCGCTCCCGTGCCACGCCACCGCGGCCTGCAGCGCCTCGACGTTGGTCCGCAGGTAGCGCTCGAGCTCGGCATCCGACAGGTCGGGGAACCGGCGCACGTCGTCGAAGCCCTCGTACCGGTCGACGACGAATACCGGCAGCATCGGACCGATCGTCGGGCGCAGCAGCACGCACCGACCCGAGCCCGGGGGTCGCGGCCGGCGCTCGGTGAGTTCCCTCGGGCCGTCGGCGTCGACGAGTCCGTCGGCATCGAACCACGGATATCGATCGGGGTGGCGCTCTTGGCACAGGAGCACGACGTCGTGGCCGGCGGCTCGCCACGCTTCCGTGGTGCGAGCGGTGACCACGTTCGAGCCCGAACCTTCGAGCAGCCAGCCGTGCCAGATCAGGATGCGCACCCGCGCATGCTAGAGGCACTGCGCCCCAGGTTGGTCGAGATCACGAGCGCGAGTCCCGCTGTCGCCACGATCGACCCGGCGATGAACGTGCCGCTCCGGCCGAACCCGGCAGCGACGAACCCCAAGGTCGCCGGGCCGAGGCCGAACCCGATGTCGAGGAACGCGCTCGTCGTCCCCATCACCGCTCCCCGCTCGTTCGCGGCGACCCCCTCCACCGCCAGCGCGAAGAGGGCGGGGGTGAACAGCGCGATCCCGACTCCCAGGATCGCGGCACCGGCGACCAACCCGGCCGGCGTTTGCCAGACGCCGATCACCGAGAGCCCCAGCGCCGTCAGCACCAGCGCGATGCGGGTGCACCGTCCCGGGCCCAGCCGGTCGGGGATGCGCGCGCCGACGCTCCGGATCACCACGACGATCCCCGAGAACAGCCCGAGCACGAGCCCCGCTCCACTCATCCCCAGATCGAGCGCGTACAGGGGCACGAACGTCAGGAACCCCGCCATCCCCCAGATCGTCGCGGCCAGCACGAGGCCTGGCAGCAAACCCGCGGGGTGGATCAACCGATGCCGCTCGGGCCTATCGCCCTCAGCCGGAGTCATCGAGGGCAGCAGCAGGGCGAGCCCGACGGCGATCGCTGCCAGGGCGATCGCGCCGACCCAGACGGCGTCGAAGCCCAGGTGCTCGATCAGGGTCTCGCTGATGAACGGCCCCGCTCCCAGGCCGATGTACAGCGCGAGCGAGGCAAAGCTGAACGCCTCGCCGCGGCGCTCCGGGGGGGCGAGGTCCACGTTCGCGGCGAGTGCCGCCACGAAGAACAAGGCCTCACCGGCGCCGGTCAACAGGCGCATCGCCACCAGCACCTCGACCGATGACGCGATGAGGTAGCCAGCGACCGACACGCCGAACAGCGACGCGCCGGCCACCATCAACACCCGCCGCCCCCGACGGTCGGCGACCCCGCCCGCCCAGGGACGCAGGAAGAAGGCCGACAGGCTGAACGCGCCGATCACCAGCCCGACCGCGATGTTCCCGCGGCCCAGAGGCCCCTCGACGTAGCGCGGCAGGGCCGGCAGCAGCATGCCGTCGGCCGTGAAGTAGGCGAGCTCTGCCAGCGCCACGATGACGAACGCGCGCGTGAACAGGGTCGGGCGACGGACCGCCGGCGTGGTCCTCTCGCTCGCTGCGGTGCTCACGGTCTGTGCCATATCGTGACCTCCTCGCGGGATGCCGGTCTCGAGGGTCACGCAGGCTCGCGGGCCGGCGCATCGGTAGGACTGCCCATCTTGGCTCGGAGGGGTCCAGGTGCCATGCTGGGTCGACGTGCCGGACGCGCTTCGTCTCGCGGACCTGCTCGCTGCCCTCTCCCTCACGACGGACCTGGCGATGGGCCAGCCGCCGGAGAAGGCGATCCGCGCATGCGTGCTGGCGACCGAGATGGCCCGGCACCTCGACGCGTCCGACGCAGACGTCGCGTGCGTCTACTACACGACCCTGCTGAAGCACCTCGGGTGCACGGCCACATCGCACGAGGAGACTCTGCTCTTCGGTAACGACCTCGCCATGCGTCCGCTGGCCGAGCGGACCGACGAGGCTGAGCCGCGGGAGCTCCTCGCGTTCCTGAGTGCCGTCGGACGCGGCACCGGAGTGCGGCGGGCGGGCCACGTGGTCCGCACCGCCACGGGTCGCGCCGAGTCGATGGCGATCTACCGCGCGATCTGCGAGGTGGCGACCCAGATGTCCGAGCGGCTGCACCTCGGCGACGACGTCACGCAGGCCCTGTATCAGACGATCGAGCGCTGGGACGGCAAGGGCGCACCGCAGGGACTCGCCGGCGAGGACATCGCCTTCGCGGCCCGTCTCGCCGAACCTGCAACCCAGGCGGTCATCTTCCATCGGCTCGGGGGTGTCGACGGGGCGCTCGCGATGATGGAGCGTCGCTCGGGCGGCATGTTCGACCCGGCGGCGGTCGATGCCTTCCGGGCGATCGGCCCGAGCACGCTTGAGCGGCTCGACGACGAGGACCCGTGGACGGCGGTGCTCGACGCCGAGCCGACGCCCGTGCGGACGGTGGAAGACGGCCGGCTCGAGCACGTGGGCGAGGCGTTCGCCGACATGGTCGACCTCAGGTCCACGGTCACCCTGGGGCACTCCTCGGGTGTCGCGGAGCTCGCCGCGAGCGCCGCCGAACGTCTCGGACTTCCCGACCCGCGCTCGGTGCGCCTCGCAGCGCTGTTGCACGACCTGGGTCGCGCCGCCGTCGGCGCCGTCGTCTGGGAGAAGCGTGGACCGCTGAGCACGACCGAGTGGGAGCGGGTCCGGCTGCACCCGTATCACACCGAACGCATCCTGATGCGCTCGAGCGTGCTCGAGCCGTTCGCCCGCCCGGCCGCGATGCACCACGAGCGGCTGGACGGTTCGGGCTACCACCGCGGGGCGACGGCCGCCGAGACGCCGCCGGCCGCCCGGGTCATCGCGGTCGCAGACGCGTTCCAGGCGATGACGCAGCGTCGGCCCTATCGCGCGGCCTTGGATCCCGATCGGGCCGCCGACGTCGTGTCCTCGCAGCTGCTGGAGGGCCGCTTCGACTCCGAATGCGTGGAGGCGGTGCTCGCCGCGGCGGGACAGACACGTCCGATGGGCAGGCGCACATGGCCGGCCGGGCTGACCGACCGCGAGATCGAGGTGCTTCGATTGGTGGCGCGCGGTGAGTCGAATCGCGGGGTCGCGCGGGCCCTCGTGATCTCTCCGCGCACGGCCGAGCACCATGTGCAGCACATCTACGCGAAGATCGGCGTCTCGACGCGGGCGGCAGTGGCGATGTTCGCGATGCAGCACGGCCTGCTCCCGGACCGAGCTGGGTAAGCTCCGCAAGGGGAGCGATGCCCGTGGACTACGTGGTGCCGGCCGATGTCGCCGCCGCCCTCGAGATGCGGGGCGCGGGATACACGGTGCTGGCCGGGGGGACCGATCTCTACCCGCAGCACGTCGGGCGACCGATGCCTTCTCGGGTAGTCGACATCGGCGGGCTCACCGAGCTTCGGGGCATCGCCGAGACCGCCGAGGGCTTCCGCATCGGGGCCCTCACGCGATGGGCCGACATCGTCGCCGCCACGCTGCCCGGGTCCTTCAGCGGCGTTCGCGCCGCGGCGCTCGAGGTGGGAGCCGCCCAGGTCCAGAACGCCGGCACGATCGGTGGGAACCTCTGCAACGCGTCCCCGGCCGCCGACGGCGTGCCCGTCTTGCTGACCCTCGATGCATCGGTGGAGCTGACGTCGGCTACCGGCACCCGTTCGCTCCCGCTCGAAGCGTTCCTCACGGGGTACCGACAGACGGCGCTCGGGCCCGACGAGCTGCTGACCGCCGTGGTCGTCCCTCGCGTCGCCGATGGCGCGCGGTCGTCATTCCTGAAGCTCGGTCTGCGGCGCTACCTCGTGATCTCGGTCGTGATGGTGGCGGTCGTGGTCGTCCTCGACCCGAGCGGTGCTGTCTCCGACGCCCGGGTGGCCGTGGGGGCGTGCTCGCCCGTCGCCAGGCGGCTGCGCTCGCTCGAGTCGCAGCTGGTGGGTCGATCACCCGACGAGATCGACGCGGCCACGATCGAGGGACACCTCGGATCGTTGGTCCCGATCGACGACGTCCGCGCCTCGGCCGACTATCGACGCGCGGCGGCCTCGGTGCTCGTGCGTCGTGCGATCGCGCGCTGCGGAGACGTCCGGTGAGCGGGCCCACCACGTTCACCGTGAACGCATCCTCTGTGACGCTCGAGCGATCCGCGCGCCGCCTGAGCGAGGCGCTGCGTGACGACCTCGGGCTCACGGCCACGAAGGTGGGGTGCGACGCCGGTGACTGCGGCGCGTGCACGGTGCTCGTCGACGGCGCCCCGATCGCCGCCTGCATGACATCGGTGGGAAGCCTCGAGGGTCGGCGCGTCGACACCCTCGAGGGTCTCGACGCGAGCGGCGAGATCCAGCGCCTGCAGCGCGCGTTCCATGCCCACGGCGCGGCGCAGTGCGGCATCTGCACGCCGGGGATGCTGGTCGCGTCGGCGGCGCTGTTGCGAGTGACGCCGAGCCCCTCCGAGTCGCAGGTGATGGACGCTCTCGGGGGCGTGCTCTGTCGCTGCACCGGCTATCGCAAGATCGTCGCGGCCGTGATCGGTGCCCGGGTGGACGAGCCTTCCGCGGAGCCGTCCCCTCCCGTCGGCAAGGCCGTGGGACAGCGCGTGCGCCGGATCGACGGCGAGCGCAAGCTGCGCGGCACCGACGTCTTCGGCGCCGACGAGGTCCCCGACGGTGCGCTCACGATCCGTATCGTGCGCTCGCCGCATCACCGGGCGAGCTTCACGTTCGGCGACCTGACGGCCTTCGTGGCCGCGACGCCGGGCATGGAGGCGGTGCTGACCGCCGCCGACGTCGACGGCCGCAACCGCTTCGGCGTGATCCCTGCCACGGCCGATCAGCCGGTGTTCGCGGAGGGGCAGGTGCGGTTCCGCGGCGAGGCGATCGCGATGGTCGTCGGTGAGCCCGCGGCGATGGCGGCGCTGGATCTCTCGACGTTCCCCGTGAGCTGGCACGAGCTGCCGCCCCTGCTGTCGATCGACGACGCGCAGGCTTCCGACGCGCCGAGGCTCCACGACGAGCGTGGGGGGAACGTGCTCGTGCGCGGCAACGTGCGCCGCGGCGATCTCGACGCCGCGTTCGCATCGGCGGATGTCGGCGTCGAGGGCGAGTTCGAGACCGTCTTCCTCGAGCACGCCTACATCGAGCCAGAGGCGGGATATGCCGAGCGGGTCGGCGACCGGGTCGAGGTGCAGGTGACGACGCAGTCGCCGCACATGGACCGCGTCGAGCTCGAGGCGATCCTGGGTCTCCCCGACGGCGCGGTGCGGATCAAACCCACGGCGGTCGGCGGCGGGTTCGGCAGCAAGCTCGATCTCTCGGTGCAGCCGTACCTCGCGCTCGCGGCCTGGAAGCTCGGCCGGCCGGTGCGCCTCACCTACACCCGGCCCGAGTCGATGATGTCGACCACGAAGCGGCATCCGTCCCGGCTGCACGTGCGCATCGGCGCGACCAGCGACGGACGCCTGACCGCGATGGATTTCACGGGCGAGTTCGACACCGGGGCGTACGCGTCGTGGGGATCGACCGTCGCCAACCGCGTGCCGGTGCACGCCGGCGGCCCCTACGTCTACGACGCCTACCGGGCGCGGACCGTTGCCGTGCACACGAACGGGCCGCCGGCGGGCGCCTTCCGCGGGTTCGGCGTGCCGCAGTCGACCGTCGCCCAGGAGTGTCTGTTCGACGAGGTCGCCGATGCGCTCGGCATCGACCGACTCGAGTTCCGGTATCGGAACGCGCTCACCGAGGGCGTGCCGACGGTCACCGGCCAGGTGTTCGCTTCGGGGGTCGGCTTCCGCGAGTGCCTCGAGGCGCTGCGGCCGCATCGGGAACGTGCCCTGGCCGGCGCAGCCGAGGCGAACGCGTCTCGATCGTCGATCCGCCGCGGCGTCGGCCTGGCCGGCATGTGGTACGGCTGCGGGAACACCGCGCTCGCGAATCCCTCGACGATCAAGGTCGGGCTGCGCAACGACGGGCGGGTCGCGCTCTTCCAGGGTGCGGTCGACATGGGCCAGGGCGCCAACACCGTCATGGCACAGATCTGCGCCGACGCCCTCGGCGTCGACATGTCGCGCATCGCGACGCTCGGCGCGGACACCGACACCACGCCCGACGCGGGGAAGAGCTCGGCGTCGCGGCAGACGTTCGTCTCGGGCAACGCGACCTTCCTCGCCGCCTCGGCGCTGCGCGAGCGGCTGCTGGCGCTCGCGGGCGCCTCCGACGAGGCGCATCTCGAGCTCGACGGTTCCCGCCTGGTCGTGCACGATCGCGGGGCGATGACGACCGTGGACCTGACCTCCCTGGACGCCGACGCCGACGGCCTCGTGGCGGTCGCGAGCGAGACCTACGACCCGCCCACGACGGTCCTCGACGACGAGGGGCAGGGCGATCCGTACGCGCAGTTCGGATACGGCGCGCACCTCGCCGAGCTCGACGTCGATCTCGAGCTCGGCACGGTGCGTCTGCGACGGATCACCGCTGCGCACGACGTGGGGAGGGCGGTGAACCCGACGCTCGTCGAGGGCCAGATCGAGGGCGGCATCGCCCAGGGCATCGGCATGGCGCTGATGGAGGAGTACATCCCCGGGCGGAACGAGAACCTGCACGACTACCTGATCCCCACGATCGGTGACGTGCCCGAGGTCGTGAGCATCCTGGTGGAATCCGGCGACCCCGCCGGGCCCTACGGCGCGAAGGGCATCGGCGAGCACACGCTGATCCCGACCGCCCCGGCGATCCTCAACGCGATCCGCGACGCGGTCGGCGCGGGGGTGCGGCGTCTGCCCGCGACGCCCGATCGCGTGCTCGCGGCGATCGCGGCGGGCCGGGGGAGCGACGGGCGATGACCGCCGAGCCGGCCTCCGACACCGTCGTCTGCGACGCCTGTCCGATCCGGTGTGTGATCAAACCTGGACGCACGGGCTCCTGCGATCGCTACGGCAACGTCGACGGTGCACTGGCTCGCCTCGACCCGCTGCTCGTGCTGGAGCGCACGCAGGAGCGCGGCGGCGCGCTCGTGCCGTTCGCCGCTCGCGAGTCCGACTGGGACGGCGAGCTCGTCGAGACCGGCGACGTCGTCATGACCGGCGCCGGGTCGGGCACGACGTACCCCGACTACAAGCCGGCGCCGTTCATCGTCTCGTCGAGCGTCGCAGGAGTCGACACGGTGACGGTGGTGACGGAGGCCATCTTCAGCTACTGCGGCGTCGACGTGAAGATCGACACCGATCGTCACGTGGGCGCCGAGCGACGGCTCGTGCGGGCTCGCGGGGAGGCCGTCGGCCACGTCACGACCGGTCAGTACGGGTCGCAGATGCTCTCGCTCGGCGGCGTGAACCACCTCACCGGCGGCACGAAACGCGAGGGCATGGCGACGATGCAGACGCTGCTCGCGCTCTGCAGCCGCGAGTCGGTCGAGCTCTCGGTCGACGAGGGGTCCGAGCTCGTGCTGCAGGCGGGGGAGCCCCCGGTCATCAACCAGGTCGCCGAGGAGCGCATGCGCGTGGGGTGCGGATCCGCGACGATCGGCATGTTCGCCCAGCAGTGGTACGAGCACGTCGACGAGGTGGTGGTGGTCGACGATCACATCACCGGGGTGCTCTCCGAGCACCAGGCGGGTCGCTACCTCGACATCCCCGCGACCGGCATCAGGGTCAAGGGGCGCCGCTCGACCCCCGGCCGGTACTTCAACGTGGCGCAGCCCGGCACGGGGTGGGGCGGCACGGACATCGAGGATCCCCTCACGATCCTCGACGCGTTCGACCCCGAGGTGGCGAGCCCGGGGCTCACGGTGTTGATGATCGGCACGACGGGCGAACACCACGCGTACTTCGTGCTCGACGACGAGCTGCAGCCCGTGCCGGCGCCGCTCCCGGACGATCTGCGTCTCTCGGTCGAGCGCATCACGGAGAACTGCGAGCCGGCCCTGACCTCGGTGCTCTTCATCGCGGGGGCGGGCGGCTCGCTACGAGCCGGCGCCACGGAGAACCCCGTGGCTCTGACCCGCGCGGTTCGTCAGGCGATCACGAGGGTCACGTGCGGCGGCGCCCCCGTCTACGTCTGGCCGGGGGGCGGCATCACGTTCATGGTCGACGTCACGCTCGTGCCACCGGGCGCGTTCGGCTACGTGCCCACGCCCGCGCTGGTCGCCCCGCTCGAGTTCACGATGCGCCGCGAAGCCTACGCGGCGCTCGGCGGCCACATGGATGCGATCGTCTCCCTGGACGACGTGCTCGCGAGACCGGACCTGCGGCGCGGATGAGTGGCCCGGTCGCGACGACGACGCCCGACGGGTCGCGCCTGCACCTGCAGCACGGCCCCATCGACCTGATCGTCGAGGCGTGGGGCCCGCCCAGCGACGTCGCCGAGGCCTATCGGCGGGCGTGGGAGCATTTCCAGCCGCTGTTGGACGAGCTGGTCGCCGAGCTCCCGGCCCTGCGCCGACCGCTCGGCGAGGGTCACGACCCGACCGGCCGGGTGGCGAGTCGCATGGCCGGTGCCGTGCGGCCCTTCCCCGACCGGTTCATCACGCCGATGGCAGCGGTGGCGGGGGCCGTCGCCGACGAGATCTGTGAGGCGATGGCCACGGGCGGCGATCTGCGCCGCGCCTACGTGAACGACGGCGGCGACATCGCGCTGTTCCTCACGCCCGGCGAGAGCCTCGACGTGGGGCTGGTGCCGGTGCCGGACCGGCCGGCACTGCTCGGGAAGGCCACCCTGCGCTACGACGACCCCGTGCGTGGGATCGCGACCAGCGGACGTCACGGGAGGAGCTTCTCGCTCGGCATCGCCGATGCGGTGACGGTGCTGGCCGGGACCGCGGCGAGAGCAGACGCCGCCGCGACGCTGATCGCGAACGAGGTCGACCTGCCGGGCCATCCCGCGATCCGGCGCGTGCCCGCGAGCGACCTCGAGCCCGAGACCGACCTCGGTGCGAGGATGGTCACGGCCGAGGTCGGAGCGCTCACCGACGCGGAGGTCGCGCGAGCCCTGCACGCGGGGGTCGCCGAGGCAGAGCGAATGCGGGCCGAAGGCCTGATCGCCGCCGCGGTGCTCTGCCTCGGCGACCGGGTCGCGACCGTCTCGACCCCCGTGCTAGCGTCCGCCGTCGGGGGGTGATGGCCACGGACATCCGCAAGATCGTCTCGATCGTCGAGGACATGCGCAGCGAGGCCGGGCAAGCGGTCGATCCACCGATCCGTCGGGTCGTCACCGCCGCGGTGCTGCACAACCCGTTCGCGGGCCGCTACGTCGAGGACCTCGGCGAGATGATCGCCGACAGCGTCGAGCTGTCGAGCCTGCTGTCGGTCACCGCCGTCGAGCAGCTCGCCGGGCGCCAGGTGCACAGCTACGGCAAGGGCGGCATCGCGGGCATGCGGGGTGAGCTCGAGCACGTGGCCGCATTCCTGCACCCGGAGTTCGGGGCGCCGCTGCGCACCGCGTGCGGCGGGGGGAAGGCGATCATCCCGTCGTCGAAGAAGCGGGGCGGTCCCGGTGCCACGCTCGACGTGCCGCTCCACTACAAGGACGCGGCGTTCGTGCGCAGCCACTTCGACGCCGTCGAGCTGCGCATCGTCGACGCGCCCGGCGACGACGAACTGGTGATCGCCGTGGCCGTGACCGACGGGGGTCGCCCGCTGCCCAGGGTCGGAGGGCTGCAGGTCTCGGAGATCGCGGGGGAAGACGGGCTGCGGTGAGCGACCTGCTGATCCGCAACGCCGGCACGATCGTGAGCGGCGACGTGGCGGCCCCGATCGCCGCCGGCGACACGGTCGTCGTGCGCGAGGGCGTGATCGCGTTCGTCGGTGACGGATCGGATGCCGACGCCTCGGGCATATCGGCCGTGATCGATGCCGCCGGCGCGACCGTCACGCCGGGCCTCTGCGACGATCACACGCACCCCGTGATGGGCGACTTCACGCCGCGGCAGTCGCAGCTTGGATTCATCGATTCATACCTGCACGGCGGCACGACGACGATGATCTCGGCGGGGGAGCCGCACACGCCCGGGCGCCCGACCGACCCCGCCGGCGTGAAGGCGCTCGCGATCCTTGCGCACAGCTCGTTCGCGAACCTGCGCCCCTCGGGCGTGAAGGTGCATGCGGGGGCCGTGCTCCTGGAACCCGGCCTGACCGAGGCCGACTTCACGGAGATGGCCGCGGCCGGCGTGGAACTCGTCGGCGAGATCGGCATCTCGGGCGTGAAGGATCCCGACGTGGCCTCGGAGATGACCCGCTGGGCACAGGCGTGCGGCATGCGGGTGATGGTGCATACGGGCGGCGCCTCGATCCCCGGCAGCGGCATCGTCGGCGCCGACTTCGTGGTGGCGGTGCGGCCCGACGTGGCCGGGCACGTGAACGGAGGCCCGACCGCGTTGCCGCTCGACCACGTGGAGCGCATCCTCGACGAG
>JBGGNG010000107.1:0-12627 GCA_041287635.1 Actinomycetota bacterium | reverse complement strand
TTCCTCGTCGACCTCGCTGAGGATGTCCATCTCACCGGACTTCCAGGCCTGCTCGCGGCGACCGCGCTCCTCCTGCAACTGGCGCTCCTCGTCACGAAGCGACGCGGCCTTCTCGAAGTCCTGGCCGTCGATCGCGCTCTCCTTGCGCAGGCGCACGTCGGCGATCTTCTCGTCGACCTCGCGCACGTCGGGCGGCGCCGTCATGCGACGGATGCGCATGCGCGAGCCGGCCTCGTCGATCAGGTCGATCGCCTTGTCGGGCAGGAACCGGTCGCTGATGTAACGGTCGACGAGGTTCGCTGCCGCGACGAGCGCGTCGTCGGTGAAGTTCACGCGGTGGTGGGCCTCGTAGCGGTCGCGCAAGCCCTTGAGGATCTCGATCGTGTGGGCGACGTTCGGCTCCTGCACCTCGATCGGCTGGAAGCGGCGCTCAAGCGCGGCGTCCTTCTCGAGATGCTTGCGGTACTCGTCGCGGGTCGTCGCGCCGATCGTCTGCAGCTCGCCGCGGGCGAGCATCGGCTTGAGGATCGACGCGGCGTCGATCGCGCCCTCGGCCGCGCCGGCGCCGACGAGCGTGTGCAGCTCGTCGATGAACAGCACGATGTCGCCGCGGGTCTTGATCTCCTTCAGCACCTTCTTCAGACGCTCCTCGAAGTCACCGCGGTAGCGGGACCCGGCCACGAGGGCACCGAGGTCGAGCGTGTAGATCTGCTTGTCCTTCAGCGTCTCGGGCACCTCGCCGCGGATGATGTCCTGGCTCAGGCCCTCGACGACGGCGGTCTTGCCGACGCCGGGCTCGCCGATCAACACCGGGTTGTTCTTGGTGCGACGGCTGAGCACCTGCATCACGCGCTCGATCTCCTTCTCGCGCCCGATCACGGGGTCGAGCTTGCCGTCGCGCGCGAGCTGGGTGAGGTTGCGGCCGAACTGGTCGAGCACCATCGACCCGCTCTGCTGGCCCTCGGGCGCGCCGCCGGGCGTGGTCTCGCCCTTGCCGCCGGTGTACCCCGACAGCAGTTGGATCACGGTCTGACGCACGCGGTTCAGGTCGGCGCCCAGCTTCTGCAGCACCTGAGCGGCGACGCCCTCACCCTCGCGGATCAGACCGAGCAAGATGTGCTCGGTGCCGATGTAGTTGTGGCCGAGCTGCAGCGCCTCGCGGAGCGACAGCTCGAGGACCTTCTTCGCGCGCGGCGTGAACGGGATGTGTCCCGTCGGGGCGGCCTGGCCCTGGCCGATGATCTCCTCGACCTGCTGGCGCACAGCCTCGAGCGAGATGTTCAGCGACTCGAGGGCCTTGGCGGCGACGCCTTCGCCCTCGTGGATCAGCCCGAGCAGGATGTGCTCGGTACCGATGTAGTTGTGGTTGAGCATCCTGGCCTCTTCCTGCGCCAGGACCACCACTCGTCTCGCTCGATCGGTGAAACGTTCGAACATGTCAGCGTCCTCCGGGCCGTGACCCGCATGTTCCACTCTCCGCTCGGGGATCAGCGGACCCCGTCCTACCCCCGAGGCGCCTGGGGCGCCGCACCAGGTGACCGGTGGCAGCGCCCGCTGACAGCAAGTATACCCGTGCCCCTGCGTTCGCCTTGAACCGCACCGCCACCTCCTGGTCGACGTTCCCTACCCTGTTGTTCGGACGTTCGTGGCCCGGGGATGAGGTGCCTTTCGGCGGATGCCGTGAATCCCCCGTTCGGACCATGAGAATGTCCTCCTTCCGGCCCGTTGTGTGGGGAGTACGGCGGGTGCCAGGATGGGCGAGCTCGGAACGAGCCCGGAAGGGGTAGCGTGACGAGCGGCAACCGATGACAGCAGCGGCGGCACGATCGAGGGGATCCACGTGCAGAACGCCCAGACGCTCGATGGAGGGACGCGCGTGCGAGTACTCGTGGTGGACGATCACCCCGCCTTCCGACGGGCGCTCACCTCAGCCCTGCGGCTGGTCGGCGACATCGAGATCGCCGGTGAGGCGGGCGGCGGCGTGGCCGCCTGCGACCAGGCCGAGGCACTCGAGCCCGATGTCGTGCTGATGGACCTGTCGATGCCCGACCTCTCCGGTATCGACGCGATGAAGAAGATCCACGAAGCCAACCCCGACCTTCCCGTCGTGATCCTCACGGCTCACGCCGACGCCGGGGTCGAGCGTGAGGCGCGTGAGGCGGGCGCGCGAGGATTCCTGGCGAAGGGCACCGGCCTGCAGGACCTCGTGATCACCCTGCACGAGGCGACCGGCGACGAGGCCGTGCTCTAGCCGCTCGCCACTGCGTCTCCCGTCGGTCGCACGATCCACAGCCCGCTGCCGATGTCGCTCGCGTAGATCAGGCCCGTCTCCGGGTCGACCGCCACCCCCCAAACCTGCGCGAAGGGCCTCCCGGCCGGCACGAACTGCCCGACCAGTTGCGGGGCGGTCGGATCGGTCATGTCGAGCGCGACGATCCCGTGGCTGTACCACGACGAGTAGGCTCGGTCGCCCACGACCTCGGTGTTGTGGATCGACCAGACGCCCCGGCGTGGTGGGCTCGGGTCGCCGACGACGTGATCGAGACCCGTGAACGTTCCCACCTGCTCGAACTCGGGCACGCCGTCGCCGTCGCCGTCCGCCGCCATCGACTCGTCGAAGATGCGCAGGTACCCGACCGCTGGCTCCGAAGGCTTCATCGTGATCGTCGCCGGCCCCCCGTCGTCGCGGATCGCCTGCACCAAGCCGTCGGTGGCGTGGATCTGGACGACCACCATGTCTTCGTCGTCCGCGATGCCGTCGGGCCTTCCGCCGGGCCACGCCCACGCGTCGTCCGGGCTGATGAAGTTGGAGACGAGCGCGACGGCACCGGCCCGGGACGCGAGCCTCGTCTGCTTGATGAGCCGGCATGGGATCTCCGGCCAGCCGTCGATCAGGTCCGTGTAGTAGAAGTCGATGGTGTCGACCACGGTGATGTTGCCGTCGGCGCCGGCGTAGTCGGCACGCTGGCAGCCGTCACCGGCGTCGAAGACCTCGCCGGCGATCTGTCCCGTCGCCTGCAGGTCCTGCGGCATCCACCACATGTCGAGACCCGTGAACCACTCGGCCCCGGTCACCGACGACCGCACCTGCACCGGCGAATCAGGGTCGTAGTCCTCGTCGTTCTGCAGGAGGTAGCGGGTGCCGCCGACGTCGAGTGGGAACATCGAGTGCGCGTCACCGTCGTCGCCGACGGCGTACTGCGTGCGCCCCACGACGCTCGGTGCCGAGGGGTCGGAGATGTCCAGCTTCACGACGCCGGCATCCCAGTACGAGACATAGACGGTGTCACCGTCATCGGCAGCGCGCACGCTGTGCGCGTAGGCGGTCGCGAAGGACCCCATGCCCTGGAAGCTGCTCTCGAACGGGTCACCCCCGAGCGAGAGGATGTCGCTGTCGGCGATGAGGCTCCATCGACTGAGACGACGGGGATCGGCGGGGTCGGAGATATCGACGATCTGGACCTCGCCGCTTCTGCGCCCACCGAAATACAGCCAGTTGAAGTCCGAGAAAGGGGTCGACCCGAGCGCCAGCGCCACGCCGTCCGGTCGGACGACGAGGTCGAGCTCGTGCACCCCGGCCGGCGTCTGAAGGGTCGAGAGGTGCCTGGGGTGACTCGGCTTCGTCACGTCGAAGAACGCGAAGGCGTTCCGACCCCCTCGGCCGCACGCTTGGAGTCCGACCCCCATGATCGCGCGGTCGCCGATCGCGACGACGTCCATGTCCTCGCTCGAGAAATCGTCGCCGGGCGCCTTCGCGACGGCCACCGTCACCGGATGACGCGGCTTCGTCACGTCGATGATCTTCACTCCGTCGTTGCGGCACCGGTCGCGCCACGACCCGACGTAGGCGAAGAGGCCCTTCCGCCCGTGATCGAAGAGGGCGATGTCGGCGTCGGACGCGCGACCTGGCAACGCGAGGTGACTCAGGATCTGGAAGTCGTTCGTGGACGGCGGCGTCGCGGGACCCGAACCATGTGGCGCGTCGTCGTGCACGTGCGGGACGCGGTCGTGCGGGATCGGACCCGTGGACCACTCGTTCCCCGGATGTGCGACGACGGGTGTCGCGACTCCCAGCACCAAGACGATCGAGACGGCCGCGGCAACCTTCGGCACACGCATGGCGAGACCCCCTTCGTACCCCAGTAGCGGCGGGCTCGCCGTTGGCCGGACCCTAGAAGATGTTTCCTTCTAGGTCAATGGCCAGCTCGATGGGGCCGGGACCCTCAACGATCGTCGCGCATATGGCGGATGCGCTCGGACAACGACACGAGAAGCGCCCGCATCATGTCGGGATTCTCGTCGAGCAACCGGTTGAAGTTCCATGCCGGGATCGCGAGCGTGTGCAGGTCCGTCTTCGCGACGACAGAGGCCGAGCGCGGCTTCCCGTCGATCAGCGACATCTCGCCGAAGTAGTCGCCCGGCCCCATCGTGCTGACGATCGAACCGCTCTGCGTGGCCTCGGCCTCACCCTCGAGGATCAGATGGAACCCCACCGCCGAGTGGTCTTCCTCGACGACGGTCTTGCCGGCAGGGTGGGAGACCTCCTTGGAGATCTCACCGACCCGAGCGAGCGCCTTGTCGGACATGCCCCGGAACAAAGGGACCTGCTTCAGCGCCGCGATCGACTCGTCCGACATCGTCTCTCCCTTCGGTGCCCTCCCCGGGCAACGGGCCGAGCATATCGCCGTCGTCACAGGGCCGCGAGCGCGGCGCCGGCTACGACGGCGCCGATGCCGGCCCATCCGAGGCGGCCCGGGTGCTCGCGAGCGAGGAGCACCGCGATCACGACCGAGATCTCGCGCAGCGTCGCCACCCGGCCCACCGGCGCGAGTCGGAACGCGAACAGCACGAGCGCGTAAGCGCCGACGCTGCCGATCGCGATCGCCGCACCCGGTCGCAGCGACGCTCGCAGGCGCGGCAGGTCGAACCCGGTCGTGGCCGCCATCAGCACCCCCTCGAGTCCGAGGGTGCCGGCGAGGTAGACGAGCGGAGCCGCGCCCTCTCGAACGGCCCGCGCGTCGACGACCGAGTACACGGCGATCGTCGCGCCGACCACGAGAGCGAGCCCCGTCGCGGCGAGCGTGCCGCTGCGATGCGAACGGAAGGCCAGCAGCACGAGGCCGAGAGCGACGAGCGAGGCTGCCACGATCGTGCGAGCGGTGGCCGGCTGGCCCACGACGACCACGGCCGCCAGCGTCGCCATCAATGGCGCGGAGCCCCGGCCCACCGGATACGTCACCGACAGCGCGCCGCGGCGGTACGCGCCGGCCAGCGCGAGGCCGTACGCGGCCTCGGCGGCCCCGCTGATCAGCAGCAGTCCCCAGAGCCCGTTGGGCGGACTCAGCACGAGGAGCGGCAGCAGCACGACCCCGGACACCACCCCCGACATCGCCATCGCGGCGACGCGATCGTCGGCGCCGTGCAGACGCACGTTCCACAGGGCATGAAGCACCGCGGAGGCGAGCACGAGCCCGACCGCCAGCGGATCCACGGCGGCTACTCGGGGCGGTGCGAGGGGAACATGATCAGGTCGCGCAGGCTCGGGGCGTCGGTGAGCAGCAGGAGCGTGCGATCGACGCCCATGCCGAGACCACCGACCGGGGGCATGCCGTGTTCCAGCGCACGCAGGAAGTCCTCGTCGAAGGGGTGCACCTCGTCGCCGAACACCTCCTTCATCTGCTGCTGCAGCTCGAACTTCGCCCGCTGCTCGATCGGGTCGGTGAGCTCGCTGAAGGCCGTGACCAGCTCGAGACCCGCCGCGACCAAGTCGAAGTGCTCCGTCAGGCCGGGGTCGTCTCGGTGGGGCCGAGCCAGGGGCGACACCTCACGTGGGAAGTCGCACACGAACGTCGGCTGCTCGATCGTGCCTTCGACGAGCTTCTCGAAGAGCTCCTGCACGATCTTGCCGGGGCCCCAGCCCTGCTCGACGGGCACGCCGTGGCGATCGGCGATGCCGGGGAGGTCCGGATGATCGAGCGCGACCGGCTCGCCGACGGCCTCGCTCAGCGAGCCGAGGATCGTGATGCGTCGGAACGGCGGCGTGAGGTCGATCGTTCGTCCGCGGACCTCGATCTCGAGCGAGCCGGGGTCCCGGTCCATGATCGGGTTCACGGCCCGCGCGCTCTCGACGAGGAGCGACTCGCTGAGCTCCATCATCGTGTGGTAGTCGCCGTAGGCCTGATAGGCCTCGAGCATCGTGAACTCGGGGTTGTGGTCGCGATCGATGCCTTCGTTGCGGAAGTTGCGGCCCAGCTCGTACACGCGCTCCACGCCCCCGACGAGCATGCGCTTGAGGTACAGCTCCAGCGAGATGCGCAGCTTCATCGGCATATCGAGGGCATGGTGGTGCGTCGTGAATGGACGCGCGTTCGCGCCACCCGCGACGGTCTGCAGCATCGGCCCCTCGAACTCGATGAACCCGCGCTCGTCGAGCACGCGGCGCATCGTCTTCAACACAGCGGCTCGCGCCAGGAAGGACCGGCGCGGATCGTCGTCGGCGATCAGGTGCAGGTATCGCCGGCGCTGCTGCAGGTCCGGGTCCTGCAACCCATGCCACTTCTCGGGCAACGGCCGAAGCGCCTTCGTCAGCATCGCCCATCGGTCCGCGAAGACGCTCAGCTCGCCCTTGCGCGTCGTGCCGACGCGCCCGGTCACACCGATGATGTCGCCGAGGTCGACCTCGTCGAGCAGCGTGAACAGCTCGGGCGACAAGTCGGCCTTGCTCGCGACGACCTGCAGGTCGCCCGAGCGGTCGCGGACGACGAGGAACTTCAGCTTGCCGATGTCCCGCTTCAGCACGACCCGGCCGGCGATCGTGACCGCGTCGTCGGTCTGCGTGTCGGCCTCGAGGCCGGGATGCGTGGCTCGGACCTCCGCGGTCGGCGCAGGTTCGCCCACCCCGAGGGCGTGCTCGAGCGTGAGAGCGAACGGCGGCATGCCCGCCTCGCCGAGGCGCACCATCGAGTCTCTGCGGCCGGCGAGGATCGTGGCTTCACGGGAGCCACGCTCCTCGTCGGACCCCTCGGGCCGCGGAGAGGTCTCGGGGGTCAGGTCGTCACCCATCGGCCGTGACCACGTTCTTCTCGAAGACGAGCCGGAGCCCCTCGAGGGTGAGCCACGGCTCGTGTCGGTCGATCGTCGTGCAATGCGGGATGACCACCGGCGCGAGCCCACCGGTCGCGATCGTGGTCGCAGCGGACAGCTCGGCCTTGATGCGCGTCACGATCGCGTCGACCTCGCCCGCGGTTCCGAAGATCAATCCGGACTGGATCGCCTCGACCGTGCTGGTGCCGACCACGCTCGGCGGCGCCGTCAGCTCCACGCGGGTGAGGCGCGCAGTGCGAGAGAAGAGACTCGCAGCGCTCGCCTGCATGCCCGGTGCGATCACCCCGCCGACGAACTCGCCCTTGGCGCTCACCACGTCGAAGTTCGTCGCGGTGCCGAAGTCGACGACGATCGCAGGTCCTCCCGTGAGGGTAAAGGCCGCGAGCGCGTTCACGACGCGGTCGGCGCCGACCTCACGGGGGTTGTCGGTGAGGACCGGCACCCCCGTCTTGACGCCCGGGCCGACGATCACGGGCGCGAACGGGAAGTAGCGGGTCGTCATCTCCCGGATCGTGGCGGTCACGTCGGGCACGACGCTCGCGACCACGAGGCCGGTGACCTGTGATTCGAACGTCATGCCGCGTTGTTCGAGGAACCCCGCCAGGGTGAGCGCCAGCTCGTCGGGGGTGCGCTCGGGATGGGTCGACAGGCGCCACGTGTGCTCGAGCTCAGGCCCGCGGAAGACTCCGAGCACGATCTCGGTGTTGCCGACATCGGCGGCGAGCAGCACGGCTCCGCGTCCCCCTTTCCCTCACGTCATGGAGCGCAACGACGGTCCATCGTCGCCCACGGGGTCCTGCGCCGACAACCACGCCGGGCGGCCGGACCCTCATCGCGCGTCGGGCAGGAGCAGGTTGTCGATCAGCCGAGCCGAGGGGAAGCCGGCCGCGATCAGGGCCCGAGCCGACACGTCGGGTTCCAGACGGTCGGCCGGCTCGAACGTGCGATCGTCGATCACGGCCGCGTAGTCGAGTCGGGCGAGCGGGGTGGCGCCGACCTCTCGGGCCATCGCGGCCACCAGTGTCCGTGGATCTCGCTCGCCCGTCCTCGCGAGCGCGGCGGCCTCGCTCAGGGCCAGGAAGAGGCACCCGGCCTGCTCGCGCTCCTCGGGTGTGAGGCGCTCGTTCCGAGACGCCATCGCGAGGCCGTCGCGTTCCCGCACCGTCGGGCAGGCGACGACCTCGACCGGGATGCCCTCGGTCTCGACCATCCGTCGGACGAGGAAGAGCTGCTGCGCGTCCTTCTCCCCGAAGTACGAGGTGCAGGGGCCGGTCACGCCGAAGAGACGGCGCACGACGGCGAGCACGCCCTCGAAGTGGCCGGGGCGCGACGCTCCCTCGAACGTCCGCGCCACAGGGCCGGGGTCGGGGACGATGGGCTCCACCCCCGGCGGATAGACCTCGTCGACGGTCGGCGCCCAGACGAGGTCCACGCCGAGCTCGTCGCAGATCGCCAGGTCGTGCGCCTCGTCTCGCGGATAGGCCTCGAGGTCGGCCGTCTCGGCGAACTGCTTCGGGTTCACGAAGATCGACACGACCACGGTCGGGTGCTCCCGTCTCGCACGACCGATCAGCGAGCGGTGGCCCTCGTGCAGGGCTCCCATCGTCGGCACGAGCGCGACCCCGCGATCGGCGCCGCGAGCGGCATCGGTGCGAGCGCGCAGGTCGCGGGTGCCGCGGATCAGCTCCATCGCGCCAGCACTTCGTCGACACCGGCCCGGCGCTCGGAGGAGAGACGACCGCCACGCACGGCCAGGTCGAGCGAGAGCCGGGCCATCTCGACGTAGGCGTCGACCGCCCACGGCGCCGATGCGGCCAGCGCCTCGAGGTTGCGCGCGATCGTGCCCGCGTCGCCGCGAACCGCGGGTCCGGTGAGCGCCTCGGCGGGGCCGGTGCGAGCGAGGTTCGCGACGGTGGCGTGCTGCAGCGGGCCGATCGCCTCCAGCGGGTCGGGAACACCCGCGGCGGCGAGGAGCTGCTCGGCGACACCCGTTGCGGCCACGAGGTAGTTGGACGCGAACACCGCGGCGGCGTGGTACATCGCGCGATGCTCGTCGGGAAGCCGGAAGGGGCGCCCGCCGAGATCCTCGGCGAGCCGTTCGGCCACGAAGAAGCCCTCGTCGTCGTCGGCACCCACCGCGACCGTGCATCCGGGGATGCGGTCGATCGCGGCGTCCACGTCGGGGAACGTCTGCAGGGGATGGACCCCGAGAGGGCGACCTCCGGCGTCGCGCGCCACGTCGAGCGCCGAGAGCGGGGTCGCGCCCGACAGGTGGGCGATCCATCGACCAGGGGCGATCACCCCCGCGTCCACGAGCGCTCGGGCGATCGTCTCGATCAGATCGTCGGGGACGCCGATCACGACGAGCTCGCCGAGCCGCGCCGCCTCGGCCGCACCGAGGACCTGAACACCCGGCAGGTGGTGCGCGGCGCGCAGCGTCGTGGCCTCGCGACCCGAGACCGCGGCGATGTGGTGACCGGCGCGCTGCCACAGCACCGCGACCGCCGTGCCCGCCCGGCCCGCTCCGACGATCGAGATCTCCATCAGCGCGAGTATCGCAACTCGAGCGCCATCGCTCGATCGGCACTCAGGGCAGCCGCAGCGGCGACGCCGCCGGACGGACGCCGCCGGCCGCGCCGAGGCAGAGCCGCACGTCGAGCAGGTGCGTGCCGTCGGGCAACACCGGGTCGGGGTCGATGTCGAGCAGGGGCATCAGCACGAACGCGCGCTCGCGCATGCGGGGATGGGGCACCACCAGGTCGGGATCGTCGATCGCTCTCGCGTCGAACAGCAGGATGTCGATGTCGATCGTGCGCGGGCCCCACCGCACCTCGCGAACGCGGCCGAGCGCGGTTTCCACTCGTTGGCATGCGGCCAACAGGTCGAGCGGCTCGAGATCGACCTCGGCCCGGACGACCGCGTTCAGGAAGTCGGGCTGGGGCGGTCCGCCGACCGGATCGGTCTCCCAGACCCGGGAGCACCGGATCAGCGCGATGCCCGGTTCGGCGCCGAGCAGGTCGACCGCCCGCTGCAGCGTGGCGAGGCGATCACCCAGGTTGGACCCCAGCGCGAGGGTGGCGGTCTCGCTCACGACGCGGCGTCGGGAGGCAGCGTGACGGCAGACGCCACGCCGTCGATGCCGAGACGACGGGCGGCACCTGGCTTGTGCACGATCGCGGTCACCCGTGTCACGTGATCGAGCGCGAGCACTCGGTCGGCGATGTCGTGCGCCATCACCTCGATCAGGTCGTACGAACCCTCGGTGATCACGGTGCGGACGGCGTCGGTCACGATCCGGTAGTCGGTCGTCGCCCCGATCGTGTCGGCGTCGACGCTCACCTCGAGGTCGAGGTCGACGACGAAGTCCTGCGGCTCGTCCTTCTCTCCGGGACGAGCACCATGGCGGCCGCTCGCCGCGATACCCGACAGGAACAACCGTGCGTTCGTCATGGAGCGGATCCCTCCTCGTGCTCGTCGGCGGCCGACGACGCGCCGCCCTGGTCGTCGGCGACCGGCTCGAACCAGTCGTCTCGCTCGTACTCCTCGAGGTCGACCCAGGGCGGACGCCGCTCGAGCTGCAGCATCACGATGCCGGCGTTCGGGTCGGCGTGACCGTGGGGAGCGTGCGCGTACCGCGCGCGCAGGTACTCCGAGATCATCGGCCCGAGCGTCTCGGCCGCTTCCTCGACGAGGTAGTGGCCGCACCCGGGGAGGAGCCCGAGCGTCGACGACGGCATCGCGTCGTTCAGCCGCTCCCCCACGGCAGGCGGGTACACGGGGTCGTCCTCGCCCCACAGGATCAGGGTCGGCGCCGCGACGGCGCCGAGCTCTGCCTCACGTCCCGCGAGACCCATGCCATCGAGGCCGGCGACCACGCGGGCGAACCGCTCCGGGCCGTCACCGGAGACGTACGGCTCGGCGTACGCGTCGAGCACGTCGTCGGTGAGCCGCTCTCGGCGGACCGCGCCGGCCTCGAACGCGCCGCGGACGAGCGATCGCGCGAGCGCCGGCGTCGCACCGTCGGCCTCCAGTCGATCGCCGGCCAGTCGCACTCCCGGCGACGGCCATGCATCGAGGGTCGCCGCGTTGAGGAGCACGAGCGCGTCGACGTTGTCGCCTTCGATCGCGAGCACCTGCGCGACTCCCGCGCCCGCGCCGTGGGCCACCACCGCGAACCGCTCGATACCGAGCGCGTCGACGAGCTCCTGCATCGCGCCGGCGAGGGTCGCGAGGTCGAGCGTCACGCCGTCGGCCGGCCGCGACGCGCCCGCCCCGGGCAGGTCGGGTGCGATCACCCGGAACCTCGCAGCCAGCAGCGGCAGGAAGTCGCGCCACTGCCACGACGACGCCGGGAACCCGTGCAGCAGCAGCACCGGCGGCCCCTCGCCCTCGTCGTGGAACGCGACGAGACCGGCCTCGGTGCCGACCGCGTGCGTCGGCGCCGGCGCGATCACGACGGCATGCCCCGCACGATCGCGTCGACGACGCGCACGACCCGCGTCATCTCGAGCACGTCGTGCACGCGTACCACGTCCACTCCGTGGGCCGCGCACCAGGCGACCGCGCCCGCGGTCCCCTCGACGCGCTCGGCCGGGTCGTCGACACCGGTGAGCTGACCGATGAACCCCTTGCGGGACGCGCCGACGAGCACCGGCACCCGCAGGTCCTCGAACGACGCGATGTCGTGAAGGAGGGCGAGGTTGTGCGTGAGGTTCTTGCCGAACCCGATACCCGGATCGACGCAGAGGCGATCGCGCGAGACGCCGGCCGCGACCGCGACCCCGAGCCGGGCGGCGAGGAAGTCCCTGACCTCGGTGACGACGTCGTCGTAGCGAGGATCGTCCTGCATCGTCTTCGGCTCGCCGAGCATGTGCATCAGCACGAGCCCGGCGCCGGTCTGAATCACCACGTCGAACATCGCCGGGTCGGCGGCCGCGGTCACGTCGTTCACGATCGACGCCCCTGCCTCGATCGCGGCCTCGGCGACCTGGGGGCGGCGCGTGTCGACGCTGAGCGCGACCCCTGTGGGCGCCGCCTCGCGCAGCCCCGCGACCACCGGCACGACCCGCGCCAGCTCCTCGTCCACGGGCACGGGATCGGAACCGGGGCGCGTCGATTCCCCGCCGACGTCGACGATGTCGGCGCCTTCCGCGACCATGCGCAGGCCCTGTGCCACCGCCTCGTCCGTACCGCCCAGCAGCCCGCCGTCGCTGAACGAGTCGGGCGTGACGTTCACGATGCCCATCACGAGCGTGCGCTCTCCCAGCGGGAAGACGTGCTCACGGCATCGCCAGACGGCCCCAGTCATGCGGTCATCGTAGTGGCCCGACCGTGCTCGACCGGCTCGCGCTTCGGACGGCCGTCGTGCGAGCATCAGCGAGTGGAACGAGAGACCGACGGGCATGACGACACGTCTCAGAAGGGTCGTCACCGGTGGAAGTACGAGCGGGACCACGGCGCGTCGTTCGACCGGGTGGCGTACTTCACCGATGCGGTGTTCGCGATCGCGATGACGCTGCTGAT
>JBGGNG010000106.1:0-30313 GCA_041287635.1 Actinomycetota bacterium | reverse complement strand
CGTGGACCCGCAAGCGCCTCGAGGATGCCGAGGCGATCTGGCGGCGGGCCCTCGGGATCGCCGAGGCGAACGACGATCGGTGGGCCCGCGTCCGCTCCCTCTGCTCCCTCTCGATCGTGATCGCCGACCAGGACCGGCTCGACGAGGCGACCGAGATGATCGAGCGTGCCCGTGAGGCCGCGATCGACATGGGCGACCAGTTCAGCCTCGCGGTCGCCACCGTGCAGGAGGGACGGCTGCACGAGGAGCGGTTGGACTTCGAGAAGTCACTCCCCTACTTCGACCGCGGCATCGAGATCTTCACCGACCTGGGCGCCAGGTGGGAGCTCGGCGACGCCCTCGCGGAACGAGGCATCGCCGAGCGCGAGCTCGGGCGCCTCGACGACGCCGAGCGAGACCTTCGCCGAGCGATCGTGATCAGCGAGGAGCTCGGCGAACGCCAGCTCGCGGGCTGGACCTGGCGCGCACTCGCACACGTGTCGGAGCGCCGAGGCGACCACGAGGTCGCCGAAGAACACCGGCGCCGTGCCGCGCTGGAGGAGTCGCGCCGCCCCCATTGACAGGGGAACAGCGACCACGCCCTACCCTCGGGGACTAGGGGTACACGACGAAGCCGTCGATCGGGACGTCGGTGCCGGTCGAGGCCGAATTCTTCGAGCCGAGCACCTTGATCACCATCGTGTGTTGCCCCGTCGCGAGGCCCGAGTACGAGACCTTCGCCTGCCAGGTCGTCGACGATCGGTAGAGGTCGACCGTTCCTCTCGACACGCCGTCGATCATGACGTTCGCCCTGCCATAGGAGCGGCCGAAGGCGGTGAGCCAGTCGATCGCGGTCCCCGTGAAGACCACGGTGGCGGTGGCGTTCTTCGTTCGCGATGATCGGTACGTGCCGTCGCTCGCTCCGGTGGCGGATGTGCTCTGCCAGTTGGCGTAGCGAACGGACGCCGCGGACTCCTGGGTCGTCGTCGTGCCGACCACGAACGCGTCGTGGGTGATGGTCGTCCCGGTCGAGGTCGAGGCCTTCGTGCCGAGGGCCTTGATCACCACGGTGTGGGTGGCGTTCGACAGCCCCGGATACACCTTCGAGACGCTGCCGGGCGAGGGTGCGTAGAGATCCACCGTGCCCTTGGCGCTTCCATCGATCGTGACGCTGGCGCGCCCGAGGTTCGGACCCGTGCGGGCGATCCACGTGATCGAGGTGGTCGTCGGCGACACCCAGGTCAACGTCTGGCCCTTCACGTCGCCGGCGCGGTACGCGCCGCCGTTGGCCGCCACGTCGACCACGCCGTGCCACCCGTCGTAGGCGACCCCCGGTGCGGCATCGGCGAGCGTGACCGGCGACGGCGCCAGCCCGAACGTCGCGCTCACCGACTCGGAGGCCGTGAGCGTCACGGCGCACGAGGCGATACCCGAGCACGCACCGGACCACCCGACGAACGTCATGCCCGGACCCGGCGCGGCCGTGAGCGTGACCTGCGTTCCGTGGTCGAAGCCCGCCGTGCACACGACGCCGCAGCTGATGCCGGCGGGCGCGCTGGTGACCGTTCCGATGCCGGCGCCGGACCTCGTGACCGTGAGCGTGCGCTGAACCGGGCTGAACGTCGCACCGACGCTCGTCGCCTCGTCCATCGTGACGACGCAGAGGTCGTCTCCTGCACATGCCCCGTTCCAGCCGGTGAACACGGCATGTGCCGCCGGTGACGCGGTCAGCGTGACCAGGGTGCCGTGCGGGAACGCGGCAGAGCAGATCGTGCCGCAGTCGACGCCCGACGGCTGGCTCGTGACGACGCCACTGCCCGCGCGCGAGGTTGAGACGGTGAGCTCACGTGCGACGGTGACGAACGTCGCGGTGACACTCCTCGGCCCGTCGAGCGACACGGTGCAGACGTCGACGTCCCCCGGTTCCACCGAACACTCGCCCGACCAGAGCACGGCGGAGCCGGGTCCGGGCGAGGCCGTGAGCATCACCTCGCTCCCCCGAACGAACGATGCCTCGCACACCGGGTCGCAGTCGATACCGGAGGGTGCGCTCGTGACCGACCCGGCGCCGGTCTCGGCCACGCTCGAGACGGACAGCGTCTCGAGCGCTCGGAACGTGGCGATGACCGTCGTGTCGGCCGTGATCACGGCGGAGCACGGGTCCGTTCCCGGGCAGGTCACCCCTGAGCCGCTCCAGCCGACGAACACCGACCCCGGCGCCGCGGTGGCGGTGAACGTTGCGTGGGTGCCGTCGTCGACGGTTGCCGAGCAGACCGGTCCGCAGTCGACGGCGCCGACGTCGGTGGTGATCGAGCCGGCGCCATCCCCGGCGGCAGCGACCGAGATCGTGTGGACCGAGGGCGCAGAGGGCGCCGTGATCTCCGTCGCGAGGCTGCGCCACGCGTTCCACGTCGTCCCCGTGTAGTTCGAAGTTGCCCGTCCGCCCGACAGCACCGAATCGAGGAACCAGTTCCCTCCATCCTGCGCATGTGAGAAGACCACGCCGGCGAGATCGGCCGCGTTGGCGTCGAGGTAGGACCCCATCGCTGCGAACCACTCGGCCTTGGCCGTCGGCGATCCGATCGGTCCGCCTTCGTCGGCACCGGTCTCATCGATCCAGGTGGGCTTGCCGACGGATCGTGCGAACGCGATCGCGCTGTCGAACGACTCGGCCGGGGCGAGCCAGCTGTTCGGACGGTGATAGCTGTCGACGCCGACCAGATCGTAGAGGCTCACGTCGGCGGGGAACCAGTTCGTCGGGCCCCCGTGGTTCCCCTCATACGCCGCCCGGGACAGCACCACCTGCCATTCGATGCGATCGGTGACCCCCATGGAATCGAAGAGGGCTCGGACCAGTTCGAAGCACTCCCGGTATTCCTCCCCCGTGCCCGAGTACGGCTGCGCATCGAGCTCACCCGGCGGTGCTTGGAGGTTGGCCTCCGAGTGGAACTGGAGGTAGTGGGTCACCTCTCCGTAGGTGGGCAGCGACAACACCTCGTTCGCGAACGAGACCAGCTTGTCGTAGTAGGGACCTGAGCCGGCCTGCAACTGCTCGGTGATGTGCGTGTACGGGATGCCCGTGCGGTTCTGGCCCGACCCGGTCTTCGGCTGGATGTTCATGCCGAGTGAGTACCCGGCAGCCGCGGCGGCGGCGGCATCGGAGGGGACCAGAGGGCTGTCGAACTGACCATCGCGCTGGCGCCCACGGAAGTACCCGAGCGAAACACCCGATGCCGATTCGACCTGCAGGAACTGCGCGTAGGTCTGCGGCCACAGCCCGACGACGAGATCATGCGCCGCCTGGGCGCGCGGCGTCGAGAGGCCGAGCAGGGGAATCGTCACGAGCGCGACGAGGAGCTGCCGCCTCACACTCCGACCTTTCGAGCGCCAGACCGGGGAAGTCGGCCCACCCAACCACGGGATGCGCTCGCGGTCAACCCAGGGGACGCGGGCCGATCAGCCGTCGCGAAGAAGGGTCTAGTAGGTGGTCATCGTCGCGACGACGGTGTCGCGAGCGGCCCACCTGCCCTGGGAGCGGATCACGATCTCGCACCGGTACGAGACGCCCTCGGCCTGTGTCGGAGCGACGATGTTGAGGGTGAACACCTTCCGCACATGTTCCGACGCGGCGGGAAACGAGAATGCGAGCGTGCCCTGCCGGAACTCCTGCGTGACGTTGCGAGCTCGCCAGTCGGGGCGCTTGTGCTTGCCCATGAGGACCGCGTTGACCTTGAAACGGCGCGTCCCCATGCAGCCGTCGACCGTGAGGGTGTCGGGTTGGTCGCCATCGTTCTCGACGGTGATCCAGAACCGCACACCTTCGCCGTCCTCCATGCGGACGGCGACGCCCTGTCGGGCTCCCGTCGTGCTGTAGACGTCGCGGCCCTTCCACGGATGCGGCAGGGGGTCGATCGTGCAGCCCGTGCTGAGGCCGCAGAGCTTGATCCACGCGTCGGCCTGGAAGTCGGCGGCGGCGGCAGGGGTCACACCGGTGAGCACGGTGGCCGCCATCAGCAAGGCCAGGAGCGAAGCGATGCGTCTCGTCATTCCGATGAGCATACGGGGGGCGCGACCGCCGAAGAGCGACGTCAGTCGTCGTCGGGCCGGCGGAGCTTCTTCGTTCGGCCGCGGCGCTTCTTCGCCGCGAGGCGGCGCTCGACCGAGGCGCGGGTGGCCTTGGTGGGCCGGCGCTTCGGGGGCGGGGGCGCGATCGCGGATCGGAGCGTCTCGGCGAGACGCTCGAGCGCGGCTTCCCGATTCTGCAGCTGCGAGCGGTGCTCCGACGCGGCGATCGAGAGGACCCCGTCGACCAGGCGGCCGGCGAGGCGTTCGAGCGCGCGGGCACGCAGCGTCGGACCCAGCGCGGTGGTCGTGGTCAGATCGAGGCTCAACTCGACGCGGGAGTCGGCGGTGTTCACCGACTGGCCGCCCGGACCCGACGAGCGGCTGAAGCGCCAGCGCAGTTCCCGCTCGGGCACGACGACCGAGCGCGTCACGCGGAGCGGCCCGGCCATGTGGCCAGTATGCCCCGCGAGACGCGCTCGAGGTCGTTAGGCGATCTTCACCACGTCGGCCTCGCCCGGCACGAGGGCCAGCATCGTCGCGAACACGTGTCGTCGGGTCGAGGCGACACCGGTCGGCAGCTGTAGCTCCGCGAGGACGTCACAGCTCGAGGTCGCAAGGTCGCACGAGCTCACCGTGCCCCCCACTCCCTGCCCGAACTCAGCGGCGAGCCAACTCGCCTCGTCGAACTCGACGACATGCAGAGCTCCGTCACGCGCGAAGCTCAGGTCGACGATCGACGTGAAGCCACGCCCGACGACGGTGCATGCGGGGCTGGAGCCGCATCGCGCGTGTCGGGTCCCCGGCTCGATGCGCCAGATGCGCGAGCGGTTCTTCGGTGCAGGGAACCCCTTCAGTTCCCCCACGTAGTACGCGCCGTCGGGGCCGACGGCGACGCTGGTCGCGACCGCCTGGGCGGGGATCCGGTCCGGCAGCTCACACACGAACTCGAGATCGGGCTCGGCATCCGGGCAATCGGCGATCCGCTTGGCGTTCGCAGTGGGCACCATCTGGTCGGGCAACGTCGCGACCCAGTCGATCCGGCCGGTGCGGCTGACGATCAGCAGCGCGTTGGCTGCCGCGTCGGCCACGAGGGCGCGGCGACCCGGCAGGGCGGCCACGTTGAACGGATTCGAGTCGATCTCGCCACCATCGGGATTGACGGCGGCCTCGAACGCTCCGAGATCGGCGACCGGCTTCATACGACCGTCGATGATGCGATACAGCATCGAGCCGGGGCCGCCGGTGACGGCGTGCATCGCACCGGCCGTGTAGGGCGCGATATCGCTGACACCGGGGAGGGGCGCGACGAGCGAACGAGGCTCGCCGGAGCGCTGGTCGAAGTGCACGACCCCCTGGCCGGCATCGGCCACGAAGATGTCGCCTCGCTTGATCGCGAGCCCGAACAACGGGGTCGCGAACTCGAACGATCCTCGCTCGGCGGTCTCGTCGGCGCCCGCGGACTGCGGGACGACGAGCATGAAGGCGGCGACCAGCGCGATCGCGCCGGTCGTGATGGATCGCGCGGAACGTGTGGAACGTGTGGCACGTGTGGAACGTGTGGAACGTGTGGAACGTGTGGAACGTGTGCAACGGGACATCGGGGGGGGTCCTCCCTCTCCTGAACGGACTGGGACGCATCACTTCTACGCTGTGCATCCCTTCGGTCAACCCCCGCCCCCACCGCCATCGGTCCCGCCGAACCAGTGCCGTGCTGCTTCCTTCGCCGCCATGCGCAGGTCGCACGATGGCATCAGAGGGGCCGGATCGGAAGGACGGTGCGATGCTCGCGAGGCGAGTCGCCGTCGGAACAGCCATCGTGGCGTGCACGGCGTTGGTCGCTCTCGCCGCCCCCACGATCGGCAGGGCGCCCCTCGGCCGCGCATCGGCGTCGCACCGGGGTCCCCGCGTCACCGTGGCGTTCACGGGGGACTTCCTGGCGACCCACGCGACGTGGAGAGTGGCTCGAGCCAACGCGGGCGGACACGGCTACGACTTCCGGCCGATGCTCCGGCCGCTGGGGTCGCTCACGCGCTCCGCCGACCTCGCGATCTGCCACCTCGAGACGCCGCTCACCGGGCGCGGCGTGCGGCTCAACGACTATCCACGGTACGCGGTGCCGTACCAGCTCGCCGATGCGATCCGCCGGGCCGGCTACGACGGCTGTTCGACCGCGTCGAACCACTCCCTCGACCACGGGTCCGCGGGCATCCGCTCCACGCTCGACGAGCTGGACTCGCTCGGCATCGGGCACACGGGCACGGCGCGTTCGCGACGGGAAGCGGCACGCACGGTTCTCTACCGGGTCGGTGACGCGGTGATCGCCCACCTGTCGTACACGGCCTCGTTCAACGGCCTCATCCCGCGCCATGCGTGGGAGGCGAACCACATCGACGTGGACCGAATCCTCGATCGGGCCCGCCGCGCGCGGCGCCAGGGCGCCGACATCGTCGTGCTGAGCCTGCACTGGGGCACAGAGCACCGGCATCCGCCCACGAACGAACAGGAAGCGCTCGCCCAGCGACTGACCGCCTCGAAGGCGATCGATCTGATCGTGGGCCATCACGCCCACGTGGTGCAGCCGATCCGGCGCGTGCACTGGCGCTACGTGGCGTACGGGCTGGGCAACTCGTTCTCGGGCATGACGGCAGCGCTGTTCTCCCCCGCGGTACAGGACGGCATGGTGCTGCTCGTGACGTTCGAGCTCGGCCCGAGGAAGTGGCATGTACACCGGGTGCGGTTCGCCCCGACCTGGGTGCAGCCGGGGCGATTCGTGGTGCGGTTGGTGGGGCCAGCGATCGATGCGCGGCGCCTGCCCACTGCGGTGATCCGAGATCTCCGCCGCTCGTGGCGGAGGACCGTGACGACGGTGGACGCGGCCCGCGTGGGGGTCGTGGCGTTCCGCCGGGCACGGCTCTGAGAGACGAGGAGGTGCGTCATGAAGCTGCGTCGATCGAACGCTCTTCCCATACTCGTGGCGTTCGCCGTGGTCTTGTTGCAGGCGGTGACGCTCGTGGTGGCGTCGCCGATCTCGGCACGGGCAGCGGTGCGGCCGATCGCCGGCTGTCCGTTGAGCGCCGGGGCGCTGGCCACGCTCGCCGCCACCGGCGCTCCCACACCGTCCTGTGCTTGGCCGGAGATCGCGCAGGCCGCCGACACATCGGTGATCCATCGCTCCTGCACGATCGTCGGCACCGAGGCCGACGAGGTGCTCGAGGGCACCGGCGGCAAGGACGTGATCTGCGGCTACCAGGGCGACGACGTCATCAAGGCCCTCGCAGGGCGTGACATCGTCTACGGAGGTGCCGGCAAGGACCGCATCCGTGGCGGACCAGGCGCCGATGAGCTCCACGGCGAGGCCGGCAACGACCGCGTGCGTGGAGGCCTCGACGGGGACCAGATCCATGGCCAGATAGGCGACGACCGCCTCCTGGGCGGAGGCTGGGCCGACTCGATCAGCGGTGGCTACGGAGACGACCTCCTCGTGGGAGGACTTGGTCGTGACTACGTCTACGACACGTCCGGATCCGAGGTCGCGGTGCTGGGAGCCGGGAGCGATCAGTTCTACTCCATCCGCGGCGACGACACCGTCTTCGGCGGACGCGGTGACGACTGGTGCATCACCGTCTTCGACGAGCGGTCCGGCGACGTGATCGACGGTGGACCCGGGAACGAAGACACCTACGATGCCGACGCCGGCGACGCGGTGACGGGCTTCGAGTCCGGGCCTGAGCCCTGCTACGGCTGCTGACATCGGGAGAGGAGATCGATCATGAAGGCATCGGTGGTGTACGAGTCGATGTTCGGCAACACCGCACGGATCGCTCGGGCGATCGGCGCGGGGCTCGCGGAACGGGGCGTGGTCGTGACGATCAGGAACGTCGACGCCGTCGACCCCGACGAGATCGCGGTCGCCGACCTGTTGATCGTCGGCGGCCCGACCCACGCGCATGGCCTCAGCAGGGACTCGACGCGTCAGACCGCGCTGGATGACGAGCACAACTCCTTCGAGGAACCGACGACGGGGCCGGGGTTGCGGGGTTGGATGGACACGCTCCCCGACGGCGCGGGCCGAGCCGCAGCCGCGTTCGACACCCGCATCGGTGGGGCTCCGGCGTGGCTCACCGGCTCCGCGGCCACGCACGTCGCCACACGGCTCGAGGCGCGTGGATACCGGCTCGCGATCGAGCCGGGGAGCTTCCTCGTGACCAGGCACAACGAGCTGATCGACGGCGAGGTCGAGCGGGCGACCACGTGGGGCTCGGACGTCGCGGGTTCGATGCGCGTCAGCCGGTAGGCACGCGGTCGGTGATCAGCCTCCGGCACGCAGCCGGTCGACACAGGCTTCGAACGTGTCAGCCACGAGCTCGACCCTGTCGAAGTCTGCCATCGCCGCCGTCACGTACCCGAACCCGAACCGCCGCCCGAGGTCACCCCCGCCGTAGGCACCACCGAGCCCGCCCATGCCGAAGCCATACTCGTCGAGCCCGACGCCGAGTCCCCACGACACGTCCATCCCGAGCAACACGTCGGGACCGGAACACTGCTGTGTGGCCATCGCTCTCACGGTCCCCTCGGCGAGCACCGTCACCCCGTCGAGGGTGCCGCCTTCCGAGAGGGCGGCGTAGAACCTCGCGACCCCTCTCGCCGTGGCGTGCCCGTTCACCGCGGGGATCTCGGCGCGTCGCCACGACCCGCCGTTGACCACGTCGAGATCCACGAGGCCGGGCGGATTGCCGAGCGCTCGGGCATGGAGTGAGCCCGGCTCCCCCAGCGTGCGCTCGGACCAGTCGCCGTCGATCGCGTGGACGGTGGCGCACCGAGCCTCCTCGTCGGGACGCAATCCCACGTGCACGCCGATGTCGAGCGGGTCGGCGATCTCCTCACGTAGGAACGTGCCGAGGCTGCGTCCGTCGACGCGCCGGACGACCTCGCCGACGAGGTGTCCGAAGAACGATGCGTGCTCACCCTGGCGTGTGCCCGGCGGCCACCATGGCTCCTCGCGCTCGAGCGCCCCCACGATGCGGTCCCAGTCGTAGAACGCCTCGGTCGGAAGGGGTTCTCGCAGGCCGAGCAGCCCGGCCTGGTGAGTGAGCAACCAGCGCACGCGTACCTCGGCCTTCCCGGCCTGCGCGAAGGCCGGCCAGTACCGAGCGACCGGTGCATCGAGGTCGACCTCTCCGGCGTCGACGAGTCGAAGCAGACAGGCCGCAGCGAAGGGTTTCGTCACGGAGTAGACGTGCACGATCGTGTCGCGCGACCATGGCTCGCCTGGCGCCGACTCGCCCGCCCAGAGGTCGGCCACGGGCCGGCCATCGTGATAGCCGGAGACGGCTGCCCCGGTCTCGCCGAGGTCGTCGAAGGCGCGGCGGAACACCTCGGCGACCGGCTCGAACCCGGGCGCGACGGAACCCTCGATCTGCAGCTCAGCCACGTCGGCAGGCTCTCACACGACCCGCCGCATCACGGCTGCTGCCAGATCACGTGGTGTTCGACGATCGCCCCGGCGTCGTCGTAGCGGAGCACCACCATCAGCTCGTCGGATCCCGCATCGTCCGTCGTGAGGCTCGCGGGGAAGGCGATCAGCTGTTCCGTCTCCGTGAAGGCCCCGACGCGCTCAACCTGGAAACCGCCGGCCTGCGCCTCGGTGGCTCGGGCGATGACGTCGTCGAGTCCCACACTGGGGTCGGCGTCGTCGGTCGTCGTGAGCACGACACGCTCCGCGTAGACGTCCGAGAAGTCCTGCGTCGACCCGGAGTTCCAGGCGGCCATCATGTCGTTCGCGACCGCCTCGCCATCGGTCGTCGTGACCGTGGGGTAGACGAACAACCCGCCCACGACCATCGCGATCACGGCGAACAGCGCGACGAGCACCCACGGCGTCCTCGACCGGCGCTGCGTCGGCTCCGGACCGAAGGGCTGCGTGCGGAGCGGTCCGGCTCGCGGCGTCTGCTGCATCTTCTGCGCTCGTCGGATCTGCTCCTCCTGCTGCGTCTGCTGCATCGATCTCACCCCCTTCCACCCACAGCGTGCGACCGCCGGGAAGCTCGAGGTACGCCGACCGACCCCTGACGCCCGGGTCCGGGCCGGACGCACCGACCTTGCGGAGAGCCGAGCCACAGCCGTACGCTCACGGCATCGGATCTGGAGAGGAACGTTCGATGCGCATCCCCGTTCGGCCTGGTGGTCACCGCCGATCCACGTTGCTGCGGGTTGCGACGATGCTCGCGCTGACCGTCGCCGCATCGCTCGCACTGGCGTTGCCGGCATCTGCCCAGGACGCCGACACCGACCCGAAGGACGAGCAAATCGTGCTGAGCGGGCAGCTCCTCGTGGCCGAGGGCGAGACGGTCGACAGCGCGGTGATCTTCAACGGCCCTGCCGTGATCGAAGGCACCGTGACCGAGTCCGTCGTCGTGTTCAACGGTCGCACGGAGATCTCGGGCACCGTGGAGGGCGACGTCGTCGTGTTCAACGGATCGGTCACGGTCCGGTCGGGCGCCACGGTCGGCGGCAACCTCGTCACGGTCGACGACCCGAACGTCGAGCCTGGAGCAACCGTGCGCGGTGAGCAACGCCGGGTGAGCACCGAGTTCGACGCCACGGCGTTCGGATTCGCCAGCCGCATCGCGTGGTGGATCGGCTACTCGGTTTCGACGTTGCTCCTCGGATTGGCGCTGCTGGCGCTCGCGCCGGGCCTCGACCTCGCGATCGCGGCTGCCGCGCGGGATCGCACGGGCGCCACGATCGGCTTCGGGGCCGGGGCTTTCTTCCTGCTGCCGCTCGCGGCCGTGCTGCTGCTGGTGATCGTCGTCGCGATCCCGCTCGGGCTGTTCCTGATGCTCGCGTTCGCGTTGCTCTACACGATCGGGTACGTCGCCGGCGCCCACGTGCTCGGACGCCGGCTCATGGCGCCGCCGAAGTCGCGGTTCGTCGCCTTCCTCGTGGGGTGGGCGATCCTGCGGGCGATCGCGTTGATCCCCTTCGTCGGCGGCCTCACGTGGATGATCGCGGCCATCGTCGGACTCGGCGCGTTGTGGGTGGCGGCGCGAGGCGATGCCTCCGTGCCGGGCACCCCGGACGCCCCCTCGCTGCCCCCGATGCCTCAGGCGACCGCGTAACCGGCGCCGAGGACACCGCAGTTCACGCCCCGGCGCAGGCAACGATCGATCAGTCTGTCGAGCGCCTTCTGCTTCCACGTGTTCCAGAAGTCGGCGTGCATCGTCCAGTAGGGGCCACTGGAGAGCACCAGCGCGACATTGGTGCCGTCGCTCCTCGGTCCGCATGGTCGCTCACCGGCACAGACGTCCCAGATGCTCCAGTGGATCCTGACCGAGAGTTGTGGGATCACCCTCGGGTGCGAATCGGGGCACCGCTTCGGATCGCGTGGGTAGATCACATGCGACATGTGATCGCCCGAGTCGAGCCGTCCGTCCCAACACCACGGGAAGTCGATCCTGCCGACGAGACCGTCGCGACTCGCTCCGAGGTCGCCCTGGTATGGACGACAGCTGTAGGGGTGGTCGGCCTTGGGGGTGCCCCTGCCGCACGACCACGACACGAATGGGTTGCTGCCCGGCGAGGTGGCGTGGGGGTCGCCCCCCACCAACTTGATGTCTGCCGGCAGCGTGCCCATCGGACGGTCCGGTCGGAAGTAGTACGTGCGCTCCTTCGGCGCGACGATCGCTCTCCCCCGAAAGATCCCCGCGGGGAACCATGTTGCCGCGAGATCGCCGTCGTGGGCGCACGTCGAGCGCGAGGCGAGCAGCGACTCCCGGGTCGAGTCCGCGTCGGTGCTGCGATTGCCGTAGAAGCCGTGGCGGTGCGACGCGCCCGGCTCGCCCGGGTAGACGATCGGATCGTCGCGAGAGGCGTGGGAGAATCGACAACCGACGGAGAACGCGCCCTGGCGGATAGCCTCGGCGGGCGCTCGAACGGCTCCCACCGCGATCACACACCCGAACGCGAGCCCCGAGGCGAGCGTCACCAACGAGCGGGGGAGCCGGAACATCATCGATCGGAGGTTACCGGCGGATGACGTGAAGGCAAGCGCGTTCGACCGGGGTGTAGCCTCTGCCCGTGACTGAGGCCGCCGCATCGAACCCCGCACCGCCTCGCTGCTACGTGGGATCAGAGGTCGGCCGGCTGCGACGGGTGATGCTGCACCGGCCCGGACTCGAGCTGCAGCGGCTCACACCCACGACCGCTCGAGAGCTGCTCTTCGACGGCGTGCTCTGGGTCGGCCGGGCGAGGGAGGAGCACGACGCCTTCGCGGCGGCGCTCTCCTCTCGCGGAGTCGAGATCGTCTACCTCGACGACCTGCTCGCCGACGTGCTCGAGCAGCCCGAGGTGCGTGCTCGCCTCGTGCAACACCTCGACCCCGACCTGCTCGGACCCACGCTCGGACCCGAGGTGCGGGAGTGGCTGATGGCCCTGTCCTCACCCGATCTCGCCCAGCACCTGGTCGCGGGCGTGACCTTCGACGAGCTGCCGTTCACGAGCGACAGCATCGTGGCGCGCATGGGACGCGGGTACGTCGCGGCGCCGCTTCCCAACACGCTGTTCATGCGCGACACGTCGGCGTGGATCTACGGCGGCGTCTCGATCAACACGATGGCGATGCCGGCGCGGATCCGCGAGTCGCTTCACCTGCAGGCCGTCTACGACCACCACCCGATGTTCACCGACGCCGACTTCGAGGTGTGGAGCGACGGCGTCGGCCCGATGTTCCTGGAAGGCGGCGACGCGCTGGTGATCGGCAACGGCGCGGTGCTCGTCGGCATGGGCGAGCGCACCCACCCGGCAGCCGTTGAGCTGTTGGCGCAGCGACTCTTCCGGGCCGAGGCGGCGACGCAGGTGATCGCGGTCGAGATCCCGTCACAGCGATCGAGCATGCACCTCGACACCGTGCTGACGATGCTCGACGTCGACGCGTTCACGGTGTTCCCCGATGCGCGCGACGCGATGATGACCTACGTAGTCACGCCCGGCGCGAACGGGCTCTCCGTCGAGGAGGCCGACGACCTCTTCGACGCGCTCGCCCGGGCGCTCGACGTGCCGAGGATCCGCCAGTTCGAGACCGGTGGCGATCGCTTCCAGGCCGAACGCGAGCAATGGGACGACGGCAACAACGTGCTCGCGATCGCGCCCGGCGTCGTCGTGGCCTACGAGCGCAACGTCGACACGAACCACCGTCTGCGCGACGGGGGCATCGAGGTGATCACGATCGACGGCGAGGAGCTCGGCAGGGGGCGCGGCGGGCCGCGGTGCATGAGCTGCCCGATCGAACGCGACGCGATCGCTCGCTGAACGAGGCTGTCACCCGCCCGATCGGGGCGGTAGCACCCTTCGAGCTCTGGCTCTGGCGCAGGCCCTGCGCAGGGGCGCTTGCGACCGGCACCATCGTCGCGACGAGTGCGAGCATCAGGGCGCCGAGTCGGAAGGGACGCATCCGTTCACTCCTGGAGGCGGGTCGGAAAGTGAGAAACCGCCGGAACCCGAGGGCCCCAGCGGTTTCTCGCGCCGGAACATACCGGGAACCGGCGGGGGGTCAACCCGGAACTCGGGTTCGTGTCACTCTTTCTCTCAGCGACGCCGCGGGATCTCAGCCCGGGCGTTCAGGATGCCGCGGGTGCCGGGATCGTTCCTTCCATCACCGTGTCCCCGTCGGGTGTGCTGACGCCGACCGAGGTGGCCCGATCCCGAGGCAGGGTCGAGTACAGGCTGATGTAGAGGTGGCCCTCGACACCGACGAAGGTGCCGAGCGGGGCGCGCGCACCCGTGCCCACCTCCTCGAGCCACACGGCGTAGGTCTCGCCGGCAGCGAGCCCCGACGTGGTCAGCTCCACCCATGTGCTCTGCGGATCCTCGTGGACCACAGCCTCTCCGATCACGCCGGCCTGCACGGCGACCATCGCGACGACCTCGCCGCCTGCTCGCTCGGCCGGTTCCGAGACGACCGCGGCGATCACCGTCACGATCGCGAGCGCCGCCGCGACCAGGGTGACCCGCGCGAGGATGGAGCGGCGCCGGCTGCGATCCCGCTCGTTGCGCTCGCGCTCGATGCGCCCGAGCACCTCGTCGAGCATCTCGCGCGACGGGGCCGGGTCATCGGTCGTTCCGATGCGCTCAGGATCGGCCAGCGGCAACAGGTCGGCCACGGGTGCGAGCTCGGACGCATCGCGCCGGCAGGTGCGACAGACGTCGAGGTGCCCTCGCACGGCGGCCGCCTCGCCCGCTGCCAGGTGTCCGAGCACGTAGGCACCGAGCAGGAGGCGCACGTGGTCATCGGGTTGCGGCGTCATCCCACCCCATCTCCTCCAGCGTCAAGCGCAGCGCCCGCAGGGCGTAGTACACGCGGCTCTTCACGGTCCCTTCGGGGATGCCGAGCTCGGCGGCCACCTCCGCGTACGGACGCCGTCGGAAATACGTCTCGACCACGACCGATCGGTGATCGTCGCCGATGCGACGAAGCGCCTCCTCGATCTGCCAGGCGAGCAGCGCCTGCTCGAGCCGGTCCTCCGCAGAGTCGGCGCCGTCGGCGAAGCGCTGGAGCGCGTCGTCGGTCGCCGGCTCGGGCCAGATCGCGCGGGCCCTGGCGATGTCGATCACGACGTGGCGCAGGATCGCGAAGAGCCACCCGCGCACGGTGCCGAGCTCGGGATCGAATCGATCGCCGAAGCGCCATGCCCGGACGAACGTCTCCTGCACGGCCTCCTCGGCCAGGCCGCGATCGTTCAACGAACGCATCGCGAAGCCGAGCATCTCCCCGGCGTGGGCGGCGTAGGCGGCCCTGATGCCGGTCTCGTCGAGGTCGAATCGTGCCGTTCCCATCGTCGTGACGAGGGTACGGGCTGCGGGCACCGCCGGTTCACGGAACGGGTGAACCCGGCCGGTCGATCGTCCGTATCCCCAGCGACTTGACGGCGACATCGAGCGACAGAGCGAAGGGAGACGCCACGATGCGGATCGGTGGGATGCGGGGGGCCGCGATCGGCCTCGCGCTGACGATGCTGCTCGCCGCGTGCGGCGACGACGGCGACGGTGCGGCCGGCGCGGGCGACTCAGCGACGACCGAGGAGAGCCCCCCTGCCGAGGAGAGCCCGGCCGCCGAGGCGGCCACGGTGCAGCTCGCGGAGTCCGACCTCGGGTCGATCCTCGTCGACGCCGAGGGCATGACCCTCTACCTGTTCGAGTCCGACACGGACGGCTCCAGCACGTGCTACGACGACTGCGCCGCCTCGTGGCCGGCCCTGGTTGGCGACGCGCCGACGGGGGGTGAGGGCATCGACGCGTCCCTCCTCGGAACGACCGAACGCGACGACGGCGACGTCCAGGTCACGTACGCCGGTCAGCCGCTCTACACCTTCGCGTCGGACCAGGCGCCCGGCGACGTCGAGGGCCAAGGGGTGGGCGACGTGTGGTTCGTGGTCGATGCTGCCGGCGACGCCGTCGTCGAGGAGGCTCGGACCGGGCCCGGCTACTGAGGCCCTTCGTGCCCGCCGGCTCAGGCGCCGGCGAGCACGGACTCCGCAGCGCTGCGGCCCCACCACATCGCCTGGGAGAGCGAGCGCAACAGGATCTCGGCCGACGCCAGGTTCGTCGCCAGCGGCACCCCGTGGATGTCGCACACCTTCAGGAGCGCCTGGATGTCGGGCTCGTGCGGGTGCGACGTCAACGGGTCCCGCAGGAACACCACGGCGTCGACGTCGCCCGCCACGATGCGAGCGCCGATCTCGAGATCGCCCCCCTCGGGCCCGCTGTGCACGCGTTCCACGTCGATGTCGAGGGCCGCGGCGATCTGGCCGCCCGTGTGACCGGTCGCGATCAGACGCAGCTTCGCCAGCGTCGAGCGGTGGCGGGTGGCGAGCTGGAGCAGGTCGTCCTTCTTCTCGTCGTGCGCGACCAACGCCAGCACCGCACGCTCGGACCGTTCGTCGCCTTGATAGATGCCCATCGAGGAAGTCATGCATCGAGGCTACGAGCGGGGTCGCCACCGCGACAGGGATACGAGGTAACGGTCGTGTGAAGTCTCGCCGCCTGCGCGCCTACGCGGGGAGGCGACGGGTGAACCAGTCGGAGGCCAGACTGGCGACCTCGTCGAGCGTTCCTGGTTCCTCGAACAGGTGCGTCGCGCCCGGCACGATCGCGAGCTCCACCTCGCAGGCCATGCGAGCCGCGGCATCCCGGTTCATGCCGAGCACCTCGCGGTCGAGGCTCCCGACGATCAGCAGGCTCGGCGCCCGCACGAGCGCGAGGGCGTCCCCGGCGAGGTCGGGCCGGCCGCCGCGCGAGACGACGGCGCGCACGGAGTCGGGCCTCTCTGCCGCCGCGACGAGTGCGGCGGCGGCGCCGGTGCTCGCTCCGAACGTGCCCAACGGCAGACCGGCGGTGTCGGGGCGAACGGCGATCGCATCGCCCGCGATCAGGAGCCGCTCGGCCAGCAGAGCGATGTCGAACCGCAGGTTCCGGGTCCGCAGGTCGACCGCTTCCTCGGCGGGGGTCAACAGATCGAAGAGCAGCGTCGCGAGCCCGTCGACGTTGAGTACGTCGGCCACCATCCGATTCCTCGGGCTGTGGCGGCTGCTGCCACTGCCGTGGGCGAAGAGCACGAGGCCGCGAGCATCGCGCGGCAGCCGCAGATCGCCTTCGATCTCGCCCGAGCCCGCAATCCGGTCGGAGACCGCGATGCGGATAGCTCCTTCCCTGGCCGTCAACACCTCACCCTCCGGCCGCAATAGGGCGCGAGCCCGTCCCGCGCCTCGAGATCCCGCCGGGCGAGGAGGGTGGGCCAGGGCCCGGCCACTCGTCCGCAGTCATCGCATCGCCGTTCGCGCCGTTGGGACGACCATCCATCAGCCGGCCACCCCGCCACCGTCGACCGGTAAGGCCGCCCCGGTGATGTAGCTCGACTCGTCGCTCGCCAAGAAGACCACGGCGCGGGCGACCTCGTCGGGCTGTCCCATGCGCGGGATCGCGCGACCCTCGCTCGCGAACGCGACGTACTCGGGCCAGCTGAGGCCCTGGTTCCGCGCGTCCTCATGCTCCATCGGGGTTTCGGTGTCGCCGGGACAGACCGCGTTGACCCTGATCCCCTGCGGGCCGTGGTCCAGCGCCATCGCTTTCGTCAGCAGCACGAGTCCGCCCTTCGCGGCGCAGTACGCAGCACCCTTGACGCCGCCGACGAGCCCCCAGCCGGAGCTGCAGTTCACGATCGAGCCCGACGCCTGCGCGATCATGTGAGGCAGAGCCGCACGGGACATGAGGAACGCGCCCTTCAGGCTCGTGTCGACCTGCAGGTCCCACTCGTCCTCGTCGCAGCCGAGCACGTCGTTCGCCACGTAGACGCCCGCGTTGTTGAAGAGCACGTCGAGCCGGCCGAACGCCTCGATCGTTCGAGCGACGGACCGTTCGCAGTCCTCAGCCGATCGCACGTCGGCGCGCACGAACTCGCCGCGGCCCCCGGCCGCGTCGATCTCCCCCACGACCATGGCTCCTCGGCCCTCGTCACGACCGGTGAGCGCAACGACGGCCCCCTCGTGGGCGAACATCGCCGCGGTCGCGCGGCCGATGCCCGACGTGCCGCCCGTGACGAGCGCCACCTTCCCGTCGAGTCGACCCATGCGGGCGATGGTATCGGAGGCAGGCGCCTGCCCGGCATCACAGCAGCATCCGCTCGGGGCTCCAGTCACGGAACGCCGTGTCGAGGATCTGCACCAACCGCGCGAACGATCGATCGACGTCGCGCGGCAGCCCGAAGCCGCCCACCGCCTCGAGCGTCACGAAGCCGTGCAGGGCGGCGCGCAGGGCGCGGGTCGCGTCGATCGCTTCGTCGCCGCTGAGCCCATACCGAGCGAGCACCGAGAACACGATCTGCAGCAGCGCCCGACTCGCTTCATCGGCGTCGTGATCGTGCGGATCGACGGCTCGCAGCGTGGCGGGGTACCGGCCCGGATGCGCATGCGCGTAGCCCCGGTACGCCTCGGCGATCGCTCGCAGGCCGTCGTCTGCGTCGTCACCTCGGTCGACGGCCGATCCGAGCGCGACGCCGAGATCGCGCAGCGCCAGCACGGCGAGGTCTCGTCGCAGCTCGCCGAGGCCGTCCACGTGCTTGTAGAGGCTGGGCACCGCGACGCCGAGTCGCTCCGCGACCGCGGCGAGCGTGAGCCGTTCGTATCCGACCTCGTCTGCGACCCGCGCGGCCTCGGCGACGACGACCTCTCGCGAGAGCCCCGCTCTAGGCACGCCCCGTCGCCTCTGCCAGGAACCCGATGACCGAGGGCGTGACGACCTCGGGGTACTCGGCCTGCGGGTAGTGGCCGGAGTCGGGCACGATCACGACCCGTGCGCCTAACCGATCGCCGATCAACCGAGCTTCGGTGCCCGGGTCGGAGAAATCGGCGTCGCGCTCGCCCATCACCACGAGCGTCGGGGCGTGCACGTCGCCGAGCCTCGCCTCGGCGGGCGCGTGGGAGGTATGGGTCGTGGCGACGAACGCGCGCCAATGTCCGGGGCGACCAAAGCTCTCGCGGATGCGGGCCCGGTGCTCCGCCAGGTCCGCCGGTGGCCGCCCCGGGTAGACCTTCGCGTAGTAGGCGTTCCACACCGCCGGGCCCCATGGCTTGCGCAGCCCGAGGCGGAGCGTGAGCTTCGTCGCGAGCCCCATCGGGATGTCGCGCACGAACGGCCCGACGAGCACGAGGGCGCGGACGACGTCCGCGTGTTCGGCGGCCGCCCACACCGCCGCCCCCGCAGCCATCGAGTTGCCGACGAGGATCGCCGGGCCCCCGAGGTGCTCGGCAAGCGCCACCATGTCGGTGCCGGCAGCGACGTCGTCGTAGCTCGAGAACGTGGCGTCGCTGTCTCCGTGCCCGCGCAGATCCATCGTCGCGACCCGGTAGCCGGACTCGACGAGGCCCGGGGTCAGGAAGCGGTACACCGATCGAAGGTCGCCGAGACCAGGTGCGGCCACGACGAGCGGACCCTCTCCCGTGACGTCGTAGGCGATCCGTCCCTCGGGCCGCTCCAGGTACTCGGCGGTCGGCGCGCCGGCGGTCGTGGGGCTCATCATGTCCCTCTCCTCCTCCTGCTCCCGGTTGGCTAATGCCATTAGCTTCATGAGACGAGTATGGCTAATGCCATTAGCTTTGTCAAGCCGGCGCGCCGTCAGAGGGAGCCGTTCCTCAGCGACCCGTGACGAGGAGGAGCTTGCCCGTGGTGGTCCCACTCGCAAGCGCACGGTGCGCGTCGCTCGCTCGCTCCAGGGGATACCGATCATGCACGCGCACGTCGAGCTCGCCGCTCGCGACCATCGCGAACACGGCTCCCGCCCGATGGAGCAGCTCGTCGCGCGTCGCGGTGTAGTCCGCGAGGCCCGGACGGGTCAGGAAGACGGAGCCGGGAGGCTGAAGCCGGCGGATGTCGAACGGCGGCACGGGCCCGCTCGACTGGCCGTAGACCACCAGGGTGCCACGCCGGGCGAGCGACTCGAGACTGTCCTCGAACGTGTCCTTGGCGATCGAGTCGAAGACGATCCGCGCCCCGCTCCCCTCGCCGTGCGACCGCACCACCTCGCCCAGATCCCGTGATCCTCGGACCACGACATCGGAGGCGCCGGCGGCTCTCGCGAGTTCGGCCTTGGCCTCCGTCGATGTCGTGCCGATCACCCGCAGACCTTTCGCCGCCGCCATCTGGGTGAGCAGCAGCCCAACGCCCCCCGCGGCCGCATGGACCACGACGACGTCGCCGGCCTCGAGCGGTGCGATCGACTCCGTCAGGAAGTGCGCCGTCATGCCTTGCAGCAGGACCGCCGCCGCGCTCTCGCTCGACAGACCGTCGGGGACCGGCACGAGGCGTCCGGCCGGCACGATGGCTGCGTCGGCGTAGGCACCGAGCACCATCGCGAACGCGACCCGATCGCCGACACCGACGTCCTGGACACCGGGCCCGACCTCGAGCACCTCGCCGGCCCCCTCGGTGCCTGGCGTGTAGGGCAGGGGCACCGGGTAGGCCCCGGAGCGCTGCTGGACGTCGATCATGTTCACCCCGGCAGCGTCGAGGCCGACGAGCGCCTGACCCTCGGCCGGCTCCGGTCGTTCGACGTCTTCCACAACCAAGACGTCGGGATCACCCTGTTCGTGGACCCTGATCGCGCGCATCGCTTCCCCCTCGGTCGGTCGTGCCTGCAGCGTACGGAACGATGCGTGAGCGGGGCACGACCGCTCCCGGCGACGTGTGCGAACAGGGCGTTTGACGGCGCCCACGCGCTCCGCCACCGTCGTCGGTGGGGCGGGGGCCATCTTCCAGTTCGGCAGGGCTCCGCGCCGCGCGGTGCCCCGTGTGACCGGCGCCGCGCCGACCGGGTCGTGCCGTTCGCGCCCCCGCCCCCTCTCCCGAGGATCGCGAGGATCGGCCCTCAGCGCCCCCGACGGATCCGCGCCCCGCGTCGACGGTGATCGGCCCGAGCGGCCCGGTACGCCTGCCAGCCCGGCACGCCGTTGACCCCGCCGCCCGCGTGGGTTGCCGACGAGCCGTGATAGAGACCGGCGATCGGCGTGCGGTAGTCGGCGTAGCCGGGCGAGGGCCGCATGTGGAAGAGCTGGTCGACCGTCAGCTCCCCGTGGAAGATGTTCCCGCCGATCAAGCCGAGCTCCCGCTCCATGTCGTACGGCCCGATCACCTGGCGATCGATCACGGCATCGCGGAAGTTCGGCGCGAGCTCCGTGTAGCCGTCGATCGCGCGGTCGGCATACGCCTCGAGCTCGTCGCGGTGTGGGTCCTCGTTCCACTCGTGGGGGACCCACTGGCTGAACATCGAGAAGATGTGCACGCCCTTCGGCGCGAGGTCGGTGTCGATCGTCGTCGGGATCGCGCCGTCGACGAACGGAGCCGTCGCCGCTCGGTGCTCCAGGTGGGCCTCTTGGAACGCTCGCTCGGCGTAGTCACGCGACAGGCAGAGCTCGACCGAGCCGGTGTGGTGGTCTTGCAGGTCGGTGCCGGGGTCGGCGATGAAGTCCGGCAGCTCGCTCATCGCGACGTTGATCTTCACGACGCCCGAACGCGACTTCCACGACTCGATGTCGAAGACGAAGTCCCCGGGGAGCTCGGCGCGATCGATCAGCTCGAGGAACGCGATCTTCGGGTGGACGCAGCTCACGACGATCGGCGCTCGAAGCTCCTCGCCGGAATCGAGCGCCACACCGACCGCCCGGCCTCCCTCGACGAGGATGCGTCGCACCCGGGCCTCGGTGCGGATCTCGCACCCGTACGACATCGCGGCGTCGCGCATCGAACCGGCGACCGAGCCCATGCCACCCCGGGGGAAGCCCCAGTTCACGGTGTGGCTCTCCCCGCCTCCGACGCTGCCGATCGCGTGGTGCAGCAGCACGTACGCGGTGCCCGGTTCGTCGGGCCCCGACCACTGCCCGATCAGGCCGTCGACCATCATGATCGTCTTCATCTGCTCGGACTCGAACCATCGATCGAGCAGCTCGGAGAGGCTCATCGTGAACAGGCGCGTGGCGTCGGCGACACCGCGGGCGCCGAGATGACGCATCGTCCACGCGGCCTTCGACTGCGACAGCAGGTCGCCGAAGGTCATCGATCCGACGTTGGGAGGGGTCTGGTGCAGCAGGGGCCCGACCACCTCTGTGATGCCGTGGATCCATGCCTCGTAGGCGGGCAGCGCCTCGGCGTCCTTCACGGAGAACTTCGCGACGGACTCGTACGTCTTGGCCGCGTCGTCGCCGTAGATCGTGATCGACCGCCCATCGGGGAACGCCTGGTAGTACGGGCCGAAGGGCGTCACGTGATAGCCGTGTCGCTCGAGTCCGAGCTCATCGATGATGAACGCCGGCATCAGCGACACCACGTAGGAGTATGTCGAGACGTTGATCTCCGGGTGATCGGGGAACGGTGCGCTCGTGTCGACCGCGCCGCCAACCTTCGAGCGCGATTCCAACACGACGGTGCGCGCACCCGCCTTCGCGAAGTAGGCACCGGCCACGAGTCCGTTGTGCCCGCCGCCGACGACGATCGCGTGGTAGGAGCCGCCCATCAGATGCCGTGCAGCTTCCTCACGTTGTCGGCGAGCACCCCTCGGCCGATCGACTCGGCGTCGTCCACCGAGAGGTAGTCGCGATCGGTGAACGTGCCGAGCACCCGCTCGAGCGCCTCACGCACCAGCCGAGCCGAGACGGGGAACATCTCGGGCTCGGACGACTCGTCGCAGCCGTGCACCACCTTCGCCGCGGGCACCGACCCGAGGATCATCTCGAGTGACCAATCGATCTGCCCCCATCCCCACGGCACCAGCTCGGAGAGATCCATGTAGACGTTCGGCAGCACGGTGGGGATGTAGGTGGCCTCGGCCACCCACGGCCATCCCGAGTGGATCATCAGGATCGGCTGCTCCTGGTGCTCGACGAAGAACGAGAACGCGTCCTGCGGCGTCGCGTGGGTGAGGTTCACGTCCGGATCACCCGCCCCCACGTGCACGTGGAACACACGGTCCCGTTCCTTCGCGATCGCGAACGCGCGGCGCAGCAGGAAGTCGCGGGCGGGCTTCGCGTGCTCCCGGGACTCGCGCCAGTCGTCGTTCCGCCACCGATCGAACGCCGCGGTGGCCTCCGACGTCGAGGGATCCGTGATGTCCAGCCCGGTGCGGTAGGCGATGATCGTCTTGAACCCGATCAATCGCGGGTCGTCCGCGGCGCCGTTCACGATCTCCTCGAACCGCTGCACCGTCCCGTCGAACGTGCCTTCCTCCCTGGCGTCGACGATCCAGGGCTCGATGCGACCCACGCGATGCACGGGGACGCCACCGAGGGCGACCTCGAACTCCGCGCGGGTGATCGTGGGCTGCGGGTACCCCTCGTCGGCGACGACCGCGACGACGTGCTCGGACTCCAGCAGCCCGCGCACGTATGCGGGCGGATCGGCGCGCAGGGCCGCATCGCGCGCGGCGACGACCGCGTCCTTGGTGGGTTCGCAGCCGAGGTGCCGCGCGATCCATCGGCGCAGCGCGAGACCGAACATCGTGGTCTCCGTCAGCTCCTCGACGAAGGCGGCGGCCTCCAGGTTCGCGTGGTTCGAGGAGATCAACGCCGTCCCGAGGAACATGCATCGCGTCTCGAAGGTCCTCGGCTCACGGTCGAGCAGATCCTGGCTGGTGAACGGATGGCAGTGGGCGTCGATCACGTCGGCGCCGGTGAGGTCCACTCGTGCCATGGTTGCGCTCGCCTCCTGGGACCGTGGTCCCTCTCAGAACCGCCACCGCAGGCGGCGGATCAGCTCGTCGTCGTCGAGCCCCGCATACTGCTCGACCTCGCCACGCCGCGTGGCGAGGAACGTCTCGAACAGGAAGTCCCCCATCGCCTCGTGCAACACCGTCGACTCGGCGAACCGCTCGGCGGCTTCGGCCAACGTCGAGGGCAGTTGCCGCACGCCCCGTTCCGCCTTGACCTCGTCGGGAAGCCCTTCCGGGTCTTCCTCGGTCGACGGCGGCAGGCGGTCGTCAGACGCCACCCCGTAGAGAGCTGCCGCGAGCAGCGCACCGACCGCGAGGTAGGGATTGGCCGTGCCGTCGACCGGCTTGATCTCGACGTTCGCCGACCCTGCGGTCGCCTCGGTCGTGCCGGCGATGAACCGCAGGGCGGCCTCACGGTTCTCCGTGCCCCAGCACTGCATCGCTCCCGACCAGTGGTGGGGCTGCAGGCGCCGGTAGCCGAGGCAGGTCGGCACCGTCACGCCGACGAGCGCCGGCAGCTCGTGCAAGAGCCCGGCGACGAACGCCTCTCCTCGCGGGTGCATGCCCGCCGGACCGTCGCCGCCCGCCAGCAGGTTGCGTGCTCCGTCCCAGAGACTGAGGTGGACGTGCGCGCCGTTGCCGGTATCGGGGCCGACCTGGGGAGCGAACGAGGTCACGAGGCCGTGTCGCCGGGCGACGGCGCGGACGGTCTGGCGAACCACCATCGCGGCATCGGCGGCGGCCACCGGGTCGCGAGGGGCGATCGACATCTCGAACTGGCCGTCGGCGTACTCGGGATGCAGCTGCTGCAGGCCCAAGCCCTGGGCCTCCATCGCGGTGAGGAGGTCGAGCGCGAAGTCGTGGTTGCGGACGAGGGCGATATCGCTGTAGCCGGGCCCTTCGTGGGCCGGCACGAACGCTCCGTCGCTCACATCCAGACCCACGGAGAACTCGAACTCGAACACCGCGTGGACCGACAACCCCCGCTGGGTGAACGCGTCTGCCATGCGCCGCGTGAACGCCCGCGGGCATCCAGGGTAGGGCTCGCCCTCCTGGCTGAACTGGTCGACGGGGGCCCACGCCCACCCGGGCATCGCGGCGAGCGGCACGGTGGCGGCCGGGTCGGGACGCAGCCGAAGATCGCCGCTGGGCCCGTCGATGTAGCCGGGCAGCAGCGCGAACTGATCGTTCGACATCGCCACGTTGAACAGCGTCGACAACCCGACACCTGAAGAAGCGACCTGGCCGAAACGGGCGATCGGGATGCTCTTCGCACGGACGATCATCGAGGGATCGACGAACCCCAGAATGACGGCTGCCACCCCGGCGTCCTCGAGCTGAGCCTGCACGCTCGTGTCCTCGGTCGAACGGTGGGGGTCGGCTGTCCCGCTCACCCTGCGTGCACACCTCCTGCGTCGGGATCCACCACGGCGGCGAGGCCTTCGTGCAGACGGCCGTGCACCGTCTCGAGCTGCGCGACCCGGGTCCGTCCCTGATCGCCGAGGGCCACCACGACCTTGGCCGCGATGAGCTCGGCGAGCGCGAACGCACCGAGCATCGAGTCGAACGGCGACGCGGAGTCGGCGTGCGAGATCAGCACATGCCTCGCCGACTCGACCACGGGCGACAGCCACGGATCGGTGAAGACGATGAGGACCGCTCCGCGCTCCGCGGCGATCGTGCCGGCCGCGATCGTGTCCTGCTGGTACCGGCGGTAGTCGAAGAGGCAGAGCACGTCGCGGCGCGAGAGCTCCATGCTGTCCAGCACGCGGCGCTCCGGCTCTTCACCCACCATCGCGCAGCCGGGCCGGAGCATGCGCAGCTGCAGGCACAGGTAGGTCGCCACGAGCTGGCTGAACCGCCCCCCCACGAACCACAGGCGACGCTTCCGATCGCACAGCAGAGCGACGACATGGGCGAGCTCGTCCTCGAGGGAACTCGAGGTGAGGGTGGCGTCGAGTGCCCGAATGAACGCCTGCTGGCTCCGACGCAGCACCTCGTCGTCCTGGGTCGCGCCACGCGTCCGGTAGAGCGAGGACAGGCTCTCGGTGCGAGCCTGTACCTCCTCGCGGAGCGAGCGTTGGAAGTCGGGGTAGCCCTCGAACCCGATCTTGCGGACGAACCGCAACACGGTCGGGCCCGTGACGCCGGCACCCTCGGCCAGATGGGGCAGACTCTCCAGGCCGGCCGTCGGATAGGTCGCGAGCAACGCCCTCGCGACCCGCCGCTCGGACGGCGTCATCTCGCCGAGGCGCTCGCGAACCTCCTCGCCGATCGTTTCGCTGGTGTGCGTGGTCCCCTCCCTCGGAAAGTCAGGATTCTTACGCATCCGCCCGTTGAGGGGAAGCCGGTAACGAGCTTGACAGGTTCCGGCGCCCAGCGTACGAATGCCCGATAGCCGGCACCGGGAGGTAGGGGGATGCTTCGGAGATCGGTCGCGCTCGTGTTCGTGCTGTGTCTTGTGGGTGCCGCATGCAGTACCTCCGACGACGGCGGTGATGAGGGAGGGGACACCGCCGCCAGCGGCGAGGCATCCGGCGACCCGATCGTGATCGGCTTCCCAGCCGACCTGACGACCGACTGGGCCTACTACGACTCGCCGATGCAGGAGGGCGCGCAGTTCGCCGTCGACCAGATCAACGCGGACGGCGGCGTGCTCGGACGCCCGCTCGAGCTGCAGACGGTCGACATGCGCAACGACGTGGCCGAGGCCGCGAAGGTGACCCAGCAGCTGATCGACGACGGCGCCGTCTACTTGATCGGCACGGTCGGCGACGGCATCCTCGCCGAGGGTCAGGTCGCGTGCGCCGCCGGCACCCCGATCTCCACCGGGCTCGGCACCGCGCCATCGCTCGTCGGCGACATGGGCGAGTGCGCCTACCAGCTCGTGATGAGCGACAACATCCAGGCCGCCGTGCTGGCCGAGTACGCGCTCGCCGAGGGATACGAGACGGCCTACGTGATCGGCTCGAACGAGATCCCCTACACCAAGGACCTGCCGGTCTTCTTCTCCGACGCGTTCGAGAACGGCGGGGGCACCGTGGTCGGCACCGACCAGTACAAGATCGGAGCCGGCGACTACTCCGCGGTCGTCACGAAGCTTGCGAACGTCGACCCCACGCCCGACGCGGTGTTCACCCCGATGTTCCTGCCCGACAGCGCCGTCTTCCTGCGGCAGCTGCGCCAGGCCGGGCTCACGATGCCGGTGTTGTCAACCGACGGCAACGCCGATGCCTCGCTGCTCGATGCGGGAGCCAAGGCGATCGACGGCCTGACGTTCTCGAACTCGGTGTGCACGGCCGAGGGCGACCCCGACGTGCAGGCCTTCTACGACGATTACAGCGCGGCGAACGGCACCGACCCGAGCTCCTACGTCGCGGTGATCGGCTACGACGAGGTGACCCTCGTGGCCGACGCGATCGAGACCGCGGGCAGCGCGGAGCCGGACGCGATCATGGAGCAGCTCGCGCAGACCGACTTCACCGGGATCTCGGGGCAGGTCGTGATGGACTCGGAGACCAGGCGGGCCAACAAGCCCGCCGCCCTGATCCAGATGGACGGCACCGCCTTCACCTGCCTCGAGCAACCGGCGTTCCCGGCCTACGTGCCGGCCGTCTAGGCGTGGCGGCCGGCAGGGAGGAGGAACGGACGGCTGAGGCCGCCGAGCACGGTCCTCCCCTGCTCGTCGTCGACGCGCTGACCGTCGCCTACGGCGCGGTGGTGGCGGTCCGCGACGTCTCGCTCGATGTCACGCCCGGCGAGATCGTCGCCGCGCTCGGGCCGAACGGTGCGGGCAAGACGACCTTGCTGCGGGCACTCGCCGGTGCCCTCAAGCCCCAGCACGGCTCGGTCGTGCTCGACGGCGAGGTCCTGACCGGGCTCGTCCCCGAGGCCGTGCTCAGGCGCGGCGTCGCGCTGGTCCCCGAAGGCCGACACGTCTTCCCCGCGCTCACGGTGGAAGAGAACCTCACGGTCGGCGGCATCGCGCGAACCGATCGAGACGAGCTGCGCGCCGACACAGAGCGGTGGCTCGGCAGGTTCCCCATCCTCGGCGAGCGGGCGAACCAACTGGCCGGCACGCTCTCGGGTGGGGAGCAGCAGCAGCTCGCGATCGCACGGGCGCTGATGTCGCGCCCCCGCATGCTGCTGCTCGACGAGCCATCGCTCGGCCTGGCGCCGATCTTCGTGGACCGGATCTTCGAGCTGATCCAGGAGCTGCGAGCCGAGGGGGTCACCGTGCTGCTCGTGGAGCAGAACGTGCACCGAGCGCTCGAGATCGCCGACCGCGCTTACGTGCTGTCGGTGGGGTCGGTCGTCGCGTCCGGGTCGACCGACCAGCTCGTGGAGGGTGAGCTGGAGCGGTCCTACCTCGGTATCAGCCAGGCGGGGTGAGGACGCCGTGAGCCCCTCGGAGTTCGTGCAGCAGCTCGTGAACGCGCTGTCGCTCGGCAGCATCTACGCGTTGCTCGCGCTCGGTCTGTCGATGGTCTACGGCGTGCTCGGCATGCTGAACTTCGCCTACGGCGAGCTCGTCACGATCACCGGCTACGCCATGCTGGCCGCCACATACCTCGGAGCGCCGTTCATCGTGGTGGCTCTGGTCGGGGTGATCGCGGCCGGCATCTCGTCGGTGCTGATGGAGCTGATCGCGTTCCGGCCGCTGCGCGACGCGAGCTTCGTCTCGCTGCTCTTCACGTCGTTCGCGGTCGCGCAGCTGATCCAGGGTGCGTTCCGCCAGGCGGTGTCGGTGCGCTCGCGGGGCATCCCGGTGCCGGAGCTGTTCGACGAGGCCATCCAGCTCGGGCCCGTGCGCATCAGCGTCCTGTCGATCATCACCGCGTCGATCGGCGCGATCTCGCTCGTGGCGCTGACGACGTTCATGCGCAGGTCGCGATCGGGTCTCGCGATGAGGGCGGCGTCGCAGGACTTCACCACGGCCCGTCTGCTGGGCGTGCGCGCGAACCGGGTGATCTCGCTCGCGTTCCTGATCTCCGGACTGCTGGCGGGCATCGCCGGGGTGCTGTGGATCGCCCGCACCACGTCGGTGAACCCCGCGACCGGGTTCGTGCCGGTGATCCAGGCGTTCATCGCCTCGGTGATCGGCGGACTGGGGAACCTGCGCGGCGCCGTGCTCGGCGGCTTCTTCCTGGGAACCCTCGAGGTCTTCCTCCAGGCACTGCTCCCCGGCTCCCTGCTTCCGTACGCGCAAGCCACGGCGCTGCTGATCGTCGTCGCGATCCTCTACGTACGGCCGCAGGGTCTCTTCGGGCAGCGGATGGAGGCCGTATGAGCGGTCCGATCCCTCGCAACCGCCTGCGGCCCGCGCTCTGGGGCACGGTGCTGACCTCCCTGCTGTTGGTCGGCGGCATGGCGCTCGTCCAGGGCTTCGGGTCGTCGTCGTCGAGCCGCACGTACGTGATGTTCCTCGTCAACGTGATGCTCGTGGTCTCGATCCAGACGTTCATCGGCAACAGCGGCATCGTCTCGTTCGGCCACGTGGCGTTCATGGGCATCGGCGCCTACACGACGGCCCTGGTGACGATCCCCACCGTGATCAAGGACGCCCAGCTCCCCGAGCTGCCGGCGACGCTCGCGACCACCGACCTCGGACTGCTGCCGGCGACCGCGTTGTCCGCACTGGCCGCGTTCGTCGTGGCGGCGATCTTCGGTGGCGCCATCATCCGCATGACCGAGTCGACGATGGCGATGGCCACGCTCGCGTTGTTGGTGATGGTGCACACGTTCTTCCAGAACGCGACGACGTTCACGCGCGGGTCGCTCGGCCTCGCGGGGATCCCGGTGCGGACGACGCTCGGCGTGGCCACCGTGGCCGCGGTCGCGTTCCTGCTCGTGGGTCGGCTCTACAAGGAATCGGGGGCCGGACTGCGCCTTCGGGCGACGCGCGAGGACCCGCTCTCCTCGGCATCGGTCGGCACGAGCGTCGTGCGGACCAGGTATGGCGGGTGGCTGCTGAGCGCCGCGATGATGGGGGCGGCAGGATCGCTGTGGGCGCAGAGCGTGATCGCATTCAACGCGAACCAGTTCTACTTCGCGATCACGTTCGCCCTGCTCGCGATGCTCGTGATCGGCGGCCGCACGTCGCTCACCGGGGCGGTGGCGGGCGCGGCGATCATCACGTTCCTCACGGACACCCTCGCCCGCGTGGAGCAAGGCGTCGCGATCGGCCCGTGGGAGCTCCCGCGCGTGACGGGCACGGTGCAGTTCGCGATCGCCCTGCTGATCATCATCACGCTGATCCTGCGCCCCGAGGGCATCTTCGATCGATGGGAGATCGACGATCTCGTGCGGCGATTCACGCCGGCCACGAGACGGTCGCGCCGAGCTCCGATCGACCAGCCCGCATCGGCCGAGCCGGACACGGCGATCGCGACCATCGAGCCACCGGGGGCTGACGCCGCACTCGCCCTGAGGGGCGACGGCGTGGCCAAGCACTTCGAGGGGGTCACGGCCCTCGGGGGGGTCGACATCGAGGTGCGGCAGCGCGAGATCCTCGGCCTGATCGGTCCGAACGGCTCCGGCAAGACCACCCTGCTCAACGTGATCTCCGGTGTCTACGTGCCGTCGCAGGGACAGATCTCGTTCGAGGGCCAGGAGATCGGCGGACGGAAGTCGCATCGGGTCGCCGACCTGGGACTGGCACGCACCTTCCAGAACATCAGGCTCTTCGCGCAGCTCACGGTGCGCGAAAACGTCGAGGCCGCCGCCCCGTCCGGCACCGAGGAGTCGGCGGTCGACGGCGTGCTCGCCTGGTTCGGGCTGACGCGGGTCGAGGGTGAGAAGGCGGTGAACCTGCCGTACGGCATGCAGCGTCGACTCGAGATCGCGAGGGCTGTCGTACGCCGCCCCTCGCTGATCCTGCTCGACGAGCCGGCGGCCGGCATGAACGAGACCGAGTCCGACGAGCTGCTCGAGAACATCCGGCGGATCCGGTCGAGCCTCGACTGCTCGGTCGTGGTCGTCGACCACGACCTGCGGCTGATCATGAAGCTCTGCGATCGCATCCAG